>JARLFY010000058.1 GCA_031296325.1 Acidobacteriaceae bacterium | reverse complement strand
TGAGTTGGCCGCTCGTGTCATGCCGACTGGATCGGCGATGGATCTGACACCCCTCTCCGACCATCTCTCGCTGCTGCGCCGCTGGTACTACAGGCCCGAAAAGCAGCGAGTGGGCGAGATCTTTTTCCCGAGAGAAGACGGAACCTGGCCGATTCGCCGGATTCTGCGCGGCGCGGCCAGAATGGCGCTGGGCGAGTTGCGAAGGCCGGAGGAGTCGGCGATCCAGAACGGGCAGTCGAGTGCGGAGAAGAACGAGCAGCAACAATCAATTGAGCCGACTGATACACTTCCCCCAGCGTGTATTGCCCCATGAAGTACGTTGTATTGTCCTAACCCCTAACCTAAATATCGAAGCTGAGCCCATGATTGAACTAGCGTTTTCCATTCTTGCATCTGACTTTGCGCATCTGGCCGACGAGGTTGCGGCGGCGGAGCGCGGTGGCGGCACCATCGTCCACATCGACGTGATGGATGGGCACTTTGTGCCGAACATTACCTTCGGGCCTCCGGTGGTCAAGGCTCTGCGACCGATTACCAAGCTGCCGCTCGACTGTCACCTGATGATCGAAGACCCGGACGCGTACATTGCGGCGTTTGTGGAGGCGGGCGCGGACATGATCTCGGTGCATCAGGAGACCTGTCGGCATCTTCACCGAACGCTGCAAGTGATTGAGCAGCAAGGAGCTTTGTCGGGAGTGGTGTTGAATCCCGCGACTCCGGTCGAGACGCTGATTGAAGTGCTGCCGATGGTTCACTATGTGCTGGTGATGAGCGTGAATCCAGGCTTTGGCGGGCAGAAGTTTCTTCCGCTGGCGGTGGACAAGATCGCGCATCTGGCGCGGCTGCGTGAGGAGATGGGGCTGAACTTCCGCATCGAGGTGGACGGCGGCGTGGCTCTGGATACGGTCGAGTTGGTGGTGCGGGCCGGGGCCGACATGCTGGTCGCCGGATCGGCTGTCTTCGAGAAGGGACGCACCGAGCAGAACGCCGTGGAGTTGTTGCGTGTGGCGCGGGCGGCGGTTGCGGGCGCGTAGGAGCTTTTGTGCGGAGTGCAGACCTGTTGCGGCGAATCTGCAATAGAATAGAATCAAGCCGTGCACGGACGAGTGCGCGTTAGCCAGAACGCTTCAGCATGTGGCAGATGGAGTTCCAAGCATGACGCAAAGCAACACCTTCAGCAGCATTCAGGTTCGTTCTCTCTCCTCCGATCTGCGCAGCGCGCTGACCACTGGATTTGCAGTGGCTGCGCTGTTGACGGCGACGATGAGCGCGCAGGCGCAGGTCTCGACGGCACCGGACGCGGCTAATCCGGCGGACGCGGCCACCGCTCCGGTTGTTGTGCCGCAGTCGGCTACCGTGAGCAACGAGAAGATGAGCAAGAAGGAAGCGAAGGTCGTCGCCTCCAAGGACACCAGGCAGGAAGAGAAAAAGATCAAGAAGACCGGCTCGCTGGAGGCGCAGGACGCCAAGCTTCCCGACAAGGCTCTCTACGACAAGGCGCAGGACGCAGTGAAGCACGGACGCTACGACGTGGCGCGGCTTGATCTACAGACGTTGCTGAATACTTACCCCGAATCGCAGTACATGATGCGCGCCAAGCTGGCCATCGCCGATAGCTGGTTCAAGGAGGGCGGCGCTGCGGCGCTGACCCAGGCCGAGCAGGAGTACAAGGACTTTATTACCTTCTTCCCCAACTCGCCCGAGGCCGCCGAGGCTCAGATGCGCGTTGGCGACATTTACTTTCGCCAGATGGACAAGCCCGATCGCGACTATGCCAGCACGACGCATGCCGAGGAAGAATATCGCCTGATGTTGCAGCAGTTTCCCGACTCGCCGCTGGTGCCGCAGGCCAAGCAGAGGCTGCGCGAGGTGCAGGAGACGCTGGCATCGCGTGAGGCAAACATCGCTGCGTATTACGCGTCGCACATGAACTGGCCAGCGACCATTGCACGCTACCAGACGGTGGTCGATAGCTACCCGCTCTATAGCCATCTGGACGACGTGCTGGTTGGACTGGGCGATTCCTATGAGGCAGAGGCGCGATATATCCGCACGTTGAGGTTGCCTGAGGCAGGCAAGGCGCGGCTGGAGAAGATCTACGACGATCAGGCTGCGGACGCCTATCGCAAGGTGGTGCTGGAACACTCCGCAGCGCCGCACGTCGAGGACGCGAAGGATCGATTGGTCGGCATGGGATTGCCTATCCCAACGCCTACGCCGGAGCAGGCTGCGGCCAGCACTGCGCTGGAGAATAGTCGCGGACAGTACACGCTGAGCAATCGCGTGGAGTTCTTCGTAATGCACAAGGCGGACACGGTTCCCGCAGCTACGCTGGGCGATCCCCCGCTGGAGGACGCCAAACAGACCCTCGCGCCAATGATCGTTCGCAAGGCGATTAACGACTTCAGTGCTTCGATGAATCCGGCGGCCTACGCGGCACGAGGGGCGTCTCTGACTCCTGCGACTGCACCGGCGGCTACGGCGAAGTCTGAGGTTGCCGCTCCCGCACCGGCCTCCGCCGCGCCACTCGCGTTCGAGGATGTCTCCGCCGCTCCCACTGGGGCAGGCAGCGGCACGAGCGCCGTTGTCACCAGCGTTCCGGTGACTTCGCCGACGGCTGTCTCTGGTGGAACTGCACTGGGTGTTGAGATCGTTCAGCCGTCCTCGGGTTCGCCGACGCCAGGGTCAACTTCTCTGGAGTTTCCCGGCACTGCGCCTGCTGCGACAGCCGCTCCAGTCAGCGATTCTGCTGCGGCAAAGGACGACAACGGCGGATTGAAGAGCGTTGGGCCTCCGAATCAGACGGCGTTGGCTCCGGTCGAGAAGCCTGCCGCCGCTCCCGATGCCATCAATGAAGTTACTCCCGGATCGCAGCCTCCGGCGCAGACTGCCTCCGCCGACGGCAAAAAGGCCAAGCCGGCGTTTGACAGTAGCGATGAGTCCTCCAGCAAGCACAAGAAGAAGAAGGGACTCTCCAAGCTGAATCCCTTCTAGATCTCTCTGTAGAAGTCCTGAATTTGAAAGAAAGGGATCGGAGTTGGCGAATGGGACGTAACGAGCCAATCCGCAGGGTTACGCAGGGAGCGGGCGCATCGGCGTCCGAGATTCCCGACAAGCTGTACTTTCGCATCGGCGAGGTGGCCCGGATCTGCGAAGTGCCAACCTACGTCCTGCGCTTCTGGGAGAGCGAGTTTCCCCAGTTGAAGCCCAACAAGGGCGGTACGGGCCAGCGTCTCTACCGCCGTCGCGATGTGGAGATGGCGCTCCGCGTCAAGACGTTGCTCAAGGACGAGGGATACACCATTTCCGGTGCGCGACAACTGCTACAGAGCGAGTTGAAGCAGAAGGAGCCGCAGATCGCTCTGGCTGTAGCCGAGCCGTCCCCCTCCAGTTCATCCGCTTCCAAACCTTCGGGAGTCGAGTCCTCTTCCTCCAAGCCGTTGCTTGGTCTGCGTCGCGAGTTGGAGTCGTTGGCCGCGCTGCTCGCCAAGCCTGCCGTCAGCCAGCCAAACGTGAGACTTGCAGCTCCATCGGTTTCAAGCGGCGGAGTCAAGCTTGTGGCTTATCCTATTGAAGTGGAAGAGTCTACTGCGCCAGTCGAAGTCGTCGCCCTGGTTCAGCCTATACGTGCGCGCTTGAGCGAGGCGGCAGAGCCTGCCCCGGCTCATCCCGCTCGAGGACCGAAGCGCGAGCGGCTCGGCCCATCCCTCATCGGCTCTCTGTTCGACGAGGCCGACTCCATAGGCGATGGGAAGTAGATTGAACTCTCAAACACAGAGACTTACGACGTCGAAGACTTCGCTGCGACCCGCTGGCAAGCACACTGCGGGTTCGGCGGCGATGTTGCTGATGGCCAGCGCCGTCCTCTCCGGCTTGTTGGCGTTGGTGCGCATCAAGATTGTGAACCACCTGTTCGGCGCGGGTATTGAGCAGGACGCCTATCAGGCCGCCTTCAAACTGCCCGACCTGATCAACTACTTTCTGATCGGCGGTGCGGCGTCGATCTCGGTGATTACGATCCTCAATCGCTATCGCGAGGCGGGCGACGAGGAGGGAGGCGACCGCGCTCTCTCGGTGATCCTGACGACGATGCTGTTGGTCCTGGGCGGGGGAATTCTGCTGGCCGAACTCTTCGCGCGGCAGTACGTTCTCTTCGCCTTCGAGGGCTTTCGCATCGACGCTGCGCGCGCCGACCTCTGCACCTCGTTGACCCGGCTGATCCTTCCCGTACAGCTTTTCTTCTTCGTCGGCAGCGTGATGAGTTCGCGGCTACAGGTGCGCAAGATCTTCGTCTATCAGGCCTGCACTCCGCTGCTCTACAACGGAGGAATCATTGCAGGAGCGCTGTTGCTGCATCGCCAGATCGGCATCTACTCGCTGGCGTGGGGCGTGCTGGGTGGAGCGCTGGTCGGCTCGGCGCTGATCAATTCGTTGGGAGCATTTCGTGCCGGGCTGCACTATCGACCGATTGTGGGCTTCAACGATCCGGCCTTTCGCGAGTGGCTGACGCTCTCGCTGCCGCTGATGATTGGCGTCTCGCTGGTGATGTTCGATAGCTATTTTCTCAGCTACTTTGGCTCGATCCAAGTGGGCGGAGTCACGCTGATTACCAACGCCAAGAATCTCTTCAACGCGCCGTTCAACGTGATTGGTCCGGCGGCGGGCGCGGCCTCGCTGCCATTCTTTGCGTCGCTCTACCAGCAGGGCCGCGCCTACGATTTTTCCGAGTCGGTGGGGCGCTCGGTTTCGCGGTTGTTTGCTGTGGGAATGATCGTCTCGGCGTGGATGATCGCGCTGGCTCCGTGGCTGCTCGACCTCTTTCGCGGCGGACGCTTTAGCCACGCCGATGCCGCCGCAACCTCGCAACTCTTCGGCGTTCTGGCGCTTACGCTGGCTCTGTGGGCGAGTCAGGGAATCTACGCCCGGGCGTTCTATGCGGCCAGCAATACGATGACTCCGGCGATCACCGGGACGATCATCACCGTCCTCTCGTTTCCGATCTACGCCGCGCTCTTCCACGCACGCGGACTGATCGGGCTGGCGATTGCCTCCGACATTGGCATCATGGTGCAGACCGTCTCGCTGGCCGTGCTGCTGCATCGCAAACGTCTGGTCTCGCTGCTGCATCTGGAGTTTGGCGAGATGGGCCGCGCACTGCTGGCCGCGCTGGTAGCCTACGCCGCGACCAGCGCCGCAACGCACTTACTCCCGCCCGTCGCCACTCACGCGAAGGACATTCTGACAATTGCGGTAGCGTCGATTGTGTGGGTGGCCGTCGCGGGCTTTACGCTCTCCCTCAGCGGCTCTAAGCTGCCAGCGCAGATCCTTCGGCGTTCTCGCTAGTTGCAACGGAAGCTAGCCCGTTACTATGCATCCGAATCGAGATGAGAGGCTGGAACGCGAAAGACACCCTTGATGCAATCGGGATTTCGGACGGCGATCTGGATGTGATTCTTTACGCCAAAGGCTGATCCTTGATAGAGTAGAGGCCGCTCGATAAACACGCCCTTGACCGTATCGAATGCAGGTTTGCCCTCTTGAGACTGAAGACGATGAAGATAGTTCAACACGGCACAGTCCAGACGATGAAGCCCTTTGTTGAGATCATTCACTGGAAGCGGAAGCCCAGCCGCCTTGTAGACCAGTTGAAGTTCTGAATATGCAGTCTTTGTCGCTTGCAAGCCTCGACTGGTGGTGAGATCAAGGCAGTATCCCAGATCGATCACGGCACCAACTACGGTAGGGATACGAATTGTCTTTGACTTGCGTCTCGATGCTTCACGAGCAAACTCCAGACCGCGCAACGGATTTGCCTCCCAGAAATAAATGCCAGAGCCAAGCCAGTCGTAGTCATTATTAGAGGGAACAATCGGGCGATTGTTTAGCAGATCTTCTGCGACGGCCACATCGCAGCCGTGGTAGCCCAGCACGAAGGATGCAGAGAGATTATGCAACCGACTTGAGTTGCTTGCGTAACTTGCCGGTACGAATGTAGAGACCTGCGTCGCTCAGCTCCTGTAACGCAGATTCTTTGGTCTTTGTAACCCGCTTCACTCGGGCCAGAGAACTCCGCTTCAAATCCGCAAGAAATGCGCGATCCTCTGCGGTAAAGAGGATCAGTGGAGCGGTTTTTCCCTCGCGCTTTGCCATGGACTCATCATACGAGAATCATTAGTCTTGAACAAGAAAGAATCATGCGACGGAGTTGATTCTCCTACTTTCGAGGGGAATTGGTCTGGATGGCGGGGAGGCCATCCAGACCGCCTCGCGGGTTAGCTGATTTCCAGGATCTCTTCGCTGGAGGCGGCGATCTCCTTGGCTCGTGCGGCGACGCGGCGTGCTGCCTCGAAGAAGGGTTTGGCTAGTGGGTCGTCTTCTCCTGCAAGCGTGACGGGCTGGCCCTGATCTCCGCCGGAGCGGATCGTCGGACTCAGGTCGAGCGCGCCGAGGAAATCGAGTCCTGCCTCGGAGGCTGTGCGTTCGGCTCCGCCGGTAGAGAAGATGTCGATCCCCTGCTGGCAGTGCGGGCAGGTGAAGTGGCTCATGTTCTCCACCATGCCGATGACTTCGACCTTCACCTGGCGGAACATCTCGATGGCCTTGCGCGCGTCCTGTAGGCTGACATCGCTGGGCGTGGAGACGACGACCGCGCCGGTCAGCGGAACCATCTGCACCAGCGAGATGACGATGTCGCCGGTGCCGGGAGGCAGGTCGATGAGCAGAAAGTCCAACTCGCCCCACTCCACCTGTTGCAGGAACTGGCGGATGATCTGGTGCAGCATCGGCCCGCGCATTACCATCGGGCGGTCGCCGGGAGAGATCGAACCGACGGAGATGAACTTGACTCCGTGCGCGGTGAGCGGCTGGATGTTGCCCACGCCGTCGACGCTTGGCTGATCGGTGAGGCCGAGCATCGTCGGTACGTTGGGGCCATAGATGTCGGCGTCGATCAGGCCCACGCGATAGCCAAGTCTACCCAGCGCCACCGCCAGATTCACCGCGACCGTCGTCTTGCCCACGCCGCCCTTGCCACTGCCTACCGCGATTACATGCGCCACACCCGGCAAAGGCTGCGGCGCTGGAGGAACTTGTCCTTGCGTTGCCATAGATCTCCTCTTCTACTTCAAAATTTTAGATGATTACTCTTGCTCTGACCGACTACAGATTGCCGACGCCGAGCCGATTAAACGTGCCAGCCGGGGCCGAGTTTGGCGCGTAGTTCTTTCTTGCGTTGCGTCTCTCCGGATCGCATCTCGCGGCGTCGCGCGGCGTCCTCGTAGCGGCGCATCTGGTGCTCGGTCTCGGGCGTGACGCAGGGAACCGGGATGCAGTGGCCCTCGCGGTCAACGGCGACGTAGGTGACGTAAGCCGAGGCGACGTGGCGCAGGGTCTGGCCGAGCGCGTCCTCCACCATCACCTTTACGCCGACCTCCATGCTGGTGCGGAAGGCGCGATTGACGCTGGATTTGAGAATCAGCAGATCGCCGACATGCACCGGAGCGACAAAGTCGATATGGTCGGTGGCGGCCGTAATCACGATGGCCCGCGAGTGGCGTACGGCCGAGACCGCGCCCACCAGATCGATGAACTGCATCAATCGTCCGCCAAAGAGGTTGCCCAAAGCGTTCGAGTCCGCAGGAAAGATGATCTCGCTGCGTTCGGCCTGCGACTCCGCCACGGTTCGTGAGACTGCCAACACGTATCCCATCTCTCTATTCTAAATCCAGTTGTGAAGCTGACTGCGGTTGCAGCGGATAGAATCTCTTCATGGACAAACTCGCCGCGCTTACGGAAATTCTCCAGATGGATCCGACCAACGCCTTCGCCCGCTACGGATTGGCGATGGAACACCTCTCGCAGAGCAACCCCGAGGCCGCGCTGGTTGAGTTCGACCGGCTCATTGCGCACTCGCCGGACTACGTTCCCGCCTACCAGATCTCGGCGCAGACGCTGCTTGCGCTGGAACATATCGAGGCGACGCGCGCCCGTCTCGACGAGGGAATTGCCGCCGCGCAGCGCACCGGCAATGCGCACGCACTGGCCGAGATGCAGGCCATGCGCGACGAACTCGCTCAGCGCTAACCGTTCAATGCAGAGACGCAGCGCGGAGTGAAGAGGTGCGCAGAAAACCGCAGCCTCAAAGTTCCTTGGCGTCTTCGTACTCTTCGCGCCAGGCGGTTTGAATGGCTTCCAGAATTCCCTCGTTCGACTTCGCCGGGTCGCCTACGAAGTCGGGCAACTGCACCACCCACTTGTGCAGATCGGTGAAGCGCACCGAGTAAGGGTCGGTCTCGGGAAACATCTCCTGTAGCTGAATGCCAATCTCTTCGGTGTCATTCCAATCGAGTTCGCGCGGCATACTGATCTCCCTTGAACTAAAAAGCCGACCACGGATTAACGCGGATCAAGTGCAAAAACAAAATACGGATTAGGATCCTGTAGCAATAGTGTAATGCGTTGCGGTACGAACAGAATACGGGGATTCTTCCCCCTTCGCTACGCTCGAGGGTCAGAATGACAATACCTACTTATTTTTTAACCATAGAAATGTTTTTGGGTGGTGTTTATCAGTATAAAACCGTGTTTTTGCGGGCGTTGTTGTATGTGGATGCGGAGTTCTTGGGGGGCTGACGCGAGGGGCGGCGAGGCGAGTAGAATTTATACAACGGTATAATGAGAAATTCAGAGATTAGACGGTGCGATCGTTGGATCTGCTGGCAAGGAGTGGAAGATGGCGTTAGAGACTACGAAGAATATCTGGCATAACGGGCAGTTGATTGCCTGGGAGAAGGCCCAAATCCATGTGATGTCGCATGTGGTTCACTATGGGTCTTCGGTGTTTGAAGGGTTGCGCTGTTACGCGCAGCCGAATGGCGCGGCGATCTTTCGCCTGCGCGAGCACATGCAGCGGATGCTGGACTCGGCAAAGATCTACCGGATGCCGATGGCGTATTCGCTTGAGGAACTGTGCACGGCCGTAGTTGAAGTGGTCGAGGCCAACGGCGTTGCTCCGTGCTACATTCGCCCGATTGCGTTTCGCGGGTATGGCGAGCTTGGAGTGAATCCGCTGACGTCTCCGATGGAGGTATACATCGCCAACTATCCGTGGGGCAAGTACGTTCCGGGCAACGATGGCGCGGATGTCTGCGTATCTAGCTGGAGCCGGCTTGCGCCGAATACGATTCCGTCGCTGGCCAAGGCGGGAGCGAATTACATGAACTCGCAGTTGATCCGCATGGAGGCCGAGACGAATGGCTACTCCGAGGGGATTGCGCTGGATGTGAATGGCTACTTGTCCGAGGGGTCGGGCGAGAATATCTTTCTGGTACGCGATGGAGTTCTGTACACAACTCCGCTGGCCAACTCGGTGCTGAGCGGAATTACGCGCGCGTCGGTGTTGACGATTGCGAAGTCGCTGGGCATTCCCGTGGTGGAGCAGGCGATGCCGCGTGAGATGGTCTACATCAGTGACGAAGCGTTCTTCAGCGGAACCGCCGCCGAGGTGACGCATCTGCGCTCGGTCGATCGCATCCTGATTGGCGACGGCAAGATGGGGCCGATTACTTCGGCGATTCATGAGGAGTTCTTCGCCATCGTCAACGGCATCAAGCCGGATAAATACGACTGGCTGACGCCGGTTCGGGTTCCGGTGACGGAGCCGGTCGGAGCCTAAAACCGCAGGGGCGATGAACGGATGAAGATCCATCTTGTTGGTCTGCGTGCGTCCGCCCTGCAAGCGATGATTGAGCTGCATCGCCTGTCGCATCCTCCGCTACATGAGTTGGTGGAGGATGCGGCAAGCGCAGAGATGATCGTCTTTGTGGGCAGCGTTCCGGCCCATGGCGAGGGGATCGTGGACAGTGCTCTGCCCAGACTCTACCCGGAGAAGTGCTTTGTCTACTGGGACGATGATGGCGTGGTGTCGCTGCTTCCCGGAATTTACACCAATGCGGAGCGGGCGAGATGGTTCGATCTGCGCCGCACGGCAAGCCACAATTTTATTGACTCCCTGAACCCTCAGGTGAGGCCGATGCCGGCAATAGAGAAGCGCTACCTGGTTTCGTTTGCGGGAGGCTCGACCTCGCTGCTGCGCAAGAAGCTGTACAAGATCGACTACCAGCGAGCCGACGTGCTGATCAAAAATACCTCCAGCTACTACCACTGGGATCCATCGCAGACGGATCGCGTGGCGCGCCAGAGAGAGTATGCGGAGACGATTGCCGCAAGCCACTTCGGGCTGTGTCCGCGAGGAGCCAGCGCGGGCGGGTTGCGCCTCTTCGAGGTGATGCAGATGGGGGTTGCTCCGGTGCTGATGTCGGATCAATTTCTGCTGCCCGAGGGGCCGGATTGGGACTCTTTTCTGCTGCTCATTCCCGAACGAAAGATCATGCAGTTGCCGGAGATTCTGGAGCGGCATGTGGCTGAGAGCGCGGAGCGGGGACGGTTGGCGCAGCTGGCTTATGAGCAATGGTTTGCGCCATCGGTGATGTTCAACGGCATCGTTGCGACCTTCGTCCGACAGCGCGAAAAGAGAAAGATTCCCGAGCGCTGGGTGCATCCCTTCTGGGGAATAATTCTGTGGCGCAGACGCTTTCGCAATGCCGCTCGCGGAATGGTCAGGAAGGTCGTGCTGGGAGCCTTTCGTCTTCTGAAGATTCGATTTATCTATGATCTGAACCAAAGCTAGAGGATTTCTTCTGCGATGAAGTGTTGCAACAGGCGGCAACGAGCGCAAATTCGCACTATACTTTCAATATGAGTTCAGGTGTGAGTGTGGATGAGTTTCAGGCGCTCGAGCAGAAGGTGCTGCGAGCAGTGGAGATTGTGAAGCGGGAGCGCGAGGCGCGCGCTGTGGCCGAGGCCGAGGTGGCCTCGTTGCGGGAGCAGCTTGCCGCGCAGGCGCAGGCCGCCGAGAGCCAAATTGCCGATGTTCAGAGCCAGATTGCAACCGCCGAAAGTCTGATTGCAGACGCCGAGAGCCAGATCGTAACGGCACAGAGCAATGCCGAGGCGATTAAGAGCAAGGCCGAAGCCCTCCAGCGCGATAAAGAAGCGGCGGAGAGCCAGATCGCCACGTTCAACAAGGAACGCGAAGAGGTTCGCCAGCGCGTTGAGCGTATGATGAGCGAGATCGACGAATTGTTGTAGATCGCGTTGTGTGGACGCATGGAATTTGCTGGTTGTAGTCGAACGAACTTGAGAGAGGAGGCGCGCGTGGCAGAGTTGGACGAGTTGCAGGACGGAATGGATCAGGCCCAGAGCGAAGCGGAGAGCGCTCAGAACGACGCGGCTGACTCTGGGGCGGTCAGCGTTGACATCTACGACCAGATCTACAACCTGAGGGGCAGCGATGCCGAGTACATTGAACGGCTGGCCGAAGTGGTTGATGGCAAGATGCGCGCCGTTGCGTCCTGCGGCGGCACGGTCGATTCCCTGCGCGTCGCGGTTCTGGCCGCGCTGAATATCGCCGATGAACTGCTGGCCCTGCGCGCGCGCTACGACACGCTGGCAGGATTGGTGGATCGCACCGAGGACACGGTTCGCACACGCACCGACTCGCTGGCCGAGATGCTCGACGAAGTGTTGGAAGACCGCCGCGCCGGATAGGATCTCTCTGCCAATGTGCAGTGTGTCGTGGCGCGAGCAAAATGCGGGGATTCTTCGCTTTGCTCAGAATGACAATTATTCTTTCCACACCATCGTAATGAGGGAAATGCTCTTGCAGCATTCCTATCGGCGGTTGAGGCCGAGCAGGGATAGGAAGAAGCTGCCGAAGATGACCTCGACGCCCAGCATGAAGAGCGTGACCGAGGGCAGAGTGAGGCGCAGCATTCGCGTTGGCGAGAGTGGGCCGAAGCCTGCGGCGTGCCAGAGAAAGATCGCGTAGCCGAGGATTCCCGCGCCGATCAGCAGCAGGAGGCAGCCGAAGAGAAGTCCCGTCTCCAACGTGATGAACTTGAAGAGTCGCTCGAACTGCGGGTTGACGGGAAGAAATCCCTCCTGCGTTCCGAAGACCTTGGCCGAGATCGCAAAGACGGTGATATGCGTTCCGACCAGAACCAGACCAAGCGCGTAGGTCAGGGTATCGACGTCCAGCGAGTGGGTGGCTCCCCAGAAGTGCAGAACCAGCGGCCCCGGCAGCAGCGCAGCGGAGAGAATCAGACCCACAACGAGTGCGGCCAATCCGGGGTAGAAGAAGAGCCAGCGTGGGCTGTAGAGCAGAAGGAAGCGAAGGTGTCTCCAGCCATCGCGCCAGGAGCGCAGATGCGGCGGGCGAGAGCGTCCATCGGGCGAGAGCGTTGTGGGAACCTCGGTCATGCGCAGACCCGCCAGTGAGGATTTGACGACCATCTCGGAGGCGAACTCCATGCCCGTTGTGCGCAGGTTCAGCGCCAGAATTGCGTCGCGGCGAAAGGCTCGCAGACCGCAGTGGAAGTCACGCACCGGGATGGAGAAAAAGATGCGCCCGATGGTCGAAAGAACCGGGTTGCCGAGATAGCGGTGCAGCGGCGGCATCGCTCCGCGCTCAATGCCGCCGGCGAAGCGATTGCCCATGACGAGGTCGTACCCCTCGTTGAGTTTGCAGAGGAAGCGGGGCAGGTGTTCGAAGTGGTAGCTGGCGTCGGCGTCGGCCATCATGACAAACTTGCCGCGCGCGGCCTCAATGCCCGCAATCAGCGCGGCTCCATAGCCGCGTGTGGGAACGTCGACGACACGAGCGCCCTCGGCGCGGGCGATCTGCTGCGAGCCGTCGGTCGAGCCGTTGTCGGCGACGACGACCTCTCCAGCAACTCCGCTGGCTTGAATCGCCTGCACCGCCTGACGAACGCAGAAGGCTAGAGTCTCCGCTTCGTTGAGGCAGGGCATGAGGATCGTGAGGTCGAGGTCGGACATAAATTGATGCTAACAAAGGAAGTGGAGCGCAGGGCGGAAAGCAGAGATTTTCTATCAGGAGAGTAATGCGTTTTCATAAAGGATGTAGACCGCCGTGGAGCGATTTAAAAGCAGATTCCTTCGCTTTGCTGCGGAATGACAGTCAAATTGGGCTACGACAAGTTGCTATGGTCGAGGTTGTAGAACGTCACTCCATTCGCTGAACCGAGGCGGGATGCAGCGGAACAAACAAAGCGCGCACCCATACTTCGGGGTGCGCGCTTTATTTGTAGTCTATTTAATGGATCTAGTTGTGAAGGGAAGAGATGCGCCGACGCGCGATCCCTGCCATTGCAATGATTCCCGTGCCGAGCAGAAGCAAAGAGGTCGGCTCCGGGGTTGGAGTCACGTATGTTGGAGTTCCTCCACCAACGACTCCGGTCTTGTTCCCATCCACGTTGTAGTCGATGATGTCAGAGGCGAACAATGCTCCGCCAGTTGCTGTGAACTGACTCAGGTCGATTCCGGCGAGGGTAATATTGAAGTTTACTGGGCCTGGGTAGGTTTTACTGGCTCCAGGGCCACAGTTGATGCAGTCGAGAGCATCCGTGAAGTTGCCGAAGGGCGAGTTCTTTTCACTTCCGGTGGCAAAGGTATATTCGCCGACAGAACTGCCGGTTAAGGTGATGTTAGATGAGGTTATGCCGGCAAGATTGAATGCCAGCGAATCGCCCGCTCCGGTTCCGACAAAGTCGATACCGCTCGACAAGGTTTCCGCGACGGAGACGAATCCAGAACCCTGCGTGAGAGTTACCACTGCAAAGGTCGGGCCGTTACCACAGCAGCCGCTTTGTGTGAGGTCGATCGTTTCGACAGTACCAATCGCAGTTGCATGCGACATAACGGCGGGCGCGAAACAGAGAAGGGCGACACAGGAGAGAATAGCTAATTTGTTGGTCATAATTTCCCCTTTCATAGGGACATGCTCGTCGTTCACTATTGGTATAAGCAATTCATGTGCCAAACTTGGTCTGGCAGTTAGATCGTTGAAATGTTTGACTTCAAGCAATGTGCTGTCCGAAGAACGCTAACAGAAAAAGATAATGAATGTGAAAAAAAATGCTTGTTGCGTGGGAAATAATTTTCCTAGGCGGTATCGACATATATTCGAATACAGCGTTTTTATCCGCAGCAGAGCTATAGGGCGGGCCTTCAGCCCTTGGTCCATTCGCTGGGCGTCTACC
>JARLFY010000057.1 GCA_031296325.1 Acidobacteriaceae bacterium | reverse complement strand
TGCCGCGAAGCTGTTTGCGATGCATAGAGTCTAGCATTCGTAGATGACGAATAAGGACTGCTCGTATCGTGCAATGTGGCAGGATTGAATCCGCAACATCCTTGCGCAACTACAGCAAGGAAATACATTTCGCCGCAGTATAATTGCGCAAAGCCATGCAGACGACCTTGTCGGATCGCCAGATCGATCTCTTTCGCTTACTCTGCGCTGCGGTCTTGCTGGCGGGGGCGGTCTGCTATGTCGTCTTCACCCTCCACTGGCAATGGATGTGGGACACGCAGATCATGCACTACATCGTGCTGTTGCTGAACCACGGCAAGATCCCCTACAAAGACATCTACGACATCAACATGCCCGGAGCCTACCTGACCGAGCGGTGGGCGATCAGCCTCTTCGGCGGCGGAGATCTGGGATGGAGGTTCTACGAGTTCACCCTGCTCGGCTCGATGACGCTCGCCATGATCGTCATTGCGCGACCGTATGACTGGCTCGCCGGACTCTTTGCCGGTGTGCTCTTCAGCCTGCAAGTGGGATCGCTGGGACCGTGGCAGGCCGCAGAGCGCGACGAAGTGATGGCGGTGCTGATCTTCATCGGTTACGCGTTTCTGCTGTCTGCGGTGCGCAAGGCGTGGCCCGCGTTGATGCTGCCGTTTGGACTCGCAATGGGGATGGCGATCCTGATCAAGCCGACGGTCGTTCCGTTCGCTCTCTGCCTGCTGCTCTTCCCATTCTTCGCGCTGCGCCGACGCAGCCAGTCGCCTACGGTGTACATTCTGTTTGCGCTGGCGGGCTTTGCCCTTGCGCTGGCGATTCTGCTCGAATTTCTGCTGCCCCGGCACGCCTTTGGCTCGTTCCTCTTCATCCTCGGCAAACTGGTTCCGTACTACTCGACGCTGGCGCACCCTACGCTGTGGGTGCTGATCCGTCGCAGCCTTCCTCAGGCTTTTCTGGTGTACCTGCCGATCACTCTCCTGCTCGCCATCGCAAGCAAAGAGCGCGCCAACTGGGAGATGTGGGCTGTGCGCGCGGGATTTTTCTTTGGCGGCATCTCCTACTTCGTACAGCGCAAGGGCTACGACTATCACCGCATCACCTTCCTCTGCTTCGGTCTGCTCTGGGTCGGGTTGGAGTTGACGGCGGCGATGAAGGATCGCGGTTGGCGCAGAAACGTTGGCATGCTGGGCATGGCCTTCGGCGTCCTGGTGATGCTTCCCCTCAACGCTCGTAAGGTGCATGGACTGCATGTGGTTAATGCGGCGGTTCCGGTGCTGGAGCAGGATCTCACGCGTCTGGGCGGAGACCAACTTCAGGGCAAGGTGCAGTGTCTGGACATGGTGGGAGGATGTTACAGTGCGCTCTACCGTCTCGGTCTGGTTCAAAGCACTGAATTCACTGGAGATCTTCAGTTCTTCGGGCCTGATGACGGCAAGGTCGTGCCCTACTACCGCAAGATCTTCTGGGACGAGATTCAGCAGAACCCGCCGACCGTCATTCTGCTGAGCAATGCCTGGTTCCAGCAGTCCAGCTACAGCTTCGACAAGTTGAATACCTGGCCGGAGTTTCGCGACTACCTCAACTCGGCGTACCGACTGGATTCCACCGAAGGCCCCTTTGAACTCTACGGGAACTCAATGTCGTATCGCGTCTATGTCCTCAGGGATTTGGGGCGCAGAGATTCGTCGACGACAGGGCAAAGATCGATGTCAAGCAGTCGTTAGTCTGTCGTTCCGTAGGGCGTATCGACGTATATAACGTATCTGCAAAAGAGCGTTTCTACTGATCCTCCAGCATTTGCCGTTGCTTGTTTCATTCGCCGTTGCTTGTTTTTTGCTTGTCATTCCGTAGCGCAGCGGAGGAATCTGCTTTTCGTTTTTCTAAGTTGTATTTCCTTCGCCTACGCGGTCACGCCGCCATCTCTCTGCTGGCGGCGTGACTGCGTAGAGCGGAATTATGTCGTGCTTCCGGGTTGTCTGAACTCGGAGCTGACCGGGTTCTCGTAGGCCGAGTAGTCGCGCGTGACTACGGTCAGCCCACTGGGCGAGACAAAGTAGTTCTTCTTGTCTTCGTTGGCATCGTAGCCGATCACCGTACCGTCCGGAATATGGACGTCGCGGTCGATGATGGCGCGGCGTATATGGCAGTGCCGTCCGATGTTGACGTGGGAAAAGACGACCGAGGAGTCCACTTCGGCGTAAGAGTTGACGCGCACATCGCGCGAGACCACTGAGTTGCGCACCACCGAGCCGGAGATGATCGATCCGGCGCAGACCACCGAGTTGATCGCCATGCCGGTACGTCCCGGCTCGCCGAAGACGAACTTGGCGGGCGGATGCTGATAGGTCCGCGTACGCATCGGCCAGCTCTTGTCGTACAGGTTGAAGATGGGCGTAATGCCGGCGACGTCCATGTTGGCCTCGTAGTAGGCGTCCAGCGTACCCACATCGCGCCAGTACAGGGCGCACTGCTTGTTCTCGTCGACGAAGTTGTAGGCGCACATCTTGACTCGGCCCAGCAGCTTGGGCAGGATGTCGTTGCCAAAGTCGTGGCTGGAGTCGGGGTCTTCGGCGTCCTTGATCAACTCAGGCAGCAGAACGTCGGTGTTGAAGATGTAGATGCCCATCGAGGCGTCCACCACATTGGGATCAAACGGCGAGCGAATGTTGGTCGTCTTCGGCTTCTCGACGAAGCCCGTGATCTCGCCGGTGCGCGAGACCTCCACCACGCCGAAGCGCGAGACGTCCTCGGGGGCGATGGGCAGCGTGGCCAGCGTCACGTCGGCGCCGGAGTCCTTGTGCTGCTGCAACATCAGGCCGTAGTTCATCTTGTAGATATGGTCGCCGGAGAGGATCAGCACATAGCGCGGCTCCTCCGACCCGATGGAGTAGATGTTCTGGTAGACCGCGTCCGCCGTGCCCTGATACCAGGACTTCGAGACGCGCTGCATGGGAGGAAGAATTTCGATAAACTCGCCCAGTTCGTTGGCCACCACCGGACCCCAGCCCTCGCGGATGTGTCGGTTCAGCGACAGAGCCTTGTACTGGGTCAGAATATAGACGTGTCGCAGGTCGGAGTTAATGCAATTGGACAGCGTGATGTCGATGATGCGGTACTGTCCAGCGAAGGGAACCGCTGGTTTTGCACGGTCGCGTGTGAGAGGAAAAAGCCGTTCGCCAGCGCCACCCGCCAGCAGTACACCCAATGTATCTCTCATGAAATCCTCTTCTTTCCAAGCCTAAGTGCCACCAAGCATACGACAAGTCATAAGCAGGATCACGGCTTGCCGCGAAGCGCAACCAGATTGAACCGAGAGTCTATCACGCGAGCACTTACATTTTGCAAGTCCAGCCCGACAGAGGGAGCCAAAGTAGCCGCGAACCCGTCGTCCAACAGGCAGAGAGAGGCGCACGGCTGGCTCGTCGAGTGGTCTGAATTATTCTTCGCTGGAGGGATCGGCGGGGGAGTCAGACGGCGGGCCGATGTCGATGTCTTTGGCGCTCTCTTCGGAGTCGGGAAGTGTGATGCGCAGCGACTTGAGGAAGCTCAGATCGTGGCTGGTAAAGGGGCCGCTTACGACCTCGCTGTCCGCCTCTGTGACCTCGTCCGCCTCGGCCTCCACCTCGTTGAGTCCGATGGTGGCCTCCAGCATCAACAGCACATCGAATCCCTGCTCGCGAATGTCCTTCACCACGCCAGCAATGTTTTCCGACTCGGAGACCGACTCGTGGATCGCCTCGCCCAACTTCTGGATCAGGTTCTTCACTTTTTGATTCAAAGCCGCCTCCGCGCTGCCGTTGGAATTGAAGTCGTTGTTGCGATTCAGCCGCACCGGGTATTCCTACCCTGAAACGTCTTCCTCTGCGAAGAGGTTCATCGGCGGGAACGGCATTGCGGGTCAATCTCTTTGATCCTTGGGCTCTCTGGCCCCAAAGCCAGCAATCCATCAGACCTTTCTACCCCTAGAATACGCCGGGGAGGAATCCGCTGCAATGCAAGCTCTACTGCTGGTTTGATGCAACAGAGCAGGTTTTGGTCTCGTGGATGATGGAGCAATTCTGCGCATGGGATGGTAAGACTTTCGCTGAGCAGGCGCGACAGGCTACACTGCGGGAATGGATGCGGTTCGTTTGGGACGAGCGCTAGGCTCTGGAGCGCGACAAGCGGTAAAGACGATGTCGTCGACGATTGATGCGGCGGCTGCCAGCAATGCGACGGCGGCAAGCCATTCTGCGCCCCGAAGCGCGAGCGGTCCGGCGCAGTCAACCCAGCCAGCGGGGTTTATCTCCAGATTGCGCCGCGCCATGCGACGCTTTGTCGAGGCGACGTGGAGGCCGATAGTGCGTCTCTCCGCAGTGCTTTGGCTGGAGGTTACCGGAGTCTTTTTTGGAATCTTCGCGCTCTTTGCTCTGGGATCGGTCTGGCGTCTGCGGGCTCAGTGGCACTTGATTGCGGCCCACGCGTCGGGAGTGAATCTGATGGCGACTCGCTCGGAGGGGGAGAAGCAATTACTAGGCGCGCTGGTGATGTTGGCGATCTTCGGCTACTTCTGCGTCAGCAGCTTTGTCCGTGCGCGGCGCCGCGAACGCCAGCGTTAGAGCATTTTGAGCGTTATGTAAATTGATTTGTTTGTCATTCCGCAGCGAAGCGGAGGAATCTGCTTTTGCTCACCCCATCACGCTCTACCCCATCACCCAAATATTCCAATAACATAGAACCAAGGGCCAGCGGCCCGTCCCATACCAGCCCAGACCGAAGGTCTGGGTAGACGCCCAACTAATAGACCAAGGGCTGAAGGCCCGACCTGATTCTGCCGCGAATTTTAGAAACAGGACACTGGCAATAATATTCAAATGAAGGAATCAGGAGAGTTCATGAACTTGCAGGTTGGGTTGCGGAAGATCATCTCGAAGGCAATACGGGCGGGTGTCGTATTTACGGTTGCGATGCAGGGAGTCTCGCAAACAGGAGCTTCGTCTGCGCCGGTTGTAGCGCCGGTTCCGGTGCAACAGGCTGCGCCGCGTGGGCCTGCAATCGGCGTTCCGGTGGTCGGAATGCCCGGGCTGCACGATCCTTCGACGGTCGTGCGCTTCCATGGCAAATATTACGTCTACTCGACCGGGCGCGGGATTCCGTTCTACTCTTCGCCGGATCGGGTGACGTGGACGCGCGAGGGCAGCGTCTTCGCGCAGATTCCCGACGAGGTTCACGCCGCAGTGCCGAAGAACAGCGGCGCAAACGTCTGGGCACCGGATATTGTTCGCGTTGGCGACCAGTTTTATCTCTACTATGCGGTGTCGAGCTGGGGATCGTTCCAGTCGGCGATTGGCCTGATTACCAACCCGGTTCTCGATCCGAAGGATCCGGCATACAAGTGGACGGATCGCGGCGTGGTGGTTACATCCGACGGGACGGAAGACCTGAACGCCATTGATCCCGGCGTGATTCTCGCTCCCGACGGAACGCTCTGGGTCTGTTACGGCTCGTACCACGGCAGTATTCGCGTCACCCAACTCGACCCCAAGACCGGCCTTGCGCTGGAGCCGAACAAACTGGGCGCGGCCATCGCCACGGCGCGCGAGTCCGAGGCCTCGGACCTCATCTTCTACGGCGGCTATTACTACCTGTTTGTGAATCACGGAAGCTGCTGCAAGGGCAAGGACAGCACCTACAACATCCGCGTAGGACGCGCCCGCGCGATCACCGGACCGTACCTCGACCGCGAGGGAAAGCCGATGACGACGGGCGGAGGCTCGCTCTTCCTCGCCTCCGACGCGCAACGCATCGGTCCCGGCCACTTCGGACGGGTGCTGGACTACGACAACGTCGCCGCCCCCGAGCGATTCAGTATCCACTACGAGGCGAATCTCTCACTCGACGGACGCTCGCATCTGGACATCCGTCCACTATCTTGGTCGGCGGACGGCTGGCCCATCGCCGGCGACAACGCAGCAGGTACTGCAACGCATTGAGGTCGCTTTGTTTGTCATTCTGAGCGAAGCGAAGAATCCCCGCATTTTGCTCGTAGCGCGATACCTTACCTCATCGCTGAAGATTCTCTGAACCCTCAGCGGTGCGACTCGATGTGGTAAGTTCCGGTTGGAAGTTGATAGGTCGGATTCTCTGAATAGCTGATTTTTCCGTCGAAGCTGCTGGCGCGGGGAACACGAACGGCTTTGGTCGATGCGACGGGTTTGCCGTCGAGCAGAATATCCTTGCTGAACGCCTCTGGAATGACGATGCGGCCTGTAACGGGGAGCGTTACCTCCATCGTCAGTTTGTCTCCTGCGCGCGACCACGCGCTGGCGATGCGGCCCAGCTTCGAGTTGTAGCTCGCGGAGACGTGTGTGAGATCGCCCACCACGGCGGGCTGAACGATGACCTGCTCGGATCGGTTGGAATATTCGAGATCAAAGCGAATGCCCGCCAGACCGCGATAGAACCACTCCTCGGCGTGGCCCAGCATGAAGTGGTTCTGCGACGAGGTGGGGTTGGTGTCCCATGCCTCGGTGAGCGTGGTTGCGCCGTGGGCGAGCTGGTCGCCATAGCTCGGCTTGTCGGTGCGCATCAGCATGGCGTAGAGAACGTCGGAGCGGCCTCCGTCGGTCAACGCGCGGACGACGTAGTGGAAGCCCACATCTCCCGCCGTAACGTGGTCTCCGTGCGCGTGAATGTCGGCGACGAGGTTATCGAGGACCTCGGCATAGTGATCGCCGGGAACGATTTGAAGCGCCAGCGCCATTGCGTTGGCGGTCTGCGATCCGGTGTCGTACTGGTTGGTTTCGGCGTGGAAGAAGCGCTTATTGAAGGCATCCTTCACCTGTTCGGCTTCAATCCCATCGTTATTCGCCTCGTCGAAATGCTTGAGCTGGCTGGCAACACCGGCCAGCGTAGTCAGGGACTGATAGTAGATCGCGGTTGCGGTAACGCCGGGGCTGGTGAGCTGCGAGAGTCCGGGGTTCTTCGGGCCAATGTCGTACCAGTCGCCCAGCCCGTAGGCGAGAATATGATCCTGCGCCTTGCTGCGCAGATAGGCCGCGTAGCGCTGCATGGCGGGGTACTGGTCGCGCAACAGGTCGAGATCGCCGTAGAACTGGTAGGCCTGCCACGGACTCAGGATCGCCGCCGCGCCCCACTCGGGCGAGTCGCGAAAGCCGCCGTGGAAGACAGTGTACTCGGGCGCAATGTCGGGAACGAGGCCGTCGGGGGTCTGCGCGTCGCGCATGTCTGCGGCCTGTTTGGCGTAGAGGCTGGCGACGTTGTAGTTGTACATGATGGACGCGCCCGCAAGGTGCGTCTGTTCCAACCAGCCCAGCTTCTCGCGCGTCGGACAGTCGGTGAGAACCGAGTAGCTGTTCGACAGAATCGCTCGGTCGATCAGCGTGTGAATGCGGTTCAGCAGATCGCTCGACGAGTTGAACTGTCCGTCCACAGCGAAGTCGTCGTGCAGAAATCTTCCGGCGAATCTGCGGATGACGGGCGGAGCTATCTCGGCAGCAGGCCCATTAAATTCGACCTGCACGTAACGGAATCCGGTGTAGCTGAAGCGGGGATGCCACGTCTCGACTCCGCCTCCCCGCAGCGTGTAGGTCGAGTAGTCGGGATTCTTCGCCGAGGCTCCGCCGCTGCGCTGGGTTACCAGTCCGGTTGCATCGACCAGTTCGCCGGGAAGCAGGCGGATCGAGTCGCCGCGCGTGCCCTGCGCTTCGATCTCTGGCCAGCCCGCCATATTCTGGCCGAGGTCGTAGACGGTGATGCCGGGCTTGGGATGCGTGACCGCGACCGGCGCGTAGCTCTCGTTGGCGACGACCGGAGGGATCGTCTCGGGCTGGAGTTCGCCGCCGGGGCCGTCGACCTCACTCGCCGCAGTCCAGCCCTTGTCGTCGAAGCGGGGAGCGTCCCATCCGGGCTGCTCCTGTCGCGCATCGTAGTCCTCGCCGCCGTAGATGTTGGCGTAGCTGATAGGGCCGGGAGTCGTCTTCCACGCACCATCGGAGACGATGCGCTGCTGAGTTCCGTCGGAATAACGCAGCACCAGTGAGGCGATCAGCTTTGGCTGACCAAACGACCGGCGAAACTTCGTGTAGCGATTCTCGGGCGAGAAGACGTTGTACATGCCGTTGCCCAGCATCACGCCGAGCGCGTTCTCCCCCGGAATGACGAGTCTGGTCACGTCGTACGAGTCGTAGTAAACGCGCTTGCGATAGTCGCTCCAGCCGGGAGTGAGCAAGGCTTGCGTAACGTTCTTTCCGTTGAGGTGCGCCTCGAACTGCCCAAGGCCGGAGATGTAGAGCGTCGCCGAGGTAATCTTCCCGCGCACAGTGAAGCTGCGGCGGAAGATCGGCAGTGGCGCAGAAGCGACTGTGGGTGCGGATGCAGCAGACGTGGTGGCAGGCGCGACGATCCAGTGTGCGTCAGAAGCAAAGGGCGTGGCGGGAGAGATGATCCTGGCCGAAGCGATTGGCGGCGCGGCGAACCCAACGGCTGGACAAGCGACGAAGATGAGAGCGGCAATCAAGGCCGCACGTTGGGCAATGCATCTGCAATCTGTGAACACGCGTGATTCTCCTGAGTGGGTGCGTAGCTGTTGAATGTACTAAAAAGTCTAGAGCATTTCTCGAAGGACTGACCAGAAGTTAATGGTCATCCGGAACGAAGCGAAGAATCCCCGCATTTTCTTAGCGTCGTGATACCCTATCCCATCACTGAAAATACTCTCGCCCGCTCAAAAGCGTACAACCGCTGGGTTCTCTGCGGGAATTATTTCCTGCGTTAGATCTGATTCCGCCCGGCAGCAATGCCAGCGACTCTATCGCTGAACTATACTGGCATCGAAACATACCGACGGAGGTATTGATGTTACGCAAAGTTTTACTCGTTGTTGGCGGATTGTCGTTAGGCGCTTCCGCTCTAAAGGCACAGATGATGGCGGTACCGCCGCTGCCGAATGCTCCCTTTCAGGCGGTCAATACCCTGTCCATCACCGACGGCAATGGAACTCGTGTGGTGAGCGGAAAGATCGCTAGAAACAGCGATGGAAGTGTGTATCAGGAGTCCTGGAAGCCCGGCGCAAGCGAGCCAGAGCAGATCTTCATCGTCGATGTGCCAAACCATCAATTCATCCAGCTCTATCCCGGGAAGAAGACCTACACCATCAGATCGAACCCGAATATTGCAGCCCTCAAAGCTTCGACCATGACGACCGAGCAGCAGATTCAGCAGGCGGAGCAGGCCAAGCCCAAGCACATCGAAAGAGCCGGGCTGGTGCAGGATGTTCAGCCGCTGGGAAAGAAAGAGGTGGAAGGGGTTGTGGTGATCGGCGAACTCATAACGAACCGCAAACCCGGCGTCGGCATGGAAGACACCGAAACCTCCTCGGAGAAGTGGGCGTCCCCCGATCTGCAATTGACGTTGCTGACCAAGACTCATGACGCGCGCAGCAAGACCGACTCGGTCAGCACGTTGAGCCACGTCGTTCGGGAGGAGCCGGACCTCGGTTTGTTCAGAATCCCTGTCGGGTACCAGTCGAGTTCACCTAAACCCGCAGAGCCACAGGCCAGCGCGCCAGCCTCTCACTAGAGCAGTGTTTTTTGAATTGCTCTAGACCAATTTGTTTGTCATTTCGTAGCGAAGCGGAGGAATCTGCTTTCCTTCCTTCCTTCGACGACGGTTACAGCATTACGAGAACCGCTCTAAACCAAGGGCCAAAGACCAGTTCTATACCAGCCTAGGGCGCAGCCCTAGGGTTATGTACAGCACAACGAACAAGGGCTGAAGGCCCGATAACCTCAACAAACTACGAACACAACAACAAAGCGGCGTCTCCATAGTGGAGACGCCGCTTTGTTGCTCGAGTGAACGAACTTATTGAGCCGTCATTCGGACGCTCACGCCATAGCCTTGCAGCGGAATAGTTGTGTCGATGCTGTCCGTGTCGGTCTCGATCACCGTCATGACCTGAGAGTCCTTGCAGACCACATAGACCTTGCCGGTTGGCGTGGCATTGGACGTTGCAATGTAGGCTGGATGCCCGCTGATGGGGATCGTCGCCGTCACCGTGTTGGTCGTCAGATTTACCACCGAGATCGTGCAGGTCGTTGTGGTAGCCGAGGCCGTGGCAGCACAGGGCAGATTGGGATTGCCCGCGTTGGCCACATAGGCGCGCGTGTCGTCGCTCAGCACCGAAACCATGATCGGATTGACTCCCACGGGAATCGTCTTGATCAACTGCCCGAAGCTGGTTGCGTCAATCGGGTTATTGGCATCGCAGTTCGCATTGCTGACCAGCGTCGTCGCCGTGCAGAGCGGAACATTCACAAGCGAGACTGAGCCGGGATTCGTTCCGTCTCCCTCATTGGCCACGACCAGTTCGTTGAGCGCAGGGGCAAGATCCGCCCATACGGGCTGGCTTCCGACCGGAATTGTGCTGGTCAATTCAGCCGCCGTGCCTGCGTCTACAGTGGAGGCAACATTGGCATTGCTAAAGGAAGCCGTAAATTGAGTCGAACTGGACGATAGCACCGTCAGGGTCTGTCCGTTCAAGTAGGTTCCCGTAGAAAGTCCCTTGATCAGAACGCTCATTCCCGCCTTCAACGTATTGGCTGCCGTGAAGGTTATGACGTTGTTCGCAATTGAAAATCCAGTAATTTTGAAGGTGTTCAGGCTGTCCGGAAACTGATCAAGCGCGTTGGTCTGCGCATTGATAACCGAAACCGTTCCGTCGGTCTGATTCAGAATATAGGCGCGTCGTCCATCGATCGTCATCACCCCATAGACCGGCTTGACTCCCACGGGAAGAGTCGTCGAGATGGTGTTGTTCAGCGCTTCAATCGCCGAGACCTGCCCGGGAAGGCCAGCGTTGGTCGACTGGTTGATGGCGTAGTACCGCGACGCAGCCGATTGCCCAACGACATAGACCGGAGTAAATCCTGCGCCGATGGGAAGCTCCTGCTGGAGCGCTGGGGGCGTTCCGATCATTTCATCGATGGCATTGATCCCCGTGTCCGTGACGTAGGTCGAACTGGCTTCAAAGATGCTTATGGGGTTTGATCCCGTTGGCAGCGTCGACTCCTGAACCTGACTGGAGATCAACGAGGTGCTGATCACAAAGGAGGTCATCGTCTTGTCGCTGTTCAGCGTATAGCCTCTGGTTCCACCCGAGTTCAGCGCCAGATAATACGGATTAACGCCGAGAGTCGCCGTCACCATCACCGTGTCGCCGGAGAAATCGACCATCGTCATCAGCCCGTTGGATGAGCTGCTGGCGCTCGATATTGCGATCGCGTATTTGGTCGGCTGTGCCGCTGGGCCTACCACTCCGATCGCACTCACGACCGGCCGATAGGTACTTCCGCACCCGGTTATCGCCGCCAATGCTACGGCCAGCCCCGCCATCGCAATTACGCGTCCGGCACTCCGGCTCAAATCCTGAATCCCGCGCCGCTTTCCCATCCCTGCCGACTTCGCTCTCTCTAGATGCAAAACTTCTCCCGCGATCCTGTTGCTGCCGACTATGTTCAAGGCTTCATTGTAAATCACACAGAACCGGTGCGCGCCCCATTCGCTCAAAGTCCTTCGAGCAAAGGGGGTGAGTCCGAAACAGGCTCCGTCGCTCTCTCGCCCAAAACCCCTTCGTGCGAGCGCAGCAGCAACCCCAGCAGAAGCAGTGCGCCGAAGTACATGTAGCTCTGCAAGACATTCGCCACGGGAACTGCGGCCAGCAGGTTGAACGGCGATAGAAAGTCTGCAATCAGCACCCAGGCCAGCGCCAGCGCCCACACGCGTCTCCCTCCGCGGCGGTAGACGGCAAACCAGAGCCAGGCGAAGATCGGCAACATGACGCCATAATGATGCTCCCAGGCCATCGGCGTGGCAATCACGCAGACCACTCCGATGGCTGCAAGGTCGGCCATTCCGCCTGCTCGCTCGCGCCACGGATAGGTCAACGCCAGCAGAACCAGCACCACCGTCGTCGCCAGCGTGACGTGGTAGATCCACGGCACGAACGGGGGATAGACGTAGGGGTGATAGGGCAGGTTCTCGCCGTTGAAGATGGCGCGGTTCAGCAGGCCGAAGATCGATTGGTTGGCGTAGTGCGACTGCGCCTTGCGGCTGAGTCCGGAGAGAACGCCGAGGTAGTCCAGATTGTTGCGCAGGCCAAAGACCGCCAGCGAAGCCGCTCCTCCAACGGCCAGCGTCGCCACGCCCGCCGCCAGAGCGTTCCAGCGACGGCGCAGCGCCGACCACAGCAGCAGCAGCCCGAACTGCGGCTTGACCATCGCCAGCAGAGCCATCATCACTCCCGCCGCACGCTCCCGCCGCTCCACCCAGAAGAGAACCAGCAGCGAGAAGAAGAGGTCGAGAAAGATCTGCGCCTGACCGAGCGAGAAGGCCAGCGTGATCGGCATGAAGAAGAAGGCAGCAAAGGCTGTTGCCACGACCCCCCGCCAACTCAAACCGCCCCTCCCCGTGGAATCCTGCGAGGCGGAGATTCTTGCCGCAATCAGAACCTGCACGGCGACCACGCCGACCACGGCAAGCCACGACGCAAACAGCAGTGCGCGCAGCACCGACGCGTCGCTCATCCCCGCCTGCTTCATCCACAGCAGAGGCAGAATCGAAGTCAGCGGGTAGATCAGCGTGTCGTACAGCTTCGCCTGATAGATGGCGAGGTTGGGATGCGCGAGAAAGCAGTTCACCGAGCCTAACATCGGAGTCCACGAGTCGGTGAACTGATGGAAGTGGAGAAAGTCCCAGTAGCGGACGCGCATCTCGTCCACTCCACGATGAAAGACAAAGTGTGCAATCAGCTTGAAGCCCGCATTTACTGCCAGAATGTTGAGCAGAATAAAGAGCAGAAGGCGGCGATCTCCCCAGCCTGCCGCATCTCGATCAGGGGGTGGATTCGTTCTATCGCTCTTTGGAGAACTCAGTGGCTTCCCCGCGCGAGTTGAAGAACCTGCGTTTTTCCGCACCAGAAGACTCCACGGGGAAAATGCATGAATTATGGAATGGATTTGGTGTCCCCAACGGGATTCGAACCCGTATTACCGCCGTGAAAGGGCGATGTCCTAACCATTGAACGATGGGGACCAGAGCCGAAGAATGGCAAGAATTGCCCCCCAACCCAACTTCCAAACTACCAACTTAGGGGGCAACCTGTCAAAGTGGCCCGAGGCTAAACCACGCCGACACCTGTAAAAAATCTTTCGCGAAGCCATGCAAAAAACCGCCCAAAACCCCGTGTCAAGCCCTTACCCTCTGGACTATCAGCGTAAACATAGCAACATCAACGAGTTGCCTGAAAAATTCAGTTGGCATTCGAGTTATGCCAGAATCGTATATTTTAACTAGAGCATTTAAAAACCAGGCTGTCTCGACATATATAACCTATCTGCAAACGAGCGTTTCTACTGATCCTCCAGCATTTGTCGTTGCTTGTTTTTTGTTTGTCATCCCCGAAGGGGATCTGCTTTTGCCTTTGCCGGGTGCCCCACCCATCGCAGCAACATCGCGATGGATGGGAGGAATACCACTCGCACCATAAGTCGCTGCTTTTGCCGTTGTCGTTGCGTTTGTTATTGCCTTTGCCCCTTGGTTTATAGAATTTGACCATCGGCTAACTCCATTTAGGTATATACTAGTCAGTATATACGAAACGGCAAAATGTTTGTAATCAATAATGTAGGTATATACCCCGAGGGGTATGGCAGGCGGGCTTGTCGCTGGAGGCCAGAATGCAGCCGAGAGAGTTGAGTTCGGAGCATCGCCCAGAGCGGCAACGCGCGGCGAATTCCGTCCACTGCGATGCAAGGAAGGCGGCAGACCGCGCAGAGTCGGAAACTTCGCTCGATTCTTGGTTTGTTTTGCGTACAAGTTCGTATAATTGACCGAGTTCAGTAGATTGGAGACAGATGAGTTCACTAGCGGGTCGGGTTGCGTTGGTAACGGGTGCGTCGCAGGGAATCGGGCGGGCATGTGCATTGGCTTTGGCGGCAAAGGGCGCGACGGTCGCGCTGGCTGCGCGCAACGAGGCGAAGCTGGCCGAGGTCGCCGCCGAGATTGTCGCAGCAGGAGGCGTGGCGCATCCCTTCGCGCTCGACCTGAGCTGTGAGGAGTCGATTCAGGCCTGTGCCAAGGGCGTCATCGCCCAGCTCGGCAAGGTGGAGATTCTGGTCAACAATGGCGGAATCACGCGCGACACCCTGACCCTGCGCATGAAGCGCAAGGACTGGGATGATGTGCTGTCCACCAATCTGACCGGAGCCTTCCTGATGACGCAGGCCGTGATGGGTTCGATGCTCAAGGCTCGCTGGGGTCGCGTGGTCAACATTGCGTCGGTGGTCGGCGAGACGGGCCAGGCTGGACAGGCGAACTACGCGGCGTCAAAGGCTGGGCTGATCGGCCTCACCAAGTCGCTGGCGCGCGAGTTGGCCGGACGCACCATCACCGTCAACGCTGTCGCGCCGGGCTTCATCGAGACCTCAATGACCGCCGTGTTGACCGAGGAGCAGAAGAAGGCGATGACCTCGCAGATTCCGCTGGCCCGCACTGGCACGGATCGCGACATTGCCTCGGCGGTCGCCTTCCTCGCCTCGGACGACGCCAGCTACATCACCGGGCACACGTTGGACGTCAACGGCGGAATGTACATGGGCTGAGCGGGCCGACGATCTGCCGGCGCACTCGTACTCAGGGTAGAACAATCGGAATCAGTAGAGGCAAAAGCACGATGAATTTACCAAGCTCTGGCCGCAACGAGGCCGGACGCAGCGAAGTCGGTCGAATTGAGGTCATCACCGGCCCCATGTTCAGCGGCAAGAGCGAGGAGCTGATCCGTCGCCTGAAGCGGGCAGCCATCGCTCGCCAGCGAGTGGCCTGCTTCAAGCCGGACATCGACCTGCGCTACCATCGCACGGCGATCGCATCGCACAGTGCGCAGACGCACGAGGCGGTGACCGTCGCCAACGTTGCGCGGCTGCGCGAGGCGCTCTACGCACAACTGCCCGAGGTCGAGGTCATCGGCATCGACGAGGCGCAGTTCTTCGACGAGTCGATCGTGCAGTTTGTCGGCGAGCTGGTGCATCTGGGCAAACGCATCCTGATCGCGGGGCTGGACACCACCTTCACCGGCGAACCCTTCGGCCCGATTCCCGCGCTGATGGCCATCAGCGACGAGGTGACGAAGCTCTCGGCGGTCTGCGTCGTCTGCGGCGCGCCGGCGATCCACACCCAGCGCCTCGGAGCCAGCCGCAAGCTGGTCGTCGTCGGAGCGGCCGGACTCTACGAGGCTCGCTGCCGCGCCTGCTTCCGCCCCTATCTGGATGCCCCGGAGAGCCAGCAGATGGATCTCCCAAAGGCTCCGTAACTACAATTCGTAAAATTCTCCGCTCCTGCGCTGTGCCGTTTGCATCTAACTTTTGCATTCAGTCCGTAGGAGAATCGCCATGCGCCTCAGCTACACTGCCGCCGCTCTCTCATTGCTTGCCATCGGCATTTCCGCCGCCTCGCTCCATGCTCAGGCCGCGACTCACCCAGCACACCCGAGTTCGCTCGTCGTTCCCATCAAGACCAGCACGGGCGAAGACGCCGGAACGGCAACCTTCAAGGAGAGCAAGGACGGCAAGCAACTCACCATCACACTCTCGCTGAAGAACCTGCCCGCAGGCGACCATGCCGTCCATATTCACCAGAACCCGGTCTGCGAGGTTCCCAACTTTATGAGCGCTGGAGGCCATCTCAACCCAGACCATAAACAGCACGGCACGATGAACCCGATGGGACATCACGCCGGTGATCTGCCCTCGAATATCACCATCGGCGCTGATCATACCGGCACAATTACCTTCAAGGTGGATTACCTCACCATGGCACTTGGCGCGCCAGACTCAGTCCTCGGCACCTCGATCATGATTCACGAGAAGGCCGACGACATGATGACCGACCCGACCGGCAATGCCGGAGCGCGCATCGCCTGCGGCGTCATCCCTGCGCCCACTCTGTAGATAGAGTCAAGACGAAAATCGGAATATTTTCACCGCAGGGCTGTCGATCGTAACGATTTACATCGTAGGTGTAATCCGAGTATCAATACCACGCGTCACTTTGTTTACGGGGAAATAACCGTTCACAGGGTGATAATTTGACCATTCTCTCAATTAATCTTCGCCGCGCTATCATCTGTATCGCGACTTTTGCGATTGCCTTTATAGCTACTACGGGCTGTGGTTCATCCGGCTCTACATCCAGCTCGGCTTTCACTACATCCAGCAGCGAGACGGCAACGGCAACAACGCTAACTTCATCCGCGAATACAGCAACTGTTGGCGCGAGCCTTACGCTGACGGCGACGGTCTCGCCTGCTGCGGCGGGCACCGTGACCTTTTATGACGGCTCGACTTCGCTGGGCACAGGGACGCTTGGCTCGGGCACTGCGACGCTTGCGACGTCGCTGGGAACCACTGGGACGCACACCCTGACGGCGACGTATGAGGGGACGAGCACTTATGCGTCGAGCACATCGAGCGCGGTGACGGTTACAGTGACGGCGGCAACGACTGGCGCAAGCGCATGCGGCTACCAGGACTCCACAAACTCGGCCTATAACACGGCGATTGACGTTTATATTAGTGGGACGAACACGCTGGCGGCGGCAACGGTGGCGGCTAGCGGGACGGATGAGAGCGCAGTGTGCGCGGCCAACGCAGGAACTACGCTGACGCTGACCAACCCGACGATCACATCGAGCAGCAATACCGCGTACCAGAACGACAGCAGTTTTTATGGGTTGGACGCGGCGGTGCTGGCGTATGGGGCTGGCAAGGCGGCGAGCACGGGCGCGGTGTTGAATATTACCGGCGGGACGGTGACGACGACCGGGACCTTTGCCAGCGGGGTCTACGCGGCGGCGGCGACGGTGAACATCAGCGGCACGACGATCAACGCCAGCGGAAACGGAGGTCACGGACTGTACTGCGCCGAGGGAGCGGTGATGAACATTACCAGTGTCACGGCGACGACCTCCGGACAGACCGGCTCCGTAGTGGCGACCGATACGGGCGGATGCACGATCACGTTGAATGGCGGGACGTATGCGACGACGGGGACGAAGTCTGCCGGGCTGTATTCAACAGGCACGTTCACGGCGTCGAATGCCACGTTTACGGCGGCAAATTCTCCGATTGCAGTGATCGATGGGAGCAACACGATCGCGGTGACCAGCTCCAGCCTGACCAGCGCGGACGGCGATGGGCGCGGGGTGTTTCTGTTCAGCTCGGCGGGCAAGAACGCGACCGCTACCAATGATTCCTTCACGCAGACGAACGGCTCGCTGTCGTACTCGTGTCCGGCTTCGGCGTGCTCCGGGTTGAGCGCGAGCGCGGGGCAGAATGTGCCGGCGACGATGTTTGCGGTGACCAATACCGAGTCGACGATCACGCTGACGAATGTGACCATGACCAATAACGTCTCCACGCTGCTGGAGGCGGAAGCGATGACCAATGGGACGACGGGTGCGAATGGCGGGTTGGTGACGTTTACGGCCAGCGGCACTGCGATGACCGGAGACGTGATTGTGGACTCGATTAGTACAGCGACCTTGATGCTGGCAAGCAGCTCGACGCTGACGGGGGCTATCAGTCTGGCGGTGTAGCGTCGCTGACGCTGGATGCGACTAGCAAGTGGACGGTGACAGGGACTTCTTACCTGACGACGCTGTCGGATGTGGCGGGGATTTCGGGTACGACGGTGAGCAATATTGTGGGCAACGGGTACACGGTGTACTACGAGTCGTCTAACAACAGCTCACTCGGCGGGCTAACTTATACGCTCTCTGGCGGAGGATATCTGAAGCCGTATTAGAGCGCTACATAAGCAAGCTAGGAATCCGATGTTCAAAAAAAGCTCCAGAGTCTGCGATTGAATGCAAGCTCTGGAGCCGGTGTGTGTATTGATGCGTCCTACTGGTGCATGTACATGGGCCAGTTGAGGTACTTGGTGGCGGCCTCGTAGATCGGCGCTGCGGTCGAGGAGAAGTTGGTGGCGACGTGGTGTTCGAAGCCATTCTCGCAGATGTAGCGCAGTAGTTCCTGCATCTTGGGAATCTCCACCACGCCTGCACCGCCGAAGGTGTTCAGCGGATCGTTGGTGAAGGCTCCCTGGCCGACATAGCCCTTGATCTGGCCGGTGAAGTCGTCGGTGGAGAAGCGCGCGTAGCTCATCGGCCCAGCCTTGACGCGACCGTCGAGTGTGCCGTGGGTGTTGGCCTTGCCCACCGTCCCCGCGATGATAAGTTGATAGTCCATCTTCACGCCTTCGTTGAAGAAGTGCTTGGGCAGGTTGGAGCAGTGGAAGCAGACCGCCTTGTCGGGGTTCGTGCCGTAGTTGTTGTTCCAGTCGAGCAGCGCCGAGGGCGTCTCGCTGGCCAGCGTCAGCGCGTACATCGAGAGCGTGCCCAGGACATCGACCTCGCAGGCCGACGGGATCAGCTTCTCGCTCATCATCGACATCACGGTACAGGGCACGATGCCGAGGAATTCTTCGATGCTCGTCCAACACTGCACGGCGGAGACGTCGAGCGCGTTGACCGTCATCCAGTTGTCGATGACCGCGCCCAGCTTGGCCATCTTCAGCAGCGCGGCTTCGGGAGTATCGCCAACGGGAACGTACTTCTTGATAGCGGCGAGCTTGGCCTGCGTTGCGTCGTCGTTGTCCTTGGTGCGACCGATGCGACCGATGATCTCCGACAGATCCAGCGTCTCGACCGTGATGCCCGAGCGCTCCAGCAGCTTCTCCGAGTAGCGCACGGTGTTGAAGGCTGTGGGGCGAGCTCCGATGGCGCCGAGACGCATGTTCTTGAGGCCGCGAACCGTGCGGCAGACGGCGGCAAACCAGCTCAGATCGGCCTTGAACTCAGGCGAGTCCAGAGCCTCGGTGTGCAGCGTGGTCAGCGAGAAGGGAATACCGTACTGCTTCAGGTTGTTCGAGATCGACATCTTGCCGCAGAAGCTGTCGCGGCGATGCGCAATCGACATGTTGCTCGGGTTGTCGGGCGTGGCCTGAATCAACACGGGAACGTGCAACTCGGCCAGACGGATGGCGTCGGCCAGACCGCGCTCCTCGCCGAAGTTGGGCAGGGTGATGATGAGGCCGTCGATCTCCGCAGCATGGGCCTTGAACAACGCCGCGCACTTTTTGGCGTCCTCGTAGGTCTCGACTGCGCCGTGGGCGGTGACCTCGGGATCGAGTACGATGGGCTTGATTCCAGCGGCTTCAAGCGCGGCGATGATCTCCAGCCGGCCCGAGGTAGCGAGGTGCGAGGGAAAGAATCCGCGGTTGCCGACGAGGACACCCATTGTCATCTGCTTGGACATTTCTATTTGCTCCTTGGTCTATTGTTGCGTGGCGCGTTATGGTGCAGCGCGTTTGTAGAGGTGCTTAGCCCCGATTATCGCCGATGGAACCGAATCTAAACATAGACGAAAGTCGAGAGTGCTCTTCATTCCGGTTTATATTGCAGCGACCCAGCCTTGATCGGCTAAATCGGTGCGAATCGGTGTCAGGGGTTACCCTTTTCCTGGGCGAAAGTTGATGGAGTAGAAGCCGCCGAAGAGCGTCATCAGCAGTCCCCACCAGAAGGCCGGATGCAGGTTGGCGAGGACGGTAATGCCGGGGTGCCAGAACTCGTAGACGCCCTGGCCGAGGATGATGAGGCCAGAGAAGAGCGTGAGGATGCCGACGAAGAACCAGATGGAGAGACTCTGCTCGGTGCTGGGATCGACGTGGGGGGTGGACATGATGAAATCTCCTTGTGGTACGTAGACGATCAAAACGCTTCGGTCAGAACGACGGCGCCAGCCAGGTAGGATGACGCCGTCCGATCGGGTGGTGGCTTACCAGAGCCAGAGGTTGAGTGCGAACAGCACGGTGGCGACGACCACGGCCCAGAAGACAGGCTTCTGGTAGATCTTGGTCGACCCATCGTCGGGAATAATCGTCGAGCCATAGACCAGCCCGGTGAGTTGAGCCTCCGGCGTAGCCTTGGTGCAGTAGCTCACGACAATCGTGACCACAGCGCAGATCAGCCAAGACCAGGCTGCGCGGTAGAGGTTGGCGGCCATCGCCTGTACGCGCATGATCGTGTCCACCGAGGCGTGTGGCTGCAGGATCATAAAGCGGATGTTGGCCTTGTCGTGATAGACCATCGCCCACATTGCGACCGACGCTGCCGTGCCGGAGAGCAGGCCCCAGAAGCCTCCCGCCTTGCTGGCGCGCTTCCACAACATGCCCAGAATTACGGTCGCAAACAGAGGCGCAATGAAGAAGCTGAAGAGCTCCTGCACGTAGTCCATGATGCTGGCCGCGTTCATTACCAGATACGCCGTGCCGACCGAGATGGCCATGCCGACGATCGTCGACCAGCGACCCATCGAAACGTAGTGCGAGTCCGTCGCCTTTTTGTTGATGTAGGCGCCGTAGAGGTCATAGGTCCACACCGTGGAGAAGGCGCTGACGTTGCCCGCCATGCCCGACATGAAGCCCGCCACCAGCGCGGTGATGCCAAGGCCCAGAAGTCCCGGCCCGAGGTAACGAATCATCATCAGCGGAAGCACTTCGTTGAAGCTGTGCATGCCGTGGTGCAGCACCATGTCGCTGCCGTCGGGGTAGAGCTGCATCAGGTGGCCCGAGGAGTCCTTCAACAGCACCAGAGCCAGCAGACCGGGAAGAATAACGAAGAACGGCACGAACATCTTGAAGGCCGATCCGATCACCGGAGCCAGTCGCGCGGCGCGCAGGTTGTTGGCCGAGAGAACGCGCTGCACAACCAGAAAGTCCGTCGTCCAGTAGCCGAAGGAGATGACGAAGCCGAGGCCGAAGACGATGCCGGTCCAGTGAACGCCCATCGGATTGCCGTTGAAGCTGCCCAGTGTCGACCACATGTGCATGTAGTCTGTGCTGCCCATGCGGACGGCGATCTGCGACTTCAGGTTGGTCCAGCCGCCCGCCTCGATCAGGCCGAGAATCGGAATCAACGCGGCTCCCGCCCAGATCAGCACAAACTGGAGAACCTCGTTGATGATCGCCGAGCGCAGACCGCCCAGCATGACGTAGATCGCTACCGTCACCGCGCCGACCCAGATGGAGAAGTTGATGTCCCAGCCGAGGACGACCTTCATCACCAGCGCCATCGAATACATGTTGACGCCGCTCATCAGCACGGTCATGAACGCGAACGAGACAGCCGAAACTGCGCGCGCGCCCTCGCCGAAGCGAAGTTGCAGATAGCCGGGAACCGAGTGCGTCTTCGAGATGTAGTAGAACGGCATCATCACAATGCCGAGGAAGAGCATGGCGGGAATCGCGCCGATCCAGTACCAGTGTGTGGCCAGAATGCCGTACTGATACGCCGCTCCGGCCCAGCCCATCAGTTCCAGCGAGCCGAGGTTGGCAGAGACGAAGCTGAGTCCGGCGATCCACGCTGACATCTCGCGTCCGGCCAGAAAGAACTGTTCGCTGGTGTTGGTCGAGCCCTTTACGTAGAAGCCGATGAAGATGACCATCGCGAAGTAAAGCACGAGGATGGCGACATCAACTGGAGCAAGATGAGTCAACTGGGTGGCAAGAAACATCGCAGCAGGGATCGGGACAACAGGCATGGGGCTCAGTCTTCCATTCTGCCGGCGCAGCTGGATAGCCTGACCGGTCTGGCGAGTTAGAAAATATATTTATTCGAACGTAGAGAAATATACGCACTTTGACGTACTTCTGTCATGTATGGCGGGTAAAACGACGCGGGAGAGCCTACGCAAAGGACGCGGCAGAGTCCGCAATCGCACTCTTCGGCCAGACCGTCTCGGTCGCCAGCAAGACCAGCGCAACCCAGTAGAGATCGGCCCCCAGCAGGTGAACAAGCTGCATCCATGCCGGAGCAAGCAGAAGCACATCCGCAATGCCCAGGGCAAATTGCAGCCCAAGCAGGCCGAGAACCCAGCTTCCAAGGCGTACGCTGTAGGCAGTTGCAGCCGCACCCGCCTTGCGCGAGCGCGCAACCAGCCATACCGCGAATAGCGCCGCAATCAGAGCGCAGGCCGGATGCACCAGACGCAGCCGCAGCAGCCACGGCGAACTCGCTGCAAAGTCCTGCGCAAACGAAGCTCGCAACGACGAGGCAGGGAAGAGCGTGTCTCCCAACGCGGCGATCGAGCCGGTGATTCCCACGAAGATGGTCGTCGCAAGCCCTTCGATCATGCCGCACAGACTGCGCGACCACGGCAACTCCAGCCAGCGCTGGCCGGTCGAGAGCATGCGCGCCGTCAAGGTTAGCGCGCCCATCAATAGCAGTGTGTTGCCCAGATGAATCGCCAGCAGAACCACGCGCCCCGTGGAAGGATCGCCATTGACGTAGCCCAGTTTTACCAGTAATGCGCCAAGCAGCGCCTCGTTCAGCAGAAGCAGCGTCGAGACCACGGCAAGCCAGCGCGCAGCCTGCCCTTTGATCGTTGCGCGCAACGTCCACGCCAGCAGCGCCAGCACCAGAAAGGTCGAGCCAGTCACCATCATGCGATGGGTGAACTCGATCAGCGTGTGAAATCCGGGCGAGACCGGAATCACCTGCCCATTGCACAGCGGCCAGTGATTGCCACATCCCGCGCCAGAGCCGGAGGCGCGCACCAGCGCACCCCACACAATGACGACGACGTTATAGAAGACGACGAACCACGCAAAGCGCGCAAGCGTCGGAGTGCTGGGAACGGAGTCAGCAGAGGCCATGGACATGCGGCGATTCTACACGCCGCCCCAGAGAAACGTCAGCAGATAAATACTCCGCAAGCGTTGCTCTGGATCGTAGCCATGCTGCCAACTTCGCCAGTCGAAGCGCAGAATTCGATCAGAGAATCGCCGGCGAGATCAGCAGCGCCGTCTTCTCTCCATTGGTCTGTGAGGCGATGATGCGCACCGTCTCTCCCTTGGTCAAATCGTACTTGAATCCCTGGGAGACTCCGTCGGACGTATCTACCACCGTTTTGGGATCGAGATGGAACAATACTTCCCCTCCCGTACTATTCCGGATCGTCAACAGATGATCGTGCCGGTTGAACTTGACCACCGTCCCGACGCTCTTCTCAAGCGGCCCCGTGCCCAGATCGCGCAGAGCGACGACCGTGCGCACAACGCCCTCGCCAAAGTAGTAGACGATTACATGCGTATTGCTGGTCGTAAACTTCTCCGCCGGCGTCGCGTCATTGCTGACGTTCTTGTCGAAGCTCAGTGGCCCGTCGGACTTCTTGAGCCATTGAAAGTGCGCCGAGGTCTCGTTGTCCGTGTCGATCTCGGTCATCTGAATCTTGGGACGAATCGTCGTCACCGTTCCTGACAGCGCGTGAACCCGCGTCTGCGCCTGAGCCAGCGTGCTGGTCAGAAATAAACAAGTCACAAAAAAAGCAGCTCTCGAAAGAAGCTTCATAGCAGGCCTCGTCTCCCGTTCTTCCATCCTGAAATCATTCGGCACGCTCGATTGCGAGGCGTGTCACGACCCCATAATACATCCACTTTCGTTGAAGCGGTGGGCAAGATTTCCCCCTGCTTCAACTTGCGGCAAGCTCTCTGGCTCGCTCAGTCGCTGCCTTCACGGCCTTGATGAGCGTAGCGCGCAGACCGCCCTCTTCGAGCGCCAGAATTCCATCGACGGTGGTGCCTGCGGGCGTGGTCACGGCGTCCTTCAGCAACGCCGGATGGTAGCCCGTCTCCAGTACCATGCGCGCCGAGCCGTAGGCCGTCTGTGCGGCCAGCATGGTGGCTACATCGCGCGGCAGACCCACGTTGACTCCGGCCTCGGCCATTGCCTCGATGATGATGTAGAAAAACGCCGGTCCCGAGCCGGAGAGTCCGGTCACCGCGTCCATGTGCTTCTCCTCAACCACGACGGTGCGGCCCACGGTCTCGAAGATGCGCTTCGCCAACCCAATCTGCTCCGGGGTAACGAAGCGTCCCGAACAGAGCGCGGTCGCTCCGGCCGAAAGCAGCGCAGGGGTATTCGGCATGGCGCGAATCACCGCCAGGTCGCAGCCCGCCGCGTCCTCGATCGCCCGCGTCTTCACCGATGCGGCAAACGACAGAACCAGCTTCGAGGCGTTCAGCGCTGGCTGAATCTCGGCGATAACCACCGGAACCTGCAACGGCTTCACGCCCAGCAGGATGATGTCGGCCTGCTGCGCCGCGACCAGATTGTCGGTGCCCACGTCAACGCCGAACTGCGCCGACAGAGCCAGCGCGCGATCCGGGTGCTGCACCGTCGCCAGCAACTGCTCCGGTTGCAGAAGGTTGTTCTTGAGGAAGGCTTGGAGAAGGATGCCGCCCATCTTGCCCGCGCCCAGTACGGCTACGCGCAGATTGGGCAATCCAGAGGCAGGAACGGGAATTTCAAATGTCTCAGTGCTCATCTACTCAGGCTATCAGAATCAGCCATGCAGGCGCACACTGAATCTCCAGCACGCCTCTGCTCAGGCGAAGATCACCGTTTTGTTGGCGTACGAAAGAATGCGATGATCCAGATGCCATTGCACGGCGCGCGACAGAACCATCCGCTCCAGATCGCGTCCCTTTTGTATCAGGCTGGGCAACTGGTCGTTCTGCGAGATGCGCGCCACATCCTGCTCGATGATCGGCCCCTCGTCCAACTCTGCGGTGACGTAGTGGCTGGTCGCGCCGATCAGCTTCACTCCGCGCGCAAAGGCCGCGTGATACGGCCTGGCCCCAGTAAACGCAGGCAAAAATGAGTGATGCACATTGATGATCCGTCGCGGGTACGCGCTCACAAACTCCGGCGAAAGGATCTGCATGTAGCGCGCCAGCACTACCAAGTCGATTTCGTTCTCGGCCAACAGAGCAAGCTGCGCCGCCTCCACCTGCGCCTTGGTCTCGCGTTCGACCGGCATGAAGTGGAAGGGAACCTCGTGGAACTCCGCCAGAGCACGCGCCCCCGCATGGTTGCTGACGATCATCGCCAGATTGCAGCGAAACTCCCCCGCCTTGTGGCGATGCAGCAGGTCCACCAGACAGTGGTGATACTGCGAGACAAAGAGCGCGACGTTCTGCAACGCGTCGGAGAACTCGATTCGCCAGTTCATCTTGAATTCGCGCGCAATCGGCTCAATCGCCGCGCGAAAGGCGTCTTCGGAGAGGCCAGTCGACTCGGTGGAGAACTCCACTCGCATGAAGAAGAGTCCCAGTTCGGCGTCCTGGTGCTGATCCGCATTCAGAATATTCACGTCGTACTGCTGGACGAGAAAGTTCACAATCGTAACCACGATCCCCTTGCGGTCGGGGCAATCAATCAGCAAAATTGCGGTCTTCGAATTAGCCATACATATTCCTCATCAAAATCGAGCGCGAGAGGCAAGAGCGCCAAGGGCATGATCTATATCAGTCTGGGCCGAAGGCTTAGGTCAACATGCGCACAAAGACCAAGGGCTGAAGGCCCGACCTAATTTCTCGCGAAATAAGTCGCGACCTCAGCCCCGGCACAAACAAAGCTCTACCCATGCCGGAAGTGGCGCACTCCGGTGAAGACCATGGCGATGCCCAGCCGGTTTGCCGCCTCGATCACCTCGGGGTCGCGCACCGAACCGCCCGGCTGAATCACCGCCGTCGCTCCTGCATTGGCCACGACCTCCAGGCCATCGGCGAAGGGGAAGTAGGCATCGCTTGCGGCGACGGTTCCGGCCAGCGGCAGAATCGCCTTCATTGCACCGAAGCGCGCCGCATCTACGCGGCTCATCTGTCCCGCGCCGATGCCGACCGTCTGCCCGTGTCCCTCGTCGAAGCGTGCATACACGATGGCGTTCGACTTGACGTGCTTGCAGACGCTCCACGCAAACAGCAGCGCGCGCATCTCCTCCGCAGTCGGCTGGCGATCGCTTGCCACCTTCAAATCGCTCTCGGCGATGTGGATCTTATCCGCGTCCTGCATTAAAAATCCGCCCGAGACCTGCTTCAACGTGCGCTCTGGCCTGCCGTTCTTGCATAGGCTGGGCGCAATCTCCAACAACCGAAGATTCTTCTTTGCGGCAAAGCGAGCCACCGCCTCCGGGGTAAACGACGGCGCAATGATCGCCTCCACAAAGAGCTTGGCAATCTCGTTTGCTGCGTCGGCGTCCACTGTGCGATTGATGCCAATCACGCTGCCAAAGGCCGAGATCGGATCGGCGTCGAGAGCGCGCCGGTAGGCGTCGAGAACCGTCTCTCCGGTCGCCGCGCCGCAGGGGTTGGTGTGCTTGATGATGGCGACCGCAGCGTCCTTGGACGCGTCGAACTCGCTCACCAGCTCCCAACATGCGTCCAGATCGACGATGTTGTTGTAGCTTAGTTCCTTGCCCTGCAACTGCTTCGCCGCAGCCACTCCGCAGTCGCTTCCATCCACATACAGCGCAGCCCGCTGGTGGGGATTCTCGCCGTAGCGCAACACCGTCTTCAGCGGATCGATCACGCGAACTGTCTGCGGCAGAGACTCCACGTCGAAGACCGCAGGCTCGCCGTGCGCCGCCGGAGCCTCGATGCTCTCCAGCGCCGTAGCAATCCCCGCGTCATAAGCCGCCGTCACCGCGAAGGCCGCCTTGGCCAACCGCCAGCGCGTCGCCATCCCAAGCGATCCGGCGTTGGCCGCCAGTTCCTCTGCGATGCCCGCATAGTCCGCCACCGAGGTCACAATCGCCACGTCCTCGAAGTTCTTCGCCGCCGAGCGCACCATTGATGGCCCACCGATGTCGATGTTCTCGATAATGTCGCTGAAGGCCGCGCCGGGCTTGTTCGCCGTCTTCTCGAAGGCGTAGAGGTTGACCACAACCATATCGATTGGCTCGATCGCATGTTCCTGCACCGCAGCCATGTGCTCGGCGTTTCCGCGAATGTGCAGGATGCCGCCATGCACCTTGGGATGCAGCGTCTTCACCCGTCCGTCGAGCATCTCGGGAAAGCCCGTCAGGTCGCTGATGTCGCGAATGTTGAGGCTCGCCTCACGCAGCGCGCGCGCCGTTCCTCCGGTCGAAACCAGATCGACGCCCTGCGCAGCCAATGCGCGGGCAAACTCGACCAGGCCGGTCTTGTCGGTAACAGAAAGCAGGGCGCGGCGAACGCGGCGCAGGCCGCTCGTAGACTCAGGGCTGGGGGGACAAACCGATTCAGTATTCACTTCTCTATTTTATGCCGAACCCGCCTCATGCACCGGAATTCATTCCGTCGAGAAGGCTACTGCATGAGGAAAATCCGTCGTTTACCGCACCATCGCCCCAGTCAACTCGCTCACCTTGGCGACGTTGTGGCCAGCGCACCAGTGGCGCAGGCCATTCGCAATGTTCTCCACCGCGCGCGGATCGGCAAAACTGGCCGTTCCCACCTGCACCGCCGTCGCTCCGGCCAGCATGAACTCCACCGCGTCCTCGGCGCGCACGATGCCGCCCAGTCCGACCACGGGAATCTTCACTGCCTGCGCGGCCTCATGCACCATGCGCACCGCGATGGGGCGAATCGCCGGGCCAGAGAGTCCTGCCGTCACATTGGCAATGCGCGGCCGCCGCGTCTCCACGTCGATGGCCAACGCCAGAAACGTATTCACCAGCGAGATTGCCTGCGCTCCGGCCTCCTCCACCACCCTCGCCATCTGGCCAATGTGAGTCACATTCGGCGACAGCTTCACCATCAGCGGACGCTTGGCCGCATCAAGGCAGCGCGTCGTCAGATGATGCAGCGAGTCGGCATCGGTTCCGAAGACCATGCCCCCGTGGCTGGTGTTTGGACAACTCGCATTCAGCTCGTAGAGCGCAATCCCCTCCGCGTCGTTCAACTCGCGAATCACCTCCACGCAGTCCTCAATCGTGTAGCCGAAGATGTTGGCGATGACCACCGCGCCGGGAATACTGCGCAGCTTGGGCAGTTTTTCTTTGATAAACGCGCGTACCCCGATGTTCTGTAGTCCGACGGCGTTCATCATTCCCGCCGGAGTCTCGATGATCCGCGGGCTTGGATTGCCCGCCATCGGCTCGCGCGAGATTCCCTTGGTGACGAAGGCGCCAATGCGTTCGAAGTCGACGACCTCCTCGAACTCCACGCCATAGCCAAAGGTTCCGCTGGCCGCAATCACCGGCGAGCGCAGCTCCACTCCGGCCAAGGTCACACGCATATCGGGCTTGTTCAAAATCTCTCTCCTGCCTGCATCTCTAGTGTAATCTCCAGCGCTCCCCTTGAAGACAACGCCGCCTTCGGTAGAATCAATTTATGGGTAAGGAAGCCGCAACATCTCACAGCCTAGCTATCACGCAGAGCGAAACGATCTATGACCTGCTGGTCGTCGGCACCGGCCCGACCGGTCTATCCTGCGCTATCGAGGCCCAGCGCGCTGGCCTCTCCGTCGTTCTGGTCGACAAGGGTTGCCTCTGCAACTCGCTCTTCCACTATCCGGCGCACATGACCTTCTTCACCACGTCGGAGTTGCTCGACATCGGCGACATTCCCTTTCCCAGCCCCAACGCCAAGCCCACCCGCACCGAGGCGCTGGAGTACTACCGCAAGGTCGCCGAGCACTACTCGCTCAACATCCGCCAGTACGAGACGGTCGAGCGCATTACCGGCGCGGACGGCGCATTCATCGTCCACACCGGCGACCGCTTCGGTCGGCCCATCGTCCACCGCGCGCGCAAGATCGTCGTCGCCACCGGCTACTACGACCTGCCCAACCACCTTGGCATCCCCGGCGAAGAACTCGCCAAGGTCAACCACTACTACGACGATCCGCATCCCTTCCACGACCTCGACGTCGTCGTCATCGGCGGCAAAAACTCCGCCGCCATCGCTGCGCTCGAACTCTGGCGCCACGGCGCGCGCGTCACCGTGGTCCATCGCGGCCCAGCGATGCACAAGCATGTGAAGTATTGGATCCTGCCCGACATCAACAACCGCATCAAGGCTGGCGAGATCACCGCGCACTTCTCCTCGAACGTCACTCGCATCACCGAGGACGATGCCACCATCACCACGCCTAACGGCCCCGTCACGATCCCCAACCACTTCGTCTTCGCCCTCACCGGCTACCACCCCGACTTTGAATTTCTGGAGCGCATCGGCGTTCACCTGGACGCGGTCAACGACCACTGTCCCACCTGCGACCCCGCCACGCTCGAGTCGAACGTCTCAGGAATCTACCTCGCCGGAGTCATCATCGCCGGTCGTCGCACCAACGAGATCTTCATCGAGAACGGCCGCAACCACGGCAAGCTCATCGCCCGGCACCTGCAAAGCAAGCGATAGCTATAGCCTTGAATTGTCATTCTGAGCGCAGCGAAGAATCCCCGCATTTTGTCGGCAGCACGCAACTCTGTTCCATTGCAATAATTATTAGAGCATTTTCACTATTGCTATAGAGAGATAATTTTTGTCATTCCGTAGCGAAGCGAAGGAATCTGCTGTTTCCTTCGCTTCGCTACACTCTACACCATTACTGAAAACGCTCTAAATAAACTGGCCTCGCGCAGAGTATCCACGCGGGGCCGGTTTGTTTGCATCTGTTCAACTTCTACAACCGCATCAACCCTACTTCTTCACCGAGAACGAGAAGACGGTAGACGACTTCAGCGTCTCACCCGGCTTCAGCAGTGTGCTGGGGAACTCCGGCTGATTGGGCGAATCGGGGTAGTGCTGCGTCTCTAGGCAGAGACCGGCGTACTTCTGATACGCCACGCCGGAGATGCCCTTGTACGAGCCATCGACGAAGTTGCCCGAGTAGAACTGCACTCCCGGTTCGGTGGTCGAGACCGTCAGCACGCGTCCGCTCTTTGGATCGTAGACAACCGCCGCCACCTTCATTGCGCCCGGCTTGCCGCGCAGAATCCAGTTGTGGTCGTATCCACCGGCGAGCTTGAGCTGCTCGTTGGCGTCGTTGATGCGTGCACCGATCACCGTCGGCGTGTTGAAGTCGAACGGAGTTCCCGCCACCGGCTTCGGCCCGCCGACTGGGATCAGCCCTGCGTCGATTGGCGTGTACTCATCGGCGTTGATCTGCATCACCTCGGGCAGAATCGCCCCGGAGGCCTCGCCCGACAGGTTGAAGTAAGCGTGGTTGGTCACATTGACCACCGTCGCCTTGTCGGTCGTCGCAAAGTAGTCGATGTGCAGCGAAGATCCGAGCAGGACGTAGCGCACCTGCACCTTCAGCGTCCCGGGAAAGCCCATGTCGCCGTCCTTCGAGATCAGCGTAAACACCACGCCATTTTCAACCTTCTCCGCCGTCCATACCTGATCGTCGAATCCGTGCGGCCCGCCGTGCAGCGCGTTGCCGTTGTTGTTCTGTGGAATCTGGTACTCGTGGCCATCGATGGTGAACCTGCCATTGCGAATGCGGTTGCCATAGCGTCCCACGATCGCACCGAAGTAGGTCTTGGCCGCACCCTCGGCGACGTAGCCCTCCACGTTCTTGTATCCCAGCACGACGTCGCCCATCTTGCCGCTGCTGTCCTTGGTCTTCAGCGAGACGATGCGCGCGCCGTAGTTCGTAACCCGAACCTCGGCGTCGTTGCTCTGCAGGGTGTAAGCGTCAATGGAAGTTCCCGTGGGTAGTTTGCCAAACCCTTCCTTTATCACCAACGTGGCTGCCGTGGCAGCTTGTGCTCCAAGAGTAGTCATCATAGTTAGCAGCATAACGCGCGCCCATCTCATCGTCATCTCTATCCCCATATTTAATTTTGTTGCGAGCCTGTTCCGCGACAACAGAGTCCTCTTCCGTTCCCCGAATCCGCTCCTTGAAAGTCACCGCAACTATACGCGATTCTGTTCTCAATTTACCAAACCCGGTGTAAGCCTCCTGTTCCTGCGCAAGCCGACGAGCGTGCAATCAGAGTAATATGAAGCGGCTGATAATTTTCTCCGAGGTTGAAAATTCCGTGACGACATCCCCGCGTCTCTCTCGCCTGCTTCTGTTGCTCGCCCTCACGACCTTTGCCGCCACCACTTATGCCGCGCCTCCCGCCGACCACTGGGTCGGAACCTGGGCCACCGCGCCGATGGCGGCCAACAACGGTCGTCCCGCAGCAACTCCCGCAGCGACAGTCGCCGCTCCCGCAGTCGCCGCAACGCCTGCGCTTGCACCCGCGACCCCAGCCGCTCCCGCGACTTCGACGCTCACTCCGATTCCGCCTCCGCCTGTCGTCCACGCGCCCGCCTTCGTCTACGGCGCAGCCGACACCACGATCCGCGAGATCGTCCACGTCTCGCTCGGCGGCCCCATGGTTCGCGTCATTCTCACCAACGAGTTTGGCTCTGATCCGCTGACCATCGCCGCGGCGCACGTCGCCATCAGCCAGAGCGGCAGTACCATCAACCTGCTCTCCGCCTCCGGCCTCACCTTCGGCGGAAGGAATTCGGTCACCATTCCTCCCGGCGCGCTGGTCGTCAGCGATCCGGCGCAGATGAAGGTTCCCGCTGGCTCTGACCTCGCCATCAGCCTCTTCCTCCCTGCGCAACCCATCAAGGTTCTCTCGCAACACAGCTTCGCCGACCAAACCAGCTACATCGCCGAAGGCAACGTCGTTGGCGCAAAGACGCTGGAGAACGCCGGCAAGATCACCTCCTGGCCCTTCGTCAAAGGAGTCGATGTCAAGGTCTCCGCCGACAGCGCGGCCATCGTCGCCTTCGGAGACAGCATCACCGATGGCGCGCACAGCACGCCCAACACCAACCAGCGTTGGCCCGATCTGCTGGCCCGCCGCCTACAGGCCGATCCTAAGACGGCGAATCTAGCCGTACTCAACGAGGGCATCGGCGGCAACCGCATTCTGCACGACACCACCGGCCCCAGCGCACTGGCTCGCTTCGACCGCGATGTCCTCGCTCAGTCCGGCGTCAAGTACGTGATCCTGCTGGAGAGCATCAACGATATCGGCCACGCCTACGCCCCCAGCAAGCCCTATGATGTCGTCACCGCCGACGACCTCATCGCCGGTCTCTCCCAGCTAGCCGAGCGAGCGCACACTCACGGCATCAAGGTCTACGCCGCCACGCTTACTCCCTACGTCGGCGCGGGCTATTCCTCGCCCGCTGGCGAACAGGTTCGCGAGGCCGTCAACCAGTGGATTCGCACCACAGCACACGTCGACGGCTTTCTGGACTTCGACAAGGCCACGCAGGATCCGGCCAACCCAACGGCCTATGCCCCATTCGCCGACTCGGGAGACCATCTCCACCCCGGCGACGCAGGTTACAAGGCCATGGCCGATTCCATCGACCTAAAGCTCTTCACCGCGAAGTAGCGCATACTGCAAAATAATCTTTGCTCCGCAAACAAAGTGGCTCGACCATACTCTCTGGTCGAGCCACTTTGTTTGCCGGTATAGAGCATTTAGAAATTGCTATATCCCAATTTGCTTGTCATTCCGTAGTCTTCTTGTTTGTCATTCCGTAGCGCGAGCGGAGGAATCTGTTTTTGCTCGTATCGCGATGGTCTACCCTCCATCAGCGACGACGCTCTAATTCGACTGCTGGCCGTGTTTGGAGACGAATCGCTCGTCCCCAGTGCTATTCTCGGAGGGACGCACAAGACGAAGCGCATAGAAGCTGGTGTTGCCGAGTTGGCGCCAGTTGCGGAAGGCAGGATCGCTGTCGCTGACCTGCGTGTTGCCGAAGTCTGCGACCAGAACCTCGGCCCCGGTCGCTGCGACGACCTTCAATGCCGCGTCGCGGTTGGGCAGCTTGGCGTAGAACTGCCGCGCGTCCACCCTGGAGTCGTCGTGATAGATCTCGGTGAGGATGCGGACTCCGGCCAGTCGCGCCCAGTAGTGATCGTAGAGGCAGGCCGAGGAGCCGATGCAGGCAATCGTGTCGCCCGGCTGCACGCCAAGCCGAGCAAGGCCGTCGGCGACCTGGTTCATGGTGGGCGAGTACCAGCCGTCGGGTGAGTTGCGCGTGGAGAGTTGCCGACGGTCTTCGAAGACCGTGCGCAGGCTCTCCCCAACGCTCAACACCGCCAGCAGCAAAATCAGCGTCGAGGCTGCGAAGCGAAGATTATCCGCGCCAGCCTTGGCCTGCGCGTCGCTTGCGGTCGGCGGCTGCGACAGACGCAGCGTGGCGAAAATCGTAAGAATAACGCTCAGATAAGCGACCGTGACGTATCGCTCCTCGGTGTTGACGATGGCGTAGATTCCCCAGATGGTCACGCCCAGCAGCAGTGGCGCAATCCAGAAGCTGCTTGAATCCTGCGGCCTGCAACGCGGCGCGATTCGCGCGCCGAGCAGGAGAAGCAACGCCAGCAGGATCAACGCCTCGGGATGGTTGAACAGATAGCGCACCACCAGAACGCCGTTGCGTGTGGCGCGGGGCAGATCCTGACGCAGGCTGAAGTGCGGCTTGATCTGGTCGTTCCAGTAGGTCGTGTCGAACCAGTCGGGATAGGTTCCATAGGGCAGTGCGGCGTAGCTGAGGATCAGTGGCGTGTGCAGCAACTCCCGCTCGGAATGCTTCAAATGAACCTCAGCGTTGCCGAACTGAGCGGTCTGGTAGGGCTGTAGGTGCATCTTCTCCGTGCCGCCAACGTACCACGCATAGTTCAGCGCGCCGGAGTCGCCGAAGTTCAGGCGATGTTTCTGCTGCGAGAGCGCAGCGACGTATGGCCCAGCCACAACGGCGAAGCAGGCGAAGGCGATCAGCGCTGCGGGAAGAATGTTCGTGGGCCTGTGCCGCAGCCAGATCCAGCGGAAGACCGCCAGCATGAGGATGCAGAGGAAGGCAAAGAGAAACGCGAAGGACTTGGTCAGGTAGGCGCAGCCCAGCGCAAGGCCCATCAGCGCGGCATAGCGCAGACGGTTACTGGCAAGATGGTTCATCAACGCGGCGAGGGCGAAGAGGAGGAAGGCTTGCAACAGTGCGTCGGGCCGAACCTTGCCCAGCGATAGTTCCCGCTGGCTGGCAATCACCAGCAAACCCAGCCCAAGATAGCGCAGCGCAGTGCGGTCGAGCAGGAAGCCGACGCGCAGGCTTGTCGCTGCGCGCAATCGCACCATCGCGTCGGTGAAGCAGACCACGGCGGCCATCTCCAGTAGGAAGATGGCGAAGTTGACCATGTAGTAGGCACGCAACTCATTAGCCAGAGTCGCGCGAAACAGAATATGGCCCATCGAAAGAAACGCCGGATACATCGGATGCCAGTAGCCGTTGACGATGCCCGCCCAGTGGTGCGCGCGCAGCAGATCGCCGATGTCCATGTAGGCGACCGCATCGCCATCGATCTGATAGCCGTCGTAGAGCGCATAGCCAAACGTAACCAGCGCCACCAGCGCGCAGTAGAGAGGGAAGAAGTGGCGGAGCGTTTTTGAAATGGGGGATGCGTCGAACTGCTCGTCCTGCAGTCTGCCTGAGTTCACCTTCGACATGCCTCCGTTGGTGCGATCATTCCGCCGCTTTGATTATTGCAGAGCGCAGACAGAATTCGACGCCTGCTCGTTTTTGTCTGCCATTCCAAAGCGCCCTCCGTTTGTCATTCCGACTCCTCTTTGTTTGTCATTCCGTAGCGAAGCGAAGGAATCTGCTTCTGTCTCCGTCCGTCATTCTGATTGCAACAACGAATCCCCACACCTCAAAGAAAGATGTGGGGATCCGTGTTCTATTAGTTCTCCATAACAATCTACAAACTGCTTTACGCTTCCTTCACCCCATCGACGAAGGCCTTCAGCTTGCGGCTGCGGCTGGGGTGACGCAACTTGCGCAGAGCCTTGGCTTCGATCTGGCGGATGCGTTCGCGCGTGACCTGGAAGCTCTGGCCAACCTCTTCCAGCGTGTGTTCGCTGCCGTCCTCCAGCCCGAAGCGCATTTTGATGACGCGCTCTTCGCGCGGCGTCAGGGTACGCAACACCTGCGAGGTGTACTCCTTCAGGTTGACCGCAATCACTGCGTCGGACGGGCTCACGGCCATGCGATCTTCGATGAAGTCGCCCAGATGCGAGTCTTCCTCTTCGCCGATTGGAGTCTCCAGCGAGATGGGCTCCTGCGCAATCTTCAGCACCTTGCGCACCTTGGCAACGGGGATGTCCATGCGTCGCGCGATCTCTTCCGACGATGCCTCGCGGCCCAGTTCCTGCACCAACTGGCGGCTGGTACGGATCAGCTTGTTGATCGTCTCGATCATGTGAACCGGAATGCGGATCGTGCGAGCCTGATCCGCAATGGCGCGCGTAATCGCCTGACGAATCCACCACGTTGCGTAGGTGGAGAACTTGTAACCGCGACGATACTCGAACTTGTCGACCGCCTTCATCAGGCCGATGTTGCCTTCCTGAATCAGGTCGAGGAATTGCAAGCCGCGATTGGTGTACTTTTTCGCAATCGAGACTACTAGGCGCAAGTTGGCTTCGATGAGCTCGCGCTTGGCGTGCTCGGCGTCCATGTCGCCCTGGATGATCTCGCGCTGGGTGCGCTTGAGCTCCTGGAACAACAGGCCCGCTTCCACTTCAAGCTTTTCGAGCTCTCCGCGGACCGCGCGCGACTGCTTTTTGTATTCCTTCTTCTGCTCGTCGCTGCGAGTCGCCTCGGCGCGCTTCTCCAAGTTCTGGATCTGGCGGTCGAGCGAGCGCATGCCGTCGACCGTGCGATTGACGCGGTCGATGAGGCGCTTGCGTTCGTTGTTGGTGAAACCCAGCTTGCGGACCGCGATCGACGTGCGCACAATCGCATGAGCCAGCTGGAAGCGGTACCGCCGATGGTCCTTCGGACGCTTCTTCTGATTCACCGCCGCCAGTTTTTCCTGGAGCGGCGCGACTTTCTTGTACAGCTTGTCGAGCGCGTGGATCTTGTCGAGAAATGCTTTCAGACGCTTCTCGACGATTTCTTCCGTGATTTCCTCTTCGTCGAAGGTGACCAGCTCTTTGATGGAGCGGACGCCTTTCTCGAGGTCCTCGCCCAGGGCGAGCAGTTCACGAATGACGATCGGCGAGCGCGAAAGCGCTTTCAGAACGCGGTTTTGGCCGCGTTCGATCCGCTTGGCGATTTCAACTTCGCCTTCGCGCGTGAGCAAAGGAACGGTTCCCATCTCGCGCAAATACATGCGGACGGGATCATTGGTTTTTTCCAGAGCGCCGGGGGTTAGGTCGAGTTCGACGTCCTCCGACGCATCATCCACTTCCTCGAATTTTTTTTCCAGATCGGTCGTCGGCCCTTTCGAGCTTTCGAGTACATCGATTCCCTGCGTTCCGATCGTGGTTAGCAGATCTTCCAGGTCTTCAGGAGAGTGCACATCGTGCGGGATAAGGTCG
>JARLFY010000056.1 GCA_031296325.1 Acidobacteriaceae bacterium | reverse complement strand
CAGCAAAGCGGGGGGGGCTGCTTCTTCCACCACCGCGCATCCGCTTCTTCATCTCTACCGCACCATGGATCTTCCCTTGGTCCCCGTCCTGCTGCGCATGGAGCAGGCTGGAGTCCGCATCGACACGGCGGTTCTCTCGGCGATGTCCACGCGCCTTGCGGTCGAGATGGACACGCTTGCCGAGCGCATCTTCACCCAGTCCGGCCATCGCTTCAATCTCAACTCGCCCAAGCAACTCGGCGACGTTCTCTTCAACCAGATGCAACTCCCCAAGCCATCCAAACACGGCAAGGGAAAGGTCGTCTCCACCGCGCAGGATGTGTTGGAGGAGTTGGCCGAGCTGAACCCCGTTCCCGCGTTGGTGCTGGAGCATCGCCAGCTAGCCAAGCTCCGGTCCACCTACCTCGACTCGCTGCCGAATCTGGTCGACTCCGAAGGCCGCGTCCATACCACCTTCAATCAGGTCGGCACAGCCACAGGACGGCTCTCGTCCACCAATCCGAATCTGCAAAACATTCCCGTGCGCACCGCTCTCGGCCAGGAGATTCGCGCGGCCTTCATTCCCGCCCCCGGCAACCTGCTTCTCTCGGCCGATTACTCGCAGATTGAACTTCGCCTGATGGCGCACTTCTCGCAGGATCCGCTGCTGCTCAACGCCTACCGCACCGGACAGGACATCCACACCCTTACCGCTTCCGAGGTCTTCGGAATCCCTGTCGACCAGCTCGACAAGGAGACGCGCGCCCGTGCCAAGGCGGTTAACTTCGGAATTGTCTACGGCATTTCGCCCTTTGGACTCGCGGCACAGCTTGGCATCGACCAGCGCGAGGCTCGCGCCTACATTGAGCGCTACTTCGAGCGCTACGCCGGAGTCCGTCGCTTCATTGACGAAACGCTCGAAGCCGTCCGCCGCGACCAGATCGTCCGTACCTACTTCGGACGCGTCCGCCCCATTCCGGACATCAGTTCACGCAACCCCAACCAGCGCGGATTCGCCGAACGCACGGCCATCAACACGCCGCTGCAAGGCACCGCCGCCGACCTCATCAAACTGGCCATGATCCGCATCGACGCCGAGATCACACGCCGCCGCCTACGCTCTCGCATGACCTTGCAGATCCACGACGAGTTGCTCTTCGACGTCCTCCCCGCCGAGGCCGACGAACTCCGCTCCCTCGTCAAACAAGAGATGGAACACGTAGCCGAGTTCTCCGTCCCCATCCTCGCAGAGATAGGCCAAGGCCCGAACTGGCGCGACGCCAAGTAGAGTATTTTAAAACCGTTCCCTAGGCCGTATCGACATATATCCGAACACTGCGTTTTGATCCGCAGCAGAGCTATAGGTCGGGCCTTCAGCCCTTGTTCATAGTTCCTACGAACCCCTAGGCCTTCGGCCTAGGCTGGTATAGAACGGGCCTTCGGCCCTTGCCAGACAACGGCGAGGCAACGGCAACAGCAAAGGCAAAAGCAAAAGCGGATTCCTCCGCTCGCGCTACGGAATGACAAAGAATCTGGTCTATCCAAAAACGCTCTAAACATTTTCGACCTCAAGCCAAACCGTTTCTGAGTCCCGATATGCGGGACTCAGAAACGGTTGAGACGGCGTGAAGCTGTTGATTCCTTTACGGTTCGTAGCTCACGGTATTCTGTACATAGTTGTTGTTGCTGTCTATGGTTTGAATCGTCCAGGTGTATGTAGTCGCGGTACTCAGGGCGCTGATCGTGGGCAGGTTTCCACTCTCTCCCAGAATGTCGTTACCGCTGGTAATCCAGGGGATGCCCGCCGGTACAGGGACCTGCGAGCTGGTGAAGCCCTTGGTGTTGGAGTTGTTGCCAGGTATATCCCAGATAGTGCTGTTGCTGCTACAGCAAACCCAGAACTGGTAGGTGTAGTTGCTGGCATTGGTCGGGTAGGTCCAGCTAAACGTGGGCGTCGTGCTGGTGCTGGTTCCGGTTTGAGGTGTAAGAACGGTTGCGGCGGCGGCTGAAGTCAGGACTGTGCTCACCGTAGCCGGCAGAGAAGCGTCCGACGTCCCATCGCTGTAGGTCACCTTGAGGCCATAGCTATCGTTGGTGGACGGAACGGTGGTCTGGGTAGAACCCTGCCACTGGAACTGAGGATTGCCGCAACTGGTGCATGCAGCGACGTCCTGAGGAACGATCACATCTGGGTTGGTGGCCGAGATCAGCTCAACCGCCACCGGCAGCTTCAGGCCGGCTCTCACGTCGGCGTTGACCGTATAAGTGTCGGACTGGCCGGTCTGAATGTTGTGCCCGGTGTACGTCAAGACAACGCTGTTGCCGCCAGTCAACGTCAGGTTCTCGCTGGAGGTAGCACCGGTAATGTTTGCCGTTGGCGGGTTCCCCTCACTACTAACATCGTTGATATCTCCTGCATCGACTACGCCGTCATTGTTATTGTCGATGACGCCAACGAAGTAGTACGTAGAGGCTATGGGAACCTGAATGGTGAACGCCTGCGCGCTCTGCGGACTTGCAATGTACTCGCCATAGAAGTTACCGGTGCTGTAGTTGAAGAAGCCGACATACAGCGGCCCAGTGGCCGTTCCTGGGTAGGTGACCGTGCCGGATACGGCAACGCCGCCGGTGGGAGCGCCAACGGTTACCGCAACCGGGCTTCCGCTGGAGGAGAATACGCTATAGCTGCTGGTCGCAGTCCCCGCCGAGGTGGCATAAGCGCGGAAGTAGTAGGTGCCGCTAGCGAGTGTGCTGCAGTTGGTGCATCCCGTCGTCATGGCACTATTCACGAACCAGATGTCGGCACCGCCACCGCCGGTAGCCGGGAAGATCATGCTTCCAGCGATCGCGGTAAAGGTCGAGGTGGTACTCCACTGCAGGGTGTAGGAGGTTGCCATCTCGATGCTGTTGCTGTTGGTGATTGCCTTGTACTGGGCAAGCACGCCGTTGTTGAATCCAGCCACTCCTTGCAGCTTTGGAGCCGAGGTAAGGGTGACCGTCGCAGGATCGGTCAGGGTGACGTTGGCGCCGGTCACGTTCGCGGTAGAGACCGTTAAGCCGGAGGTGCTTCCCGTCGGGTTGGAGGCGTTCTGGGAGCCGTAGCCCATGTTGTCCTGAAACGCCGACAGGGTGTAGGTGCCGGGTGCCACGCCGTGGATGGTGAAGCTTCCCCCTGCGGTGGAGACGCTGGTGCCGGGATTGCTATTACTACAGCCGCCGCTCAGCGACAGATAGATCGGCTTGGCCTGCGACACCGTATTGATCCCGCTATATGACGCCGTGCCGGAGACGGTATAGCCCAAAGCTGCGCTGAAGTTTGGGACGCTGATATTGCCGTTAGTTACGGTGACGCTTTGGCTGGCAGGATAGAAGACCGAGCTTGGCCCCGTAATCGAGGGGGTGAGCGTGTAGGTTCCGTTGGCAATGTTGGTGAACGAGTAGCTTCCGCTATTGCTGGTCGTGGTTCCAACCGTGTTGCCGCTCTGGGTAAGGGTGAGCGTAAACACAGGCCAGGAACTCACGCTGCAAGCGTTGCTCAGATTGAGCTGGCCGTTGATGCTATAGGACGTTGTGACGGCGATAGTGTAGGTGATCGTGCTGGTGGAGGTGCCTGTGCTGTCCTTCACCGAGGCCGTGAACGTAACCGTGCCAGCGGCGCTTGGTGTGCCGGTGATATTCAACGTGGCTCCGCTGGGGGAAGCAACCAGCGTACCGTTCCCCAAACTGGCTGATCCGCTGCTGACGACAACGCTGTTGATCGTCCACGTATACCCGGCTACGCCTCCGGTCACAGGGATGGATCCCGTATAGCTTGAGGTCGTGGTGGCAGGCCCAAGCGTGCTTGGGTCGGTGCTGGGCAGAGAGAGCGGCGTGTAGGCCGTGATGGAGTACGCGACCGAGTTGGTATTGTGCGTGGGCGTAGCCGAATCCGTGACCTGAACCGTGAAGTTGGCGATGCCGGTGGTCGCAGGAGTTCCCGTGATAACACCCGCAGAGGAGACAGCCAGATTGAGAGTCGCAAGGCTGTTGGAGCCAGTCAGGCCCGAAGTGACCGACCAGGTGTACGGGGACGTTCCTCCAGAAGCCGCCAGCGTGGTCGAAGTATAAGCTACGCCGGAGTACGCGACCGGCAGGCTGGATTGCGTAGTGGTAATGGTGACGGGGTTGTTGATCGTCAGCGCGGGCGTGATGCTCTTGCTCTGCTGCTGGTTGGTGGCAGAGTCAGTCGCGGTGATAGTCACGGTCGAAGAGTAGGTCCCCGTCGGAGTGCCGGAAAGCAGACCTGTGGGGCTGAGAGTGAGGCCGTCGACAGGGTTCGGGTACATCGACCAGGTGATGGTGCCTGTTCCGCCGGTGGAGGTGAACTGGTAGCCGTTGGTGTTGTAGGCAGAACCTACATACCCCGTTGGCAGAGTTGCAGCCGAAATCGCCAGCGTTACCGGGTTCACCGTGAGGATGACGGTGGCGGCGACTGCCGTAACCGGCGTGGAAGCGCTGTCGGTCGCCTTGAAGGCGATACTGTTGCCAGAGGCGACGGTCGGGGCGCTCGGCGTACCGGAGACTACGCCCGTGCTGCTGTTCAGCGAAAGGCCCGCTGGCAGTGTGCCGGAGTAGACCCCATAGGTGATGGTACCCGTGCCGCCGGTACTGGTAACCGTAAATGGCGTAATCGCCGTGCCGACGGTATAGGATGAGCCCCAACCCACAGCGACAACGGTCAGCGGCGCGGGGTTGAGGTAGATGGTGTAGGTTCCTGAGGTTGCCGTGACCGGTGTCGTCGCCGAGTCAGTCACTTTGACGGTGAAGGTATAGGTTCCCGCCGTGGAGGTTGGAGTGCCGCTGATAGCTCCCGTAAAAGCGTTGAGCGTCATTCCTGTGGGAAGCGAGCCAGTGGCAACCGCGAAGAAGTCGGATCCTGTCCCTCCGCTGGCTGCAATGGTCGTTCCAGCGTATCCCACGCCGGTGGTTCCGGCGGGCAGAGCGCCGCTCGCCGTGGCGATGGCAAGAGCCGGATTGATGGTGATCGACGAAGTAGAGACCTGCTTCGTGCTGTCCTTGATGCTGGTCGCAGTCACGGAGACGGCGGAGGCGATTGTGCTGGACGCGGTCAGCGTGGTGGAAGGCGTGTTGCCGGTGGCGCTGATTGGGCTGATAAAGCCTGCGCCATACACCGCAAAGGTTGCCCCCGAGGAGCTGCTGTCACTGCTTACGGACGCAGTCAGCGGCATCGTCTGACCGGAGTCAAGGGTGATGCCGTTCGTCGTGGTGGTGAATGCAATGCTGATGGGAGTGAGAGTGATAGAGGATGAAGACGATGTCCTACTGGGATCCGTGATGCTGGTGGCACTCAACATGACGTTGGTGACCGATCCAATCACGGCGGGAGCGGTGTAGACGCCCGCTGAGGTAATTGTGCCAGCGCCCGTACTGGGACTGAGGTTCCATGTCACTCCTGCATTCAGGTAAGAATCACCAGTGACGACCGGGGTGAAGGTCGCAGATGCGCCGCCGATCAGCGTTACATTGCCGGGACTGATGGTGACCGTACTAACCGGGGTGAGAGTCACGGTCGCCGCGAAGGATTTAGTGGGGTCGGTCTTGCTGGTTGCGGTGATGGTTGCGGAAGCGGCTCCCACCGGAGTCGGCGCGGTGTAGACGCCCGCCGAGGTGATCGATCCGACGGAGGCAGTCCACGTCACTCCCGGAGTCGCTCCGTCATTCGACACAGTGGCAGTGAACGTCTGGGGCTGGCCTGCAACCAACGTGGCTGTTGTTGGGCTGACGGTGAGTGAGACGGGATTCAGAGTGATCGTCGCCGTAGTCGTCTTGGTGGTGTCCTTGACGCTGGTCGCCGTCACCGTGACGGTCACAGGCGAAGTTCCGCTCACAACTGTCGGTGCAGTATAGGCTCCTGTTGTGCTGACGATGGTGCCCGCACCCGTCCCAGGGCTGATGCTCCACGTCACGCCGGAGTTAGACCCGTCATAGGTTAGCACCGCGCCCGCAAAGGTCTTTGTTCCGCTGGCGCTGAGAGAGACCGTCGCCGGGCTGATGGGGCCGACCATGATAGGTTGCAGCGTAATCGTCGCAGTAGCCGTCTTGGTAGGATCCTTGACGCTGGCCGCCGTCACCGTCACTGTGGTGACGCTGCTGATGACGGTCGTCGGTGCGTTATAGGCGCCGGTGGAACTGATAATAGTGCCCGCGCCAGTCGCCGGGCTGATGCTCCACGTCACGCCGGAGTTGGAAGAGTCGTTTGCAACCGTCGCACCCGCGAAGGCCTGCGTGCTGCTGTCGCCCAGAGTGGCGGTTGATGGACTGATGGCTCCCACACTGATCGGAATCAGCGGAATCGTGAGAGTCGCCGTCTTGCTGGGATCCGTCTTGCTGGTCGCGGTAATCACAGCGTTGGCCGTCGTCACCGGCAACGGAGCGGTGTAGGTGACGGAGGTCGTGGTCACAGCGGACAGCGTACCGCCGCCGCTGGTGATGCTCCACGTCACGCCCGCATTCAGCGTGGTATCGCCGGTCAGCGTCGCCGTGATGGCCTCGGTTGCGGCTCCGGCAATGGCCGTAGGAGTGGTCGGAATGGTCACGACAATCGGCGTTAGAGTAACGGTCGCCGTCGTGCTCTTGCTGGGATCCGTCTTACTCGTCGCGGTAATCGTCGCAGAAGCAGTAGCAACCGGAGTCGGAGCAGTATAGACCCCCGCCGAACTGATCGAACCGACTGACGCACTCCAGGTAACGCCCGCACTCGGAGTTATGTCGTTCGAGACGGTTGCGGCAAAGGTTTGCGTCGCTCCCGCAACCATGGCGACAGGAACGGTCGTAATCGCAACGCTGATCGGCGTCAGAGTGACGATCGTTGTGCCATTCCTGGTCGGATCTTTGACACTGGTTGCGGTGATCGTCGCCGACGCTGTGGCAACCGGAGTCGGAGCAGTATAAACACCCGCTGAGCTGACCGAGCCGACCGAGGCACTCCAGGTAACGCCGGAGTTACTGCCGTCATAGCTCACAGTCGGGGTAAAGGTCTGGGTCGCGCCTGCCACCATGCTGGAGGTCGACGCACTGACCGCGACCGCGATGGGATCGAGCGTAACCGTCGCAGTAGCCGTCTTGGTAGGATCCTTGACGCTGGCCGCCGTCACCGTCGCCGTAGTGACGGAGCTGATGACGGTCGTCGGTGCGTTATAGGCGCCGGTGGAACTGATAATAGTGCCCGCGCCAGTCGCCGGGCTGATGCTCCACGTCACGCCGGAGTTGGAAGAGTCGTTCGCAACTGTCGCGCCGGTGAAGGCCTGCGTGTTGCTGTCGCCCAGAGTGGCGGTCGATGGACTGATGGCTCCCACACTGATCGGAATCAGCGGAATCGTGAGAGTCGCCGTCTTGCTGGGATCCGTCTTGCTGGTCGCGGTAATCACAGCGTTGGCCGTCGTCACCGGCAACGGAGCGGTGTAGGTCACGGAGGTCGTGGTCACTGCGGACAGCGTGCCGCCGCCACTGGTGATGCTCCACGTCACGCCCGCATTCAGCGTGGTATCGCCGGTCAGCGTCGCCGTGATGGCCTCGGTTGCGGCTCCGGCAATGGCCACAGGAGCGAACGGAATGGTCACGACAACCGGCGTCAGAGTGACGGTCATCGTAGCACTCTTGGATGGATCCGTTTTACTCGTCGCAGTTATTATCGCCGATGCAGTAGAAACCGGAGTCGGAGCAGTGTAGACCCCGCCTGCGGTAATCGAACCAACCGAGGACGACCAGGTCACGCCCGCACTCGGAGTAATGTCGTTCGAAATGATCGCGCCAAAGGTCTCCGTAGCCCCTGCAACCAAGGTGACAGGAGTAGTCGTAATGGCAACGCTGATCGGCGTCAGAGTGACGGTCGCCGTAGAGGTCTTGGAGGTGTCCGTCTTACTGGTCGCAGTAATCGTCGCCGACGCAGTAGCAACCGGAATCGGAGCAGTGTACACACCACCTGCCGAGATCGTTCCGGCCGAGGCGCTCCATGTAACTCCCTGATTCAACGCGGTATCTCCAGTTACGTTTGCGACAAACGTCTGCGTTCCTCCCGCAATCATGGCGACGGGAACGGTCGTAACGGAGACGGCAACCGGAGTCAGAGTGACGGTCGCCGTAGAGGTCTTGGAGGTGTCCGTCTTACTGGTCGCGGTGATCGTTGCCGAAGCAGTGGCAACCGGAGTCGGCGCGGTGTAAATGCCCGCCGAACTGATCGAACCGACCGAAGCCGACCAGTTAACGCCCGCACTGCTGGAGTCGTTCGAGACCGTTGCGGCGAAGGTCTGGGTTGCCCCTGCAACCATGGCGGACGGAACGGTGGTAATGGCAACGCTGATCGCCGGAGCCGCTGGAGAGCCTCCACATCCGACCATCAAGGCTAGTGCTGCAAGACTTGCGAGTATGCACGAAGACAGCCGAATGTTTGCCATTGAAGACTCCATCTCACCGAAAAAGTTAGGCAGCCGGAGAATCGTGAATCAACATATCTTGAATCCGGCCCAACTCTACTGCAAAAAGATGCGAGCTTCAATAGTTATTAAAATTTATTTTTATTGATGTCGGAGCCTGCAAATTCCTCGGCTGACTGCGGCACGACCCCAAATTTGATCTAAACACCTCCTGAAGCACTCTAGGAGTGGCTTGAGTTGGCCAGTTCGGCGGCGGGTGCGGGGCTTTCGGCCTCGAGAACCGTGCGAATCTGCTCCAGTCCCCAGTCCAGATCTTCCTTGGAGATAATCAGTGGCGGAGCCAGACGGATGACGAACTCGTGCGTCTCCTTGCACAGGACGCCGCGCTCCTGTAGCGCCTCGCAGAAGGCTCGCGCCGGACTGCTCAGCACCACGCCGATCCAGAGTCCCTTGCCGCGCACCTCGACGACGTGCGGGCTGCGAATGTTCTTCATGAACTTCAGCGCATAGGCTCCCAACTCGGCGGAACGCTCGGCCAACTTCTCGTCAACGATGACGTGCAGAGCCGCCCGAGCAATGGCGCTGGCCAGAGGACTGCCTCCGAAGGTGCTGCCGTGGTCGCCAGGGTGGAAGACGCCAAGAATCTCGCTTGAGCTGAGTACGGCCGAGATCGGATAGAAGCCGCCCGACAGCGCCTTGCCGATGATAAGTACGTCGGGGGTAATATCCTCGTGCATGTAAGCGAAGAGCTTGCCGGTGCGCCCCAGGCCGGACTGAATCTCGTCAAGCATGAGCAGAACGTTGTTCTCGCGACAGATCTCTGCGGCAGCACGCAGGTAGCCCTCAGGCGGCACGATGATTCCCGCTTCGCCTTGAATCGGCTCAACCAGAAAGGCGCAGGTGTTCGGCGTAATCGCACGGCGCAGCGCCTCGATGTCGCCGAAGGGAACCTCGCGGAATCCGGCGGGGAACGGCCCAAAGCCGTGGCGATACTGTTCGTCGCTGGAGAAGCCAACGATGGCGATGGTGCGTCCGTGAAAGTTGTTGGCGGCGACGATGATCTCGGTCTTGTCGGCGGGGATTCCCTTGATCGTCTCTCCCCACTTGCGCGCGGCCTTCAGCGCGGTCTCCACCGCCTCGGCGCCGGAGTTCATCGGCAACGTCATCTCGTAGCCGGTCATCTCATGCAGTTCGCGGTAGAGCTGGGGAAGCTGGTCGTTGCGAAAGGCGCGCGAGGTCAGCGTCACCTTCTTCGCCTGATTGACCATCGCCTCAAAGATTGCCGGGTGGCAGTGTCCCTGATTGACGGCCGAGTAAGCGGCCAGAAAATCCAGATAGCGCTTTCCGTTCGTGTCGTAGACCCATGCGCCAGAGGCGCGTTCGATGACGACATCGAGTGGGTGATAGTTGTGGGCTCCATAGCGGTCTTCGAGGGCAATCAGTTCGGCAGGAAGCATCAGCAGCACCTTAGTGTGAGCAGGATGTTGGCGCAGCCGCGTTCGATACGCGGCCAGAGGAAAAGCCAACTCATTTGTCAACTCACCTATCTATGTTACAAGACTGTATATTCATACAATTTTTTGCTGCAACTATATGCATTCGCAACCTCTACAGAAATGCTCTATAGCCCCGCGCAATAGGTTGGATTTGCTTCACAGCGGGGCAGACCATTAAGATCGGGTCTGGAACCGTGAGGAAATCTTTCAATGAGTGAAACGAATAATGCGGCTCGCCGCACCGAGGATATTGCCCTGGATCTGCTGAAGTTTGTAGCGGCTCAGGCGCATGTGGGAACAAAGGCAACGGGCGGCACGGGTTTTGGCGCGACGCCCACCTCCAAGCCCGAGGATCAGGTTTCGGAGCTACTCGATCTATACACGCGTTGCCGCAAGACGGTTGAGGCTCCCATAAAGTAGTGTCAGGAGCCAGTGCGATGGCAGAGAACAGTGCAAGCCCGCTCCGCGTTGCCGTAGTGGGCGCAGGAGCCTTCGGGCGCAATCATCTGCGGGTCTACCGCGAACTGGAGCTGGCCGGTCTTCCGGTGCAGCTCGTCGCCGTGGTGGATCGCGACGCGAAGACTCTGGCGGCGGCGACCGCGCAGTACAGTATCCCGGGATTCGCGACGATTGAGGAGTGCTTGGCGGCGATGCCTCTGAACGCCGCGTCCATCTGCGCGCCGACGGTGGCTCATGCCGAGTGTGCGCGGGTGTTGCTGCCAGCGGGAGTCGATCTGCTGATCGAGAAGCCCGTTGCGACCACTCTCGCCGAGGCCGACGAGATCATCCGTCTCGCGCACGAGTATGGACGCATCGTGCAGGTCGGCCATCTGGAGCGATTCAATCCGGCGGTGCGCGCCGTGCGCGGCCTGATGAATCACCCCATGTTCTTCGAGGTGCATCGCCTCAGCGTCTTTACTCCGCGGTCGCTGGACGTGGACGTGGTTTTGGATGTGATGATTCACGATCTCGATCTGGTGATGAGCCTCGTTGATTCGACCGTGCGCGAGGTTCGCGCGGTTGGCCTTCCCGTCCTCTCGCGCAAGGTGGACATCGCCAACGTGCGTCTGGAGTTCGAAAACGGCTGTGTGGCTAACTTCACCGCAAGCCGCGTCAGCACCGAGCGCGTACGCAAGATGCGCTTCTTCCAGCCGCATCAGTATCTGTCGCTGGACTTCGCGCGACAGGATCTGCTGCTGATCGACGTAACGGCGGCAGCCGGACTGGATCCAGCACAACTGGCTGCTCTTGCCAGCGCTGCGGCTGCAAGTGGTCAGCCCGCGCCCGGACTCTCGCTCAGCAAAATTGCTGTGGAGCCGGGCGAGCCGCTGCGCATGGAGATTCAGTCGTTTGTCGAAGCAGTGCGCGGACGAACCCAACCGGAGGTACCAGCCGAGGCGGGTCGTGCGGCGTTGGCTCTGGCGCTGGAGATCAACGCGGCAATTGCGTCGCATGCGCAACGCACGGGGCTGTCTTCGCGCTGACCGGATCGTCCATGTTCTGCAACGCGTAGTTCGCGGGAACTTGCTGGCCCAGATCGAACTGATCCGCGTCGAGCTTCTGGTTGAAGGTCGCCTTGGTGATGGTGATCGTCAGCCCCAACTCGTCAAGCGGCCGCTGGATGACAATCTTAGTGGGAAAGTCGATCTTGCCATCGTCGAACTTCTGGTAGTTTTCGTAGAAGGCCTGCGTGACCACCTTGCCCTCTTGGTTGTAAATGTCCTGCCGGTACGGCAGCATGTTGACGCGGCTGATGTGCAGCACGCGCAGGGTTCGCGCAACCTGATTCACCGGCGCGGACAGGAACTCGATGTCATACTCCGGCTCCTCGATCCAATCCTTCTTCTTCTTCGGATTTTCGACGGGGCGGCTGTCCTGCGTCATGGTGATCATGTCGTCCGGGCTGAAGCCGCGAACCATCAGCGAGTCCAGAATCACCGCTGGCCGCAGGCTGTAGAGTCCCTTTTGCGAGTTGTTGGTGACCACATCGGAGCCAACGATGGCGCAGCTCTTCGGCGGAATCAGCATCTTGAAGCTCTTGCCGTCGGAGATCATGTCCAGCGCCTTGCTGCGGAAGACCGGGAGCAGCAGGATGACGTGGATATTCTCCGGCTTGGCCATGATGATGTAGCCGCTGAAGTTCATCGAGTCTTTGATCTGGCCCTGTAGACTGCCGCCAGTGCTGGCGGAGATCTGCACCGAAGCCGTCATGCCCTGCAAGGCATAGTAACGCTCGTCCACCTGATTGAGCAGTTGATCCAGCGTGGCGTTGAGAACAACGTCCGGCAGCCGCATCTTCTGTACGCTGCGGGTATGCGAGAGGCATCCGGTAAGGGCCGGAGTCATCGCAAGAAGCCCCACGGCAACGGCTTGTTTAATCTTCATTCGCACTTGTTTCCAGTATATCTGTCGGGGTGTACGGGACGGTACTATTTAAAATGAGATGTTTTGTAATATGAATTAGATGCAACAGGTTAGGCTCGATTATTTCTTGCGTTTCTTGTGCGGCGCAGAGGACTTTCTGCGCGGCGCAGGGGTCATCTTACTCGGCTCGGGAGCCGGGGTTGGGTGCAATACCCGGCGATACTCCTCCACCTGCTGCGCATGCTCCTTCAGCGTGGCGGAGAAGCGGCTGTGTCCCTGCGCGTCGGCGACGAAGTAGAGGTAGTCGGTACGCGCCGGAGTCATCGCCGCCCGCAGCGCCGCAACGCCCGGATTGGCGATCGGCCCCGGAGGCAGTCCGGCGTGGCGATAGGTGTTGTATGGCGAATCGAACTGTAGATCCGACTCGTAGATCGTTCCGCGATAACGTCCCGCCAGCAGCGCCGCATAGATCACGCTGGGATCGGTGGCCAGAGGCATCGACTGCGCCAGCCGGTTGCTGAAGACTCCCGCAACCAACGGCCGCTCCGAGTCGTCGCGAACCTCTTTCTCCACCAGCGAGGCGAGAATGACAGTGCGCGAGAGGCTTCCCTGCTCGCCATGCAGAAGGCCAAGCTGGGTGGACGTCTGGCGAAAGCGCTTGACCATTGCAGACAGCATCTGTTCCGGCGTGGCGTGACGGCTGAAGCGATAGGTGTCGGGAAAGAGATAGCCCTCAAGCGAGCTGGCATTCGGAGCAAGATCGGCGATCAGCGCGGTCTGCGAGCGTTCCGCCGCAAGAAACTGTTCGCGCGTGGCCAGCCCCGTTGCGGCAACCGCCTGCGCAATGTCGAAGATGTTGTAGCCCTCGGGAATGCTGACCGCGATGCTGTACACGTCCCCGCGCACAAAGCGGGAGTAGACCTCGATGGCCGTCGCAGGCTGGTTGAAGCGATACTCTCCGGCGACCAGTCGCCCGCCCTTCAGTTCGCGCAGAAGATCGAAGGCAAAGCGGCTGCGAATCACTCCCGCTGCTTCGAGTTGCCTGGCAATCGCCTGCGTCCCCGTGCCGGGAGTGATGTCGACGTAGATGGCAGACTCATCCGGCGTCCCCGCCGCTGGGCCGATGGGGGCATAGATAGCCCAGGCCGCAATCGCAGCCAGAACCAGAACGAGCAGCAACAGAGCGCTAAGGAACTTCAAGCCAAACCTTTCGTCGAGCGATCGCACGCGCAATCCTCTGCTAGAAGTTTACTGTCTTCCCCTGATTCTGGGGGAATGAAGTGATTGCCCTGCAAAGCTCTGGAAGTGCCGAGAAATCTCTGCCCTCGGCGTGAAATAATAGAACCATGATTAGACCTTATCGGGGGAAGATGCCCGTCGTGCCCGCGACTTGTTATGTGGACGTCTCCGCGCAGGTGAGCGGCGACGTAGAGCTGGGAGAGAATGCCAGCATCTGGATGAACGCCGTAGTGCGCGGCGACGTGAACTACATCCGCATCGGAGCCAACAGCAACGTACAGGACTGCGCCGTGCTGCATGGAATGCGCGATAAATATCCGGTCATCGTCGGCGACTGGGTCACGATCGGCCACAACGCCACGGTTCATGGCTGCGTTCTCGAAAACGAGGTTCTGATCGGCATGGGAGCACGGGTGCTGAACGGATGCGTGATCGGCGAAGGCTCGATCATCGCCGCCGGAGCAGTGATTCCTGAGCGCACCACGATTCCGCCCAACTCGCTGGTGACGGGAATTCCCGGCAAGATTCGCCGCACGCTGGGCGAGGAGGATCGCAAGCTGATCCTGAAGTATGCGCAGAACTATTTGGACTACGTCAAAATCTATCTGGACGAGGCGGATGGCGTACCCGCGCCGGTCTCGGTCGAAAAATAAAGCCAACCGCTACATGCAGAGCCTTTTCACGGTTACTGAATGCAGGATGATATTGCCATTCTGAGCGAAGCGAAGAATCCCCGCACTTTGCCCGCAGCGCGATACATTACACTATTGGTGAAAATACTTTAGAGTGTTTTCACCAATGGTATAGAGTTCCGTGGCGCGAGCAAAATGCAGATTCCTTCGCTTCGCTACGAAATGACAAACAAAGTTGCTTTATAGCAATAGCGAAAACGCTCTAGCCAACATGCTCCGCAGAGGCAACCCCCATGGCATCCAGCAAGCACCTCGAAGTTCCTCCCGCAGCCTCCCGCGACAAGGCATCTTTTGAAATTCTGAGTGTATGGATCGCCGAGCAGGGGCAGCACGTCAGCATCCGCTCCGGCGCATGGGAGGATCCCTTCGCGTGGGGCATTGTGCTGGCCGATCTGGCCCGCCACATCGCGTTGGCGACGCAGATCCAGCACCCGGAGACCGACCTTGAGGCCTTTGTCGAGCGCCTGCTCGAAGGCTTCCATGCCGAGATCGAAAACCCCACCGATGAGCCTGAGGGCGAGGTCACCCAGTAGAGTTCGCAGGAATTACGATACAAGCTGCGGAAAACTTGATTCTGGCACGGGGAGAAGAAGACCCGGAGCTAGAGCGCTTTCAGCAATGGTGTAATATATCGCGCTACGGGCAAAATGCGGAGATTCTTCGCTTCGCTCAGAATGACAATATCATGCTGCATTACAGTGACCGCGAAAACACTCTAAACTCAATGGATCGCTTGTTTTGGCGATTCACGCTAGAACGATAGGCGGCAACCGAGGACTGAAGCCTGATCTGTAGTTCAACGAACGACCGACTCAGAACTCCAGCCCCCTGCTCCCTGACACCTGGCCCAGCTTACTGGTTAAAGTTGTCTTCTTCCTCGATCACGAGGCCGTAGCGGCGCAGCAGGTTGGGCAGATTCTGCGAGAAGGCGGCGCGCGGCATCACCGTGTCGCAACCCGCCTCCACAGCCTTGGCGCGCAACTCGCTCTGTACATGCGAGAGGAAGCCGATGATCGACGTGCTCTTCTTCAGCTTGGCCTTGAGCTTGGGGATCAGCGTCATGGGCTTGGCCGCTGCATTGTTCAGATCGAAGACAATCAGTCCGGGCCGATCGGCCTCTTCGCCCGCAACCAGATTGGCGATGGACTCCTTGTCGTTCTTGATGAAGGCGACCTTGACTCCCAGCTTGCGCGCCGTCTCGGTGATCTTGGCGTTGAAGAAAAGATCCTCGATGAAGAAGTAGATCTTGGTCGGGGCGTCCTCTGCGACCGGAATGGTACGACCGATCGAGTAGTCGATGGGCTGCGAGTCGCTGACGTAGCCGCGCGATCCGCCGCTCCGCGCCTGATAGTTGCCCGACACCTCCATGGTGGAGGGCGAGGTCTCGGCGAAGTTGCCGTTGACCGCGCGATAGCTGTGATCCATGGGGCCGACAAAGCTGCGTGGCCCGCGTTGCTGCTGCTTGCCACCGCCGCCGCTCCGCCGCTTCACGCTGCCGCCGTTGCCCGGTTGATGGCTGTTGCTGTCGCGGTATCCCGAGCCGTTTCCACTGCCGCTGGCACTGATCTGGTTACCGGGATTCTCCGGCCCACGCTGCCGATCGCGATCGCGAAACTTCTTCTTCCAACGCTTGGCCGCGGGGGCTGCGCCATTCTGCTGTTGCGAGCCATTTCCCTGCGGGGCCTGCGCAACTGCTGCGCCGCCCTGAATATCTCCTACCATCTGATCTGTGCCATTCTGGCTGCCGCTCTGGGCACCCTGCTGTCCTGCCTCTGGCGACTTGCCCTTGCGCTTGCGGCGGCGTCGGCGGCTGCTCTTGGACTGTCCCATGCCGGGCTGTATGTTGTTTGCGGAATCCTGCGACGGACCGTTTTGATCCATCGAATCCCCCATCTGGGCGGGCGGCGGACCCTGGTGCTCCTGCACCTCGGGTACATTCTGCTCTGAACTCATGTTTCCACTTCCTATTGCTGGTTGGCGATGCGCGTCTCAGGCCCACGCTTACAGAGCGCCTCTCTCCCTGCGTATATCGCAGAGAGGGAAGCAAACCGGTCTTTCAGCGTCGGTAGAAACCGTATCAAGTTGTACTCGAACTTCGTCTTATTGCATTGAGCCAGTCGCAACCAGCGTTCAAAACCGCCGTTGCAGACCTCTCTTGCAAGCTGTTGCGTCCCATCACAGGATCTGCCAAACCACCGGCAACATCCTGAATTCTGAATTGCCATCGGCAATCGGAAATTGCGAAAAGCCACCTGAATCTAACAAACTTACGACCGCCAGCAAAGTACGACCGCCAGTAATGGCAGATTCATCACCCTTGCCCTGCTTGCAATGCATTCTCGATCCGGAGCTTTTTTCCGCAGTCCAAAGACCTATGATCCATAGACTTCGATGCATCCAACCCGGTGCATTGAATCCAGTGAAGCCCCTAGTTCCGCTTAAGCCTTGTGCCATTGCGTCCCTGTGCCGTTGCGCCATCAAAACATGAGCGATCACACAGCGGGCGGCAACCACAGCCGGTTCACTAGTTAAGGGCGATCATACACTTTGAGACAAACCATGGCAAGAGAAACATTTGTGCGCCAACCGCTATAACCGATACAAGAAGCGACCACACTATTTTCGATGCAGTCACTTCCCCGCTTACACCTGTACATCGCTCCATCCAGATTGCAGTTTCCATTGTGCGGATTTTCTGTTGAACTGATAGTCGACATGGAGATCAAAGAGCCGCACGAACGAACCGAACAGATGTCGCCTCTACAGCCCACGGCGAGACGCATCGGCATCGACCTGGGCGGAACCAAGATCGAGGGCCTCGCGTTGGACTCGGCCGGAGCCGAACTGGCCCGCCTGCGCATCCCCACCCCGCAGCACGACTACGCCGCAACTGTGCGCTCCATTGTCGGTCTGGTGCAGCAACTCGAACAACGCGCAGGCCTTTCCTCCGACGGCAAACCTGCAACCGTAGGCGTTGGCATTCCCGGAACCATCGTGCGCGCGACCGGTCTGGTCAAGAATGCCAACTCCATATGGCTGATCGACCAGCCTTTGGAGCGCGACCTCAGTCTGGCCCTGACTCGTCCCGTCCGCTGCGCCAACGACGCCAACTGTCTCGCCGTCTCCGAGGCGACCGACGGTGCAGCGGCGGGAGCAGAGCTGGTCTTCGCGGTAATCCTCGGCACTGGCTGCGGAGGAGGCATCGCCGTCAACGGACAGGTTCGCGTCGGACCCAACGGCGTCTCCGGCGAGTGGGGCCACAATCCTCTGCCCTGGGCCACCGCCGACGAACTTCCCGGCCCGCCCTGCTACTGTGGCCAGCGCGGCTGCATCGAGAGCTGGATCTCCGGCACCGGCCTGGCCAGCGACCATCGCCGCGTGACCGGCCACACCCTCACCGGCCCACAGATCGTCGCCGCAGCCGCAGCCGGAGATGCCGCAGCCGAGGCCAGCCTCGTCCGTCTGGAAGACCGCGTCGGACGCGCTCTGGCAGGAGTGGTGAATCTGCTGGACCCGGACGTGATCGTCCTCGGCGGTGGTCTGTCGAAGCTCGACCGCCTCTACGCGCACCTCCCCGCGCTGATCGCCCGCCACCTCTTCGGCGGAGGAGCGCTGGCGACTCCCGTCCTCCGCGCCAAACACGGCGACGCCAGCGGAGTGCGCGGCGCTGCCTGGCTCTGGCCCGCCTAGGCCGTATCGACATATAGCTCTTTTGTAATTGCAGTTGTCCTGGCCTGTTTGTCATTCCGCAGCGTAGCGGAGGAATCTGCTTTCAACTCGGGGGCCGTGCGCAAAAACTATCCCGCGAACGCTCCCCGCGCAGCCTCCAGCACCAGATCGACCTCGGCCTCTCCGTGCGCCGTGCTGACGAAGGCCGCCTCGAACTGGCTGGGCGGCAGCCACACTCCCGCCTGCATCATTCGCCCATGGAAGCGCGCGAAGGCTGCGCTATCGGAGCGCGCCGCCGAAGCGTAGTCCGTCACCGGCTCGCCGGTAAAGAACCAGGTAAACATCGCGCCCACGCGGTTGGCGGTCACCGCCACGCCAGCCTCGCGCGCCAGCTGCGCCACGCCCTCGGCGATTCTGCGCGTCGTGGCTTCCAGCTTTGCGTAGACCTCGCTCTCGTTCGCGATCAGATGGGTCAGCGTCGCGATTCCCGCGGCCATCGCCAGCGGATTTCCGCTCAACGTTCCAGCCTGATAGACCGGCCCCAGCGGTGCAAGCTGCTCCATCACCTCGCGCCGTCCGCCGAAGGCCCCAACCGGAAGTCCTCCGCCGATAATCTTGCCCAGCGTCGTCAGATCGGGAGTGATTCCGTAGAGCTGCTGCGCCCCGCCCAGCGAGACACGAAATCCTGTCATCACCTCGTCCAGAATCAGCAGCGCGCCCTGCTCGGTGGCGATGCGGCGCAACCCGGCCAAGTAGCCCGGTGCAGGAGGAATCGTCCCCGCATTGCCCACCACCGGCTCTACCAGAATGCATGCGATCTGCCCGGGATGCGCCGCAAACGCCGCCTTCACCGCCGCCAGATCGTTATACGGCAGAGCCAGCGTATGCTGCACCGTCTCCGCCGGAACCCCCGCCGAGCCGGGAATCCCCAGCGTCGCCACTCCCGAGCCCGCCTTCACCAGCAGCGAGTCGGCGTGGCCGTGGTAGCATCCCTCGAACTTGATGACGAAGTTGCGCCCGGTAAATCCCCGCGCCAGACGGATCGCCGACATGCAGGCTTCAGTGCCGGAACTGACAAAGCGCATACGCTGCACCGACGGGAAGCAGCGCTGCACCAGCTCGGCCAAGTCCGCCTCCAGGGCATGAGACGCGCCAAAGCTGGTCCCGAACCCCGCCGCCTTGCGAATCGCCATGACCACCGGAGCGTATGCATGGCCCAGAATCATCGGCCCCCACGAGCCGAACAGATCCACATAGCGATTGCCGTCCACGTCGAAGAGGTACGCGCCCTCGGCTCGCTCGACAAACGGCGGATGACCTCCCACCGAGCGAAAGCCTCGCACCGGCGAGTTGACTCCGCCGGGAAAGAATTCCTCGGCGCGGCGTTGCAGCTTCAGCGATTCGGCGAACGGTTTGAATTGATTTGTCTCACTCTGCATCGAATCAGTATAGGAGGACAGAGTGCCCAATCGCCAATCCAGCCGCGCATCCAGCCCGTCGATCCCGCAATTATCCGAAGCGCCGCAGGCTGAGGCCGAAGCTTCTCCTGAATCTGGTCAGTATGTTCTGCTCTACGATGGCGAGTGCGGCCTCTGCCAGCGCACCGTCGGCTGGCTTCTGCGCCATGACACGCATGAGCGCCTGCTCTTTGCGCCCCTGCGCCAGTCGCTGGTAGATGAGCTGTTCGCCCGTCCTGCGCAGAACGCCGCAGTTTCGCCGCCCAGCGATGCCGACCAGACCGAGGGGCGTTGCTGCCAGCAAAAGCTCTTCCCGGTTCAAACCGAGCGCAGCTCTAATCCCGTTCCGCGCAACTCCTCCGCCGTACTTGTTCTAAACTTTGGCTCTCCCACCGAGCGACTTCTAAGCCGCTCCGACGCAATTCTCGGCTGCCTCAGTATTCTGGGTGGACGATGGGCGCTTCTCGCCGCCATCAGCCGAATCGTGCCTCGCCCCCTGCGCGATCGCGCCTACAACGCCCTCGCCCGCAACCGTCACCGATTCTTCCCACCCAGCCCTTCCAGCGTCCAACCAACTCCCGCCCAGCAAGCCCGCTTTCTCGACCTCTGAGTCCGGCTTTTCCCGCAGATATTCTCGCGCCACTCGATTTTTCATCCTGCGATTCCTCCTGCGGCTGATAGACTGAAGATTCGCCGCCGAAGCTGGCCCTGTGCCGCTTCGTAGACGGCAGCGCACCAATCTGTTCGCGTAAACTGAAGCCAGCGCAAGCCGAGTTCAGCGCAAGCAGGAACCTGCGCAAATAAACCGAGAGATGCCCCCGTGCCCGAAGACTCCACCAATCCGTCCGTCGCCTCCGCTTCCGTTGACCATCTCCACGCAGAGCAATCGGCCCCTGTAGCCGCGAAGACTGCCGCCAAGTCGTCCGTCACCTACGCCAGCGCGGGTGTCGACATCACCGCCGGAGACCGCTCCAAACAGCGCATCAAGATGCTGGCGCGCAAGACCTTCAACAAGAACGTGCTCTCGGAGATTGGCGGCTTTGGCGGCCTCTTCGCGCTCGATCTGGTCAAGTTTCCCCAGCCCGTGCTGGTCTCCAGCGCCGACGGCGTCGGAACCAAGCTGAAGGTCGCCTTCGAGCTGGGAATCCACCACACCGTCGGAGCCGATCTGGTCAACCACTGCGTCAACGACATCGCCGTGCAGGGCGCGACCCCGCTCTTCTTCCTCGATTACCTCGCCACCGGCAAGCTGCGCGAGCAGGACAGCGAGATGATCGAGACCATCGTGCGCGGACTCTCCGAGGCATGCAAGGCCAACGGATGCGCGCTCATCGGCGGCGAGACCGCACAGATGCCCGGCTTCTACGCCGACGGAGAGTACGACCTCGCCGGAACCATCGTCGGCTGCGTCAATCGCCCCGACATCATCACCGGAGACAAGATCGAGGTTGGAGACGTCCTCATCGGTCTGCCCTCCAACGGACTGCACACCAACGGGTACTCGTTGGCCCGCAAGCTGCTCTTCGAGGTTGCCGGATACGAGCCAGACCACTACGTCAACGAGTTGAAGGACAAGACCGGCGCGGCCCTGATGCGCACCCATCGCAGCTATTTGGCGATCCTCAAGAAGCTCTGCGGCGCAGGAATCGTGCGCGGTATGGCGCACATCACCGGCGGAGGAATCACCGAGAATCTGCCTCGCATCCTTCCCCGCGGAACCGCCGCAGTCGTCGATCTCGCCAGTTGGACCGTTCCGCCGTTGTTCGAGCATCTACAGCAGCTTGGCAATGTCGAACAGGACGAGATGATGCGCACCTTCAACATGGGCATCGGCATGATCGTCGTCGTCCCCGCCGAGCAGGTCAAGAAGGCCAAGGCCATCCTGAATCGCGCCAACGAGCGTCACCACATCATCGGCCGCATCACCAAGGGCGACCGCCGAGTCATCTACAACTAGGCCGTATCGACATATACACGTTGCTTTGTGAGGCTGCTGTTGCCTCTCTTTTGTTTGTCATTCCGCAGCGCAGCGGAATGACAAACAGCAAGCACAACTGCAAGCACAAAAGAGCTATATGTCGATACGGCCTAGCATTCATTTGCAACGCTAAACCATAGGCCTACGCCTCATTCTGGGCCGTAGGCCTATGGTTGCGTTGAGTCCAGAGACGGCAGGCTGAAGCCTGTTCGATATGTCAACGAACCATCGACTCAGAACACACGCCAAGGCCTGCCTATGTCCGATCTGCAAATCCGTCCAGCCGCCCCCGCCGACATCCCCGAGATTCTCGCCTTCATTCGCGAACTGGCCGAGTACGAGCACGAACCCGAGTCCGCGCAAGCCACTGCCGAAGACCTGCTGCGCGACGGATTCGGCCCCACGCCCAGCTTCCACGCGCTGATCGCCGAGTGGCAGGGCGCGCCCGCAGGTCTTGCGCTCTACTTTCACAACTACTCCACTTGGCGAGGCCACGCGGGAGTCTTTCTGGAAGACCTCTTCGTCCGCCCTCCGTTTCGAGGGTGCGGCATCGGCAAGGCTCTGATTGCGTCGGTCGCGGCCATCGCGGTCGCCGAGGGCTGTTCGCGCTTCGAGTGGGCTGTGCTCAACTGGAATACGCCGTCAATCGACTTTTACCGCTCGCTTGGTGCCCAGCCCCTCTCCGAGTGGACCACCATGCGCCTCACCGGAGACCCCCTCGCCGCTCTCGCTGTTCACGCAAAATAGCGTTCATCCCCTATGCTTGAGAGATGAAGAAGATCAGGATTATCGGCGGCGGTCTGGCTGGGCCGGAAGCTGCGCTCCAGGCTGCCTCGCTCGGCTGCAACGTTGACCTCTACGAGATGCGTCCCACCCGTTCCACCGAGGCGCACCAGACCGCCGACTTTGCCGAGTTGGTCTGCTCCAACTCGCTCAAGTCAGAGAGCGAGAACACCGCTCCCTGGCTGCTCAAACAGGAGATGCGCCGCGCCGGATCGATTCTGCTGGCCGAGGCCGACGCCAGTTCCGTTCCCGCTGGCCACGCCTTGGCCGTCGATCGCGTCGAGTTCTCCCGACGCGTCGCCGAGCGAATCGCCGCCTTCACCACGGGTCCAGACGCTCGCATCACCATCCACCGCGAAGAGGTCACCACGCTCAATCCCGACGAGCCGGATACGCTGACAGTCCTCGCCACCGGCCCGCTGACCTCGCCCGCGCTGGCGGCAGAGTTGCAGCGCCTGACCGGCTCCGACCACCTCGCCTTCTACGACTCCATCTCGCCCATCGTCGATGCCAGCACCATCGACATGGACAAGGTCTTCTTCGCAGCGCGCTACGACAAGGGAACCGCCGACTACATCAACTGCCCCTTCACCAAGGAGGAGTACGAGACCTTTCTCGACGCCCTGACCACCGCAGAAGCCGTCCCGCTGAAGGACTGGGAAGGCAACGCACTCTCTTCGTTGTCATCCCGCAGAGAAGCGGATGGATCTGCTTCTCTTCCGCCCGCCACACCCGCTCACTACTTCGAGGGCTGCCTGCCCATCGAAGAGACGGCGCGGCGCGGTCGCGACACGCTACGCTTTGGCCCGATGAAGCCGGTCGGCCTGACCGATCCCAAAACCGGCCGCTGGCCTTACGCCGCCGTGCAGCTTCGTCAGGAGAATCTGCGCGCCGACAGCTACAATCTGGTCGGCTTCCAGAACCACCTGAAGTTCGGCGAACAGGCTCGCGTCCTTCGCCTGATTCCCGGCCTGGAGAACGCGACCTTTCTGCGCTACGGACAGATCCATCGCAACACATACATCGACGCGCCCAATCTGTTGACCGAGACGTTACAGCTTCGCGCGCACCCGTCGATCCTGATCGCGGGACAGCTCAGCGGTATCGAGGGCTATACCGAATCCATCGCCAGCGGCCTGCTCGCCGGACGTTATGCGGCGGCTCTGGCGCGCGGCGAGCAGCCCACGCCAGCTCCGCGAGCCACGGCCAACGGAAGCCTCAGTTATTACATCACCCACGCTCTGAACCCGGAGAAGCACAAGCGCTTCCAGCCGGCCAACATCACCTTCGACCTGCTTCCTCCGCTGGAAGAGGAGCTGCGCCGCAAGATCCGCGACAAGAAGGAGCGCCACAAGATTCAGTGCGACCGAGCGCTGGAGGCGTGGGACGCATGGCTCGCCGCATCCAACTAGCTCAGGTGGTTGGGGAAGAAGCGACGGCGATGGAGAGGATGGATTCGATGGCCTGGGCGACTCCGTCGGCCTGATTGGAGGGGCCGATGCTCCAGTTACAGTTGCGGGCCAAGGCTTTGAGGTCTTCCGGTGCGTTGTCCATCAGGACGGCGTGGCCCGCGACCTGCAACATCGAGAGATCGTTCCAGTTGTCGCCGATGGCCATGATCTGAGCGGGAGCGATGCCTTTTGATTTGGCCAGAGCAAGCAGAGCCGCGCCCTTCGAGCAGTTGGCGGGGAGAATGTCCAGAATGGTAAGGTCGCGGGCGGGATATTCCGTGCGGTGAAGCGTAATGATGGGAGTGATCTTGTCGGACTCGACGAGAGTCTCGTCGGCCATCTGTTGCGTTGATCCTGCGATGGAGGGGGCTGTCTTTGGCAAGTCGGATGCAGGTGACTGGAGCGTGGTTCGTCCGGTTCGTCCGGTGGGCAGAGCGTAGGCCGAGACACCGGGGTGTTCGAGCAGGCGGGCTTCGGCGCGAGCCATGCGTTCGATGGTGCCGCAGAGCATGGCCTGAATGGGAAGATTTGCGTCGGTTTGATCGCCTTCGATGGGATCCAGAGAGCGCTCGATGGGGTTGATATGGGCGATGTAGGGCGCGTTGATAGTCATCCAGCGAGTGATGCTGGAGGTAAGTTCGTCGAGATGCTCGACGACCAGCGCGCCGCGCGAGTCCTCTCCGTCGGCTCTAGTGCGGTCGAAGGTAAGCACCAGCGCATTGCGGAACTCATCGATGTGCTTGCAGAGCCAGAGTGTGGTGGAGAGCGGAAGGTGGCTGTGCGCGATGAGCTGGGAGGCGATGGGAACGGTCGCGCTGGCAGAGCCGATGGTACGAGTTACCGTGCCATTGGAGCTGATGAGAGCGTTTTCAGGAGGTAGATCGAGCGGTCGGAGGACGCGCATGGCAAAGCAGTGGCGACGACCTGTGGCAATGACGATCTGAATTCCGGCGGACTCGGCAGCGCGCAGAGCGGCGAGGTTGCGCGGGCTGACCTGACCTTCGTCGGTGAGCAGAGTTCCATCCATGTCGATCGCAATCATCTGAATCGAGGACGGGATGTTTTGGGCTACTGCTGGCAAGATTCCTGCTCCATGGCTTGATTCTATGCGGAGGCCGGGGATTTTGTACTTTGTTCTGCAACGCTCTGTTGTTTTTGCTGGGCTGAAGGGAACAAAAGCGGTTCCTATAACGGCGTATTCCGTCATCGAACGACAAACAAGCAGATTCCTCCGCTTCGCTACGGAATGACAAAAAATCGGTTGGGACGCTAGCGCAGCGCGGGTTGCAGGAGTTCCATGGCGTTGATCTGCTCGAAGGTGAGATGCTCGGCATCGCTGCCGGTGCGCTGCTTCCAGTCCAGAAAGAGCTTGCCGTAGCTGTCGATGAGGCAGGTAGCGGGATCGACTCCGAGTTGCTCCAGTGTGCGGTCGATCCACTCAGGCGGGCCTTCCAACTCTGCATAGTTGCCGATCGGCGTCTCGTCGATCACCAGATGGCGAGCGACGGCCAGATTGGACGGAAGTTCCGAGTCGTTGAAGAGCGGGCCGCTGAAGAGTGGCCCCTCGATGGTGGGCGAGGCGTAGGACCACTCGGTGCGAAACTTCTCGTAGCGAAAGACGGGATCGTAGCCCATATGATGAAAGACAGCGGCCAGCGCCGGGCCGTCATCCAGATGCGTCTCGGTCTCGATGCGGATTTTGTAGCGCGTGGAATCGCCGTCCGAAGGAGAATCGGCGGGACGCTTATGAGTGAGCGTCCAGAGGTCGCCGTACTGGCGCAGGCGCAGAATCTGCTTGCCCAGACGAAGACTGCGATCAGCCGTGTCGTAAAGGGTGTTCTGCTCGAAGGTGCGCGGCGTGACCAGTTGGAATCCCAGCGCCGGAAGACTCGTCTGGAGTCGGGCCAAGTCGGGAATAGGGAACTTCAGTTCGATCTCGGCGGTCTGCATCTCAAAAGTATACGGCGAGGAGCGGTAGGATGAAGAGATGAGGTTTTTATTTTGATCCACGGCGATTCGGAATCTCCAAAGACGCAGCCTCTCCCCCTGAAGACGGAACGCCTGCAAGCCGGAGCGGCGATCGATCTGACCCGCGCCGCAGCGATTCTGCGCGCCGGAGGCACGGTCGCCTTTCCCACCGAAACGGTCTACGGCCTGGGAGCGAATACACTCGATTCTGCCGCTGTCGCGAAGATCTTTGTCGCCAAGGGACGTCCGGGCTGGGATCCGCTGATCGTACACGTCGACGGGCCGGAGATGCTGGCGCAGGTCGCCCAGCTTCCCGCAGGCGACGAGGGGCGCGTCGTGAACAAGCTGATCGAGGCCTTTTGGCCCGGCCCGCTGACTCTGCTGCTTCCTCGCAAAAATTCCGTTCCCGACGCCGTTACCGCCGGACGTTCTCTGGTCGGCGTACGCATGCCTGCACATCCAGTGGCTCTGGAACTGATCCGGCAGGCGGGCGTACCCATCGCCGCGCCCAGCGCCAACCGCTTCGGCCACACCAGCCCAACGACCTCTGCGCATGTGCTGGCGGATCTGGACGGACGCATCGACGCAGTGCTCGACGGCGGCGCGACCAGTGTAGGCGTCGAATCCACGGTGTTGGAAGTTACAGATGATGGGATTGTGATCTATCGTCCCGGAGCTATCGACCATGGCTTACTCAATTCCTTCAACGACGTAGGCTGGGTTCGAAGCTATGTTGCGCCAGCGTCTCGGCAACCCCGCGAGACGCTTCCCTCTCCCGGAGTTGGCCTGCGTCACTACGCACCGCGCGCACGACTTGTCCTGGTGGGCAGCGTTGAAAAGGAAAAAGCAATATCTCGTCGCAGCGGTCGGCTGGAGAGTGCGCTGGTTGCAGCAATCGACGAAGCCTGCGATCTGGACGCGACAGTCGGCGTAATGCTGCCCGACGGCTGGGATGCAGGCGCAGCATCGAACATCTTTCGCTGGGGTCCGTGGGGAGATGCAGAGGTTATGGCGCAGCGGCTGTTTGCCGGACTGCGAGAACTCGATGACGCAGGATCTACGGTCATCATTTGCCCTGTGCCGGAGATGAGCGGCCTGGGCGACGCTCTCCGCGACCGCCTCGAAAAGGCAGCGCGTCTGAAATAGGGGCAAGCCGATTATGGTAAAATTTCGATAGTTAGCCATCGTGCCCTCAACCTTCTGAAATCAGGAAGATCTGAAAATCAGAAAGAGTGCGGGGCTCTGTGGGCGGCGCGACAGGCCAATCGATGTGACGTGACGACACCGTTGCAAGCGAACCGCGAGCCGGCAGGCAACCCATCCGGGCAACGTATGCAGTCCGTGCGGATTCATCCGCAAGGCAATGCAGACAGCGTCCGAGCAAAGAGAGAGAACCATGCCAAAAGAAGGAATTCACCCGAAGTACGAGATCATCAACCTGAAGTGCGCCTGCGGCAATACGTTCGAGACGCGCTCCACCCACCCCGGCGACATCGTCGTTGAAATCTGCGCTGCCTGCCACCCGTTCTTTACCGGCAAGCAGAAGCTGGTCGACACCGCAGGCCGCGTCGAGCGCTTCCGCCGCAAGGTAGCCAAGGCCGACGCCACCAAGGCCGACGCCGCAGCCAAAGTCGAAGCCGCCAAGTAACTTCAACCGCTGTTACGCGAAGGGCCTCCGTCAATGCGGAGGCCCTTCTGCTTAGTAAGCCAAGATCCTACGATGAAAAAACGCTACACCCTCGAACAGAAGACGTGGGACTCGCCGGTGGCCTATGCGATGCCCGAGCACAGCCGCGTCCCGGCCAGCTTTACTGTGGGCAACGTCCGCATCGCACCCGCGACCGTTCTCGCGCCGATGGCCGGCGTCACCGACACCGTCTTCCGGCGCTTCATCAAGAACGCCAGCGCCTTTTCGACGAACAACACTCCTGCGCAAAGTCCTTTGTCATCCCGCAGCCCTGAGTCTTTGTCATTCCGCAGCGAAGCGGAGGAATCTGCTTCCCTCGGCAGTCAGGTTGAAGCCGCCACAACCAATCAACAATCCGGCTGCGGACTCATCATGACCGAGTTCACCTCGGCCGACGGACTCTCCCGCACCCGCGAGGCCAAGCGCAAGCGCTACCTTACCTACTACGACGACGAGCATCCCATCTCGGCGCAGCTCTTCGGATCGAAGCCGGAGAGCCTTGCCGAGTCTGCCCGCATCATCGAGGACGCGGGCTTCGATCTGGTCGACCTGAATCTGGGCTGTCCGGCCAAGCGCGTCGTCAGTTGCAACGGCGGCAGCGGCCTGCTGCGCGATCTGCCGCTGATCGAGACGATCTTCAAGGCGGTGCGTGCGGCGGTGTCGATTCCGTTTACCGTCAAGTTTCGCATGGGCTGGAGCGACGCCCACATCGTCTGCGTCGAACTGGCACGCATGGCCGAAGACTGCGGACTCAACGCCGTTGCCCTGCACGCGCGCACTCGCGAGGACGGCTACACCGGACAGGCGCGCTGGGAGTACATCGCCGCCGTCAAGGACGCCGTGCGCATTCCGGTGATCGGCAACGGCGACATTCGCACACCGGAGGACGCCGCCGCAATGGTCGAGGCTACTGGCTGCGACGCCGTGATGATTGGCCGCGCCGCTCCGGCGAACCCGTGGATCTTCCGCCAGATCGCGCAGTACACGGCCAGCAAAGAGGCCACTGGGGTCGGCACTTACGACATTCCGACAGATGCGGATCGCTACCGCATGATTCGCACCTACTTCCAGATGCTGGTGGACGAGATCGCTCTGGAAGAGGCTGCCGAGGCCACGCGCGCCGAGGCCATCATCTCCTCCGGTCAGGTCGCGCGCGAGCAGCGCCACCGCGATGCCGTGGGCAAGATGAAGCAGTTCGCAGCATGGTTCACCCACGGCGTTCCCAACGGAGGCGCGCTGCGCAAATCCATCTTCGAAGCCAAATCCGGCAAGGCCGTTCTCGGCGCGGTCGAAGCCTTCTTCGCTGGACGCGCCGAGGCGGTTGCAAACCAGTCCTTGCGTGGAGAAAAAGCCGCAGAATAAGCGATCTCGTTCAGGAGGAGACTGATGCGTCCCTGACATCTGCTCAGGCGGAAAAATACTGAGCTTTCAGCCGGATCGAACAAACGACAGAGATTCTGAGCTTCGCTCAGAATGACGCATCAAGGGGGGGATGCTGTCGCTGCCATCCACTACTCAGGGGGGGTAGATGCCATCCTTCCGGCTTCCTTTCTTTTTCAAAGCGTCATCCTGACTCTTATTGAAGCGCCAGTCTCATTTTTTACAATGCGTCATTCTGACTCGCAGAGTCAGAATCTCTGCCGCTGCTTTTATCCTATCCGTCGTTGTCTTCCACTCAAGCCACACGAAAAGACGCCGGGGTCTTTTGACTCGTTGAAGCCGACGACCAAAGATGGGATGCGACCGCCTATAATCAGTTTCACCTGTAATCCGTGACACTGAGGGAGATTGACACGATGGGCACGAGCACAAGCCGGAGGAAGATCATCACGATTGTCTTCGGCTCGGTCGCGCTGGTGTTGGTGAGCGCCTTTACGGCGTTGAACGCCTTCTCGCTGAAGTTCCTCAACCCCGCTACGACCGGCGAGATCATCACTTTTACCGGACTCTCTGCGCTGGCGTTTCTGATCTTTGTTGCGGTGCTGGTGTTGCTGGTGCGCAACGTGTTGCGGCTGTACGCCGACCAGCGCAGCAGCGTGATGGGAACGCGTCTGCGCACGCGCATGTTGTGGGGAGCGGTGCTGGTCTCGCTGATTCCGCTGGTCTTCATGTTCCTGTTCAGCTACTGGTTGATGAACCGCGCGGTGGATCGCTGGTTTTCGCAGCCGGTGACGGAGTTGCGCGACGACTCGAGCCGCATGGCGCTGCAACTGGCGCAATACACCTCGGCCAACGCTCGCGCTGAGGCTGAGTCCATTGCGGCTTCGCTGCCCACGGCGGACGGCAGTGCGGAGACGCACGCGTCGAAGGCGGCAAAGGAATCAACGCGTCCCATCGCCGCAAAGACTGGGCCGGAGATCGTTGATGGCGACTCGATCGGACACGTCCTGCGCCAGCATGAGATTACCCTCCAGAACGGCTTTGTCGCGGTCTATCGCGATGGGCGCGCCATCGCCACGTTTCACATGCCACGACGCAACGCCGCTCCCGCAAAGATCAAGCCCTGGCTGGCGAATCAGGACTCCAGCGATGAGGATAGCGATAGCAACGCCGACACGCAGGCTCAACACAGGACAAGCAAAGATACGGTGATGGATGAGTCGATCGACTCCGCTGTTCTGACTGCGGCACAGCGCAACGATCTTCCCATCTTCTCGCAGGGCGACACCGACTACGCGCTGGGCATCGCGGGCGTGAAGCATGGTGGAGTCGTGGTGGTAGGCATTCCCACGCCGTATGGAATGTCGGCCACCATGAGCGAACTGCAAAAGGCGGTCGACGTTTATTGGAGCATTCATCGCAGCCAGCGACAGGTGCGCAATCTCTACATGTTGCTGCTGTTGATGATGACCTGCCTTGCGCTGTTTGCGTGTAGCTGGCTGGCGCTGCACCTGTCCAAGCAAGTGACCAAGCCGGTGGAGGCGCTGGCCGATGCGATGGAGGCGATCGCCGCCGGAGACTATGCGCATCGCGTGGGCGAGAGCGCGACCGAAGAGCTGGGCGAGCTGGTGCGCAGCTTCAACGATATGGCCGCCGATCTGGAGGGAAGTCGTCACGCCGTCGAAAGTTCCACGCTGCAACTGTCAACCGCCAACGCTACGCTGGAGGCGCGGCGCAGTGAGTTGGAGACGATGCTGGAGGCGATCCCCAACGGCGTGGCGACGCTGGATACAGAGCGCTGCGTGGTTCTGGCCAATCGCGCTCTGACCGAGATGCTGGACCCCGGCGGACAGACCCCGTTTATCGGCACAGCAATTGAGACGATCTTTCCCGCTGAGGTGATGGAGACGCTCGACCATCTGTTGCGGCGCAGTCATCGCATGGGTTCGGCCTCGGGCGAATTGGAGATGGCGGTGGCTGGCGGCAGCACGATGCATCTGCTGGCTACGGTTGCGCTGCTCGAAACGGGAAGCGGCGAGGAGCGAGTTCATCGCGGCTACGTGTTGGTGTTGGAGAACGCGACCGAGCTGCTGCATGCGCAGAAACAGTCTGCGTGGAAAGAGGTGGCGCGGCGCGTGGCGCACGAGATCAAGAATCCGCTGACGCCGATCTCGCTCTCCGCCGAACAGATTCTGCGCCACATCGACCGGCTTGGCGCAACTCTGCAAGACGCGCAGATCGAGTCGCCCTCGATTGCCGTGATCCGCCGATCCAGCGAGGTGATTACGTCGGCGGTGGGAAGCATGCGCTCGCTGGTCGACCAGTTCTCCGCGCTGGCCGAGTTCCCCACCGCGCAGCCGCGCCCCGCAGAGATCAACCCCATCGTCGAAAACTCGCTCGCGCTCTTTGCCGGTCGCCTGCAAAACATCCGCGTCATCACGCGTCTGGCTCCCGATCTTCCGCTGGTTCTCGCCGACCCCGAGGCGACCAAACGCGCGCTGGGCAACCTGATCGACAACGCCGCCGAAGCCATGCAACAGAGCCTGTTACGCGAGTTGCGCGTGACCACCGCATTACTGCCCAGCGGAATGGTCGAGCTTACTGTCTCCGACACCGGCTCCGGCCTGACCGACGAGATGCGCGAGCGGCTCTTTCTGCCCTATTTCTCTACCAAGCAGCGCGGCACGGGCCTCGGTCTGGCCATTGCGGCGAAGATCATTCAGGAACACAAGGGAACGATTCGCGCTGAGAAGAATCACCCCGTCGGAGCGAAGTTCATCATTGAGCTGCGCCCCATAACCATGGACAGCGATCCAACCCTCGAACCCACTGGTCTGCGGCCTGTACCCATATCGCCGCCCAACGCATAGAGCATTTTCATCAACAGTGTAAAGTGTAGCGATACGAGCAAAATGCGGAGATTCTTCGCTACGCTCAGAATGACAATTCATTTATGGTCTACAGTAATTCGAGAAATGCTCTAACCACTCGAACCTCGGACCTCGGACCTAATTTATGAATCATGTACTGATCGTTGACGACGAAGCTGATATTCGCAATTCGCTGGAGAGCATCCTCACCGACGAGGGCTACTTGGTCACCACCGCCGCAAGCGCGGGCGAGGCGTTGACGCTGTTGGCCGACGCCATCTATGACGTGGTTCTGCTGGACATCTGGCTGCCCGATCGCGACGGTCTGGACACGCTCGGCGACATTCGCCAGATGGACTCCGCGCATCTGCCCGAGGTCATCATCATCAGCGGCCATGGGACGATTGAGGCCGCGGTGCGCGCCACCAAGCTGGGCGCGTATGACTTTCTGGAAAAGCCGCTCTCGCTCGACCGCACGCTCATCGTGCTGAAGAACGCGATCAACGCGCGGCAACTGCGCGAGGACAATCAGGAGTTCGTGCGCCAGCTCAGCTTCCGCGTCGGCGTCACCGGCAACAGCGTTCCGATGAAGGCGCTGCGCCAGCAGATCAAGCTGATGGCTCCCACCAACGGACGCGTGCTCATCTATGGCGAGAGCGGCACCGGCAAGGAACTCATCGGACGCGCCATGCATGCCGAGAGCCTGCGCAAGGATCGCGTCTTCGTCGAGCTGAACTGCGCCGCCATTCCCGAGGATCACATCGAGACCGAACTCTTCGGCTATCGCCGCGGAGCGATTCCCGCCGGATCGCTCGGCAACGGCGCACCGCTGGAGAAGCGCGGGACATTTGAGCGCGCCGACGGCGGTACGCTCTTCCTCGACGAGGTTGGCGACATGAGCCTGAAGACGCAGGCCAAGGTTCTGCGCGCGCTCGACGAGCAGAGCTTTCTGCCCGTCGGCGCGACCCACCCCATCCACGTCGATGTGCGCGTTATCGCCGCAACCAACAAGGATCTGGAAGAGGAGATCGCGCGCGGCAACTTTCGCGAAGACCTCTTCTACCGGCTCAACGTCATTCCGTTCTACGTTCCGCCACTGCGCGAGCGCAAGGAAGACATTCCGCTGCTGGTCAAGGAGTTCCTGCAAGAGTTCGGTCAGCAGTACGGTCGCCCGCATGTGGAGATGCATCCCGACGCGCTGGACGCGCTGCGCCAGTACCACTGGCCGGGAAACGTTCGCGAACTGCGCAATCTGGTCGAGCGCGTGCTCATCCTGAACCCGAAGGCGCAGCGCATCGAGCGCAAACACCTGCCCATGCTGGTCGCGCGCGAACCGGCCCGCGACGGGGGGAAGTCTGGAGCGCGCAGCGACGATTTCTCCACCCTGCAAGAGGCTCGCGAGGCGTATGAGCGCGACTACATTCTGAAGAAGCTCGACGAGTGCAGCGGCAACGTAACCCGCGCCGCCGAAGCTCTAGGCCTGGAACGCAGCCACCTCTACCGCAAGATGAAGGCCCTCGGCGTCAACATCAAGGAGTAGGTGCACTAATAAAGCGCAACCATTATGTATGTTTCCATTATTAAATAATGCAATTCGGCAGTGCGGGAGCGTATCGGTGCGGCCTCTCTTTGCAATCAGGAACGCTTATCATCTCTTTCGGCAGCCTGACGATTCGATCCGTAGACAAATATCCCGGCCAGTGTAGCCAAGGCAGTCAAAATAGCTACAATCCCGCTGGTTTGTTTTCCTTAATACGCGAGAAAAATACCGCCGACGATTGTCACCAGTGCCAATATAAATGCATAATTCAACCCTCTACCCTGAGCGAGTATATTTGCCTTTATCACACTCGATTCGAGTTCTTGACGGTGCTTCGCCTGAATCTCGGATGAGGTGAGGATGCGAGCCGCTGAACCGGGAATGACCGCCTCGTACGATTGCAGAATGGAAGGATGCGGAAGTGGTCCAGAGTGAGACATTCTCATCTCTACAAAGGCTTGTTGTCGCTTTACATTTGGAATTTCTTCGGCTCCGGATGACCCTTTAATCTCGATAGGGAGATCAGCTTCCAACTCGTGAGCCAGTGGATTAGGTATTACTCGACTCTCTTGATGAGTGATTCAGCCTTGGGGGGTGTCTGGCATTTATCCTACAAGCTCCGCTTCATCCTCTTCTACTTCGTAGAGGTGAATTGCTTCTTTGATGTCGTCTCCGACCACACCCCAATCGCATTCCATCGCAAGGCGATCCGGGTCTTTGCTCGAATTGTAAGCATCAAAAGTTCCTCCGAGATCCATAACGCGAGCCGCTCCGCTTAGAAACGACGGTCGCGCGAATAGGAAATCCGATGATTTTTTGCTAAACATATTAGCGCCCGCCTATGGAATAGGCGTAATACCAACTCAACTTTCAACACTACTGCAAAGTGTATCAGTTACCCGAACTCCAGCACTCTACATACTTTGTATGATGCTGAATTGGAGTAATGCGGCGCATTTTCTCTTGTCATACTCATCGACCAGCCTGTTCAGCCTTATCAAGGCTGTATTCATCGTCTGCGGCGCGGTATTCTTAGCCTCATGGCGAAGACACCTTATCCGCAGACGGATCGCGAATTGATTCGACGCATTGAACGTTCGTCGGGCCATCGCGCTGGGTACAAGCAGTTGATTCGCGAACTGGGGCTGGGCGGAGGACGCGAGCGGCGTCTTCTGCTGGAGCAGTTGGCGCGGATTACGGCGCGTGGCGAACTGGTGAAGACCGAGTTCGAGACGTGGGCTCTGCCGCAGGCGACCTTCGATAAGACGGCGCGTTCGCCGCGCCATGCCGCGCTGCCGCAGGAGATGCGCGCTGGTCAGGAGCTCAGGGCGACGCGCGACAGGCTGGTTGCGGGCAAGCTGGATCTGCATCGCGATGGCTACGGCTTTGTGCGTCCCAATGGCAGCAGCAATCGCGACGACGATCTCTTCATTCCTCCCAATGAGATGAGCGGCGCGATGCAGGGCGACGAGGTTCTGGTGGACGAGGCTCCGCCAGGACGCGATGGGCGGCGTTCGGGGCGGGTTGTGCGGGTGTTGACGCGGCGAAATCCGACCGTGGTGGGCATCTTTCACTATGCGCGAGCGAGGCCCAGCAGAGGCGCGTGGGACGACGTTCCGATCGCCAATGGCAATTATGTAACGCCGCTGGATGAGCGAATGTCGGGCGCGGCGGGAGGCGGAGCGATCCTGATCCCCGACGGCGCAGAGGTGCCGACGATTCCGCTGGATACGCCCAATCGCGTACTGGGCGAGGAGGCGAAGCGCCAGCAGCGCAAGTGGGTTGCGGCGGAAGAGGGGCCGAGCCACACGCCGCTGGAGGGGCTTGCCGTTGACGTGGAGATTACCGACTTTCCCGCGCCGGGGCGGCCTGCGCGCGGACGCGTGATCGAGGTGCTGGGGCCTCCCGACGCCTTCGGCGTGGACGTGGAGATTGTGATTCGCAAGCACCACCTGCCGCATGTCTTTCCGGCGATCGTGCTGGCGGAGGCGACGGAGGCAGCGTCATGGACCGTGGAGGCGGAAGCGAAGCAGATTCCTCCGCTTCGCTACGGAATGACAAGCCAAGAGGGAACGATAAACCAGCGGCGCGATTTTCGCGGACTTCCCATCGTCACCATCGACGGCGAGACGGCGCGCGACTTCGACGACGCCGTGCTGGTGGAACCGCTGGCCAACGGAAATTGGCAGCTTCAGGTTCACATCGCCGACGTGAGCCACTACGTCCGGCCCGGCACGGCGCTCGATCTGGAAGCGCGTCTGCGAGCCACCAGCGTCTACTTCCCCGACCGCGCGGTGCCGATGCTTCCGCCGCAGCTCTCCAGCGGAATGTGCAGTCTACGCCCGGACGAGGATCGGCTGGTGTTGAGTTGCCTGATGGAGATCGACGCGCACGGCGAGGTTTTGGGCTACGAGATCTGCGAAGGAATTATCCGCAGCGCAAAACGAATGACGTACACCCAGGTGCAGGCGATTCTGAACAGCGCGACGGATGCGGCGACCGATGTGGACCGGGCCGTGCGCGAGGATTTTGTCGATCTGAGTTCGCATATTGATGCGATGTACAGGCTGGCCCTGAAGCTGAATGCGAAGCGACATCGTCGCGGGTCGATCGACTTCGATCTTCCGGAGCCGGTCATCGCGTTCGATCCCGAGGGCAACATGGAGTCGATCGTGCGCTCGGAGCGCGGCTGGGCGCATCGTCTGATTGAGGAGTTCATGCTCTCGGCCAACGAGTGCGTGGCGACGTGGATCGAGTCGCAGCAGATTCCCGGCATCTATCGCATCCACGAGCGGCCCGACCCGAAGCGCATTCTCGACTTCGAGGAGACAGCCAGCGGCTTCGGCTACTCGCTGGGATTCTCCGGCCTTCCAGTCAAGCAGGTGACGATGAAGGCGGACCGGCGCGACGCACGGCGCGGCGCGGGCGGCGGCGGGCGCGGGCATCAGGCGAAGACGCATGAGGTCGCCGAGGAGATTCCCGTGACGCCGCAGATGTATCAGCGGCTGACGGCGAAGATTGCGGGCAAACCGGAGGAGCGCATTCTGAGCTACCTGATGCTGCGCTCGCTCAAGCAGGCGCGCTACAGCGAGAGGAACGAGGGACACTTTGCGCTGGCCAGTCCTTGCTATACCCACTTCACTTCGCCGATCCGGCGCTACCCGGATCTGATCGTGCATCGCCTGATTCGCGAGCTGATTCGTGCCGGGGCAGACACGCACGGCGACGCAATTCTGAGCACAGATCCGCAGCCTTGGAAGCAAGCGACTAAGCTGGCGCCGACTGCGGAACGTCGTCCAGAGGCCTATGCGTCAGAGCCGATTCCCGAACCGGAGCTGGCGGCGATCGCGACAGAATCCAGCCAGGCCGAGCGACGCGCCGACGACGCCGAGCGCGAGCTGATGGAATGGAAAAAGATGCGCTTCATGGAGGATCGCGTTGGCGATGACTTCGACGGCATCATCCTCTCATGCACCAAATACGGCTTCTTCGTCGAGTTGGACGACCTCTTCATCGAGGGGCTGGTTCCGATGACTTCGCTCAGCGGCTGGGGAAGCGACGAGCGCTTTGTCTTCCGCGACACAGACAAGCAGATCGTCAGCACATGGTCGGAACGCTCGTACAAGATGGGCCAGCGGGTACATGTGTTGTTGGATCGCATCGACCGCCAGCAGCGACGACTACAGTTCGCGCTGGTGCCAGACGCAGAGCCTGTTGCGCCGAAGTCCGCGCGCAAGAGCAAGATCGCAAAGTCGGCGGCGGGCGATGCGAGCGAATACTCCAGCCCGAATCGCTCCGGCAAGCCGCGCAAGGCGAAGACAGGAAAAACAAAGTCCAAGGCGCGCGCAGGAAAGAAGAAGACGGCGGCAAAGAAGTCCAAAGGCAAACGCAAATAATCCCCGTTACAATCAGAGAAGGTTCAGGAGAGGACACATATGGCGCACATGGTTTTTTGCACAAAGTACAAGGCGGAGCTGGAAGGGCTGGACGAGCCGCCATTCGACTCCGACTTCGGCCAGAAGATCTACAAGAACGTCTCCAAGAAGGCGTGGGGCGAGTGGGTTGAGCGGCAGAAGATGCTGCTCAACGAGTATCGCCTACAGCCGTGGACGCCCGAGGCGCAGAACTTCCTGGTCGAGCAGATGAATGGATTCTTCTTCGCCGAGGGCGAGGGCGGCGCTCTGCCGAAGGAATACGTTGCTCCATCGCACTAGAGAATTCAGTCATAGAGCTGGATCAATCTGTTTGTCGTTCTGTAGCGAAGCGAAGAAATCTGCTTTTCTCGCTCTACGACGGTCTACACTATTACCTGAAATGCACTAAACGTCACGAGCCGCATCGGAAAATCGGCGCGGCTCGTGTACACTTGTAATTGCGGTATACCCCTGCCGTTGCCCGCCTGGGCGACGAGCGTAACAAGTCGGGACGTGGCTCAGCCTGGTAGAGCGCACCCTTGGGGTGGGTGAGGTCGCTAGTTCGAATCTAGTCGTCCCGACCATTACTTTACATCACTTACATGTAGCTGATGTGCCTCGTTGGTTCAAGCGTGGGGCCACAAAGGTTTAATAGGGCATCCCCTGATTGTTGTGGGGCCGAAGCCGCTTGCGTCTGAGGCGATGAGCAGGGCTTCGGCTACAGGTTTATCCGGGGCAAAATGGCGTTGCATTATAGTCCGTAGCTGCGTTCGGCGATCAATGTTTCGATATTGGGGGAGGTGTTGCCTGCGGGGGGAAGAATTAGTGGCGCGGCAAAGCCATAGAGAGCTACGGCTACATAGCCCAGCAGCGGCAAGCAGTATGCGGTTGCCAGTCCGTGGCCACGCGCCAGATAGCCGGAGAGCGGAGGAAAGATTGCTCCGCCGAGGATCGCCATGACGATCAGGCTGCCGCCTAGTTTGGTGTTGGGGCCGAGTCCTTTGACGCCCAGCGCGAAGATGGTGGGGAACATGATCGACATGAAGAAGCTGGTGGCCAGAATCGCCCAGGTGCCTACAATTCCGGGTCTCGTAATACCGATCGCTAGCAACGCTATGTTGATGACGGCGTATACGGCCATCATCTTGGACGCCGAGACGAGCTTCATCAGTGAGGTGGAAACAATGCGGCCCACAGCCAGAGCGACCAGCGATCCGGTGAGGAAGTATCCAGCCTCGCGTTCGGTGACAACGGTGTACGCCTTGACGTAGGGGATAAAGGTACTCCAGGTGGTTACTTGCGCGCCGACGTAGAAGAACTGGGTTACGACGGCGAAGAGTAGATGCGGGTAGTGCAGAAGCGCACGGAAGCTGCCACGGTCTCCGCCCTCGCCCTCATGTTCGGCGTGAAACGCGGGGAATTTGATGCGCGAGATGACTACAGCCAGAGCGAGGACGATCAAACCAAGAGCTACGTAAGTGGGTACGACGCGCAGGATCTCCGTATGCAGGTAGGCGGAGTAAGTTCCAGCGGCCTTCATGGCGGCGATTTCGGGTGCTTTCTTTTCCACGCCGGAGAAGATGAACCAGGTGCCGATCAGTACGCCCGTGATGGTTCCCGGAGGGTTGAGGGCTTGAGCAAAGTTGAGCCGCTGCTCACTGGTCTCTGCCGGACCAAACTGCGCCATGAAGGGGTTGCAGGCCGTCTCCAGAATCGACGAGCCGCAGCCAACGACAAACAGCGCGAGAAGAAAGGGAAGGTACTGGCCAACAACGCCCGCTGGCCAGAAGAGCAGGGTGCCCACCCCGAAGACCGACAAGCCGATCAGGATGCCGGCCTTGTAGCCGAAGCGGCGCATGATCAGTGCCGCCGGAATCGCCATCGTGCCATAGGCCAGAAAGACCGCCGTCTGCACTAGCTGCGCCTGTAGCAGCGACAGCTCAAACGACTTCTTGAACTGCTGTACCAGAATGTCGGTGAGGTTGTTGGACATTCCCCAGAGGAAGAAGATCGCCGTTACCAGCACAAAGGGCAGCATCTGCCCGGTGGGAAATACTGCGGCATTGCTCTTCCAATCAGCCTTATGTGTTGCTGCGTTATTTTCTGTTGATGTCAAAGCTGGCATCTCCATGCTCCTGACTCATCGTGTATGGTTCGTATGCGCGCAGCAGAGACGATTTGCCGCCGACTACGTATCTCTCTCGGCCAACGAGTGTAGTCCCAGCACACGTCGATCCGTCTTGATCGCAAACTTGCCGACTTACTTGGACTCTGAAGCCTTCATTGCCTGATGCAGGCGGTCTTCCGCAGCGGCATTCCAGTAGCCGCAGTCGAGTTCGAAGAAGACTGTGGTGTAGGGAATCGTCATCTGTGTTTTGATGATCAGGATGCGAAAAACCTCAGCGGAATGATCGAGTCTGGCGATGATCTGTTCGTGCTCCAGAGTTTTTCTATTGGAGCCGTCGAGCAGAGAGTTGAGGTTGTGACGATAGATCGATACGCCAGCCGCATCGTTCTCGGCGACGTAATCCAACTCTCGGTCTACATATACGTTTGCCAGAATATGTGCGTAAGCAGTAATCGCGGACAACGTTTTCTTCACTACAGCGAGTTGGTCTTCGTTCGCTAGAATCGTCTCGATGCCGGGCTTCGATTGAGCCGGATAAGCCGCGTCGGCGATCACGATCCAGTTGCGATGGCCGTAGAGCGGTAAGAGAGAGCGCAATCGCTGCTCCCAATTCTGCTCGCTCGAAGATGCTTGATCGGTCATGAGTCCCTTTCATCTGAATTCACGGTTTGCCTACGTTCTCAAAGAATCTGTGCCCACCTGCTCTACGACAATTCTTCGTCAGCGCAGACGGCCACTTTTCCGCACTTGCCGGAGGCCATCAGGGCATAGGCCTCGCTGGCACGTTCCAGCGGAAAGCGGTGAGTGATGATGTCGGCGGGATGCAGGTTCCAGCGAACCAGTCTTTCAACGAGTTCCTCCATCAACCAGGTGGATGTGACCCACGATCCGTATAGCGTCTTCTGGTCGTGAATCATGTCTGGCGAAGGATTGATGTTGACCGTTCCTCCCTCGCCGATGAAGACGATCTTTCCCCACTTGCGGGTAGCGCGAATCGCCGTTGCCCGCGCCAGATCGTGGGCCGAGCAGTCCACCGCGCGCTCCACGCCGTTGCCGCCGGTTAGCTCTCTGACCTGTGCCACGTTGTCTGGGCCTGAGGTCAAAACTACGTCGCATAGTCCCATGTCGAGGGCGATCTTCATGCGCTCTGCGACTACGTCAATGCCAATGATCTTGTTTGCGCCGAGTTTGCGACTGAGCGCCGCCGCAGCCAGTCCGACGGGACCCAGACCGGTGATCAGCACGGCATGATTGCCGTCGATGCCAATCTTCTCCAGCCCCTCGTAGACGGTTCCAAAGCCGCAGGCTACCTGCGCTCCATCCGCATAGGTAAGTTCATCGGGAAGTGCGATGAGGTCTTTCTCTTCGGCCACCATGTACTCGGCCATGCCGCCATCACGCTGCCATCCGTAGGCGCGGCGATACTTCTCGCTGGTACAGGAGATCATGTAGCCGCGACGGCAATCGTTGCACACGCCGCAACCGGAGATGTGGTAGACAAGCACACGATCTCCGGTCTTGAAGCGGCGACACCCCTCGCCCGTGGCGACGATCTGTCCGCTGGGTTCGTGGCCGGCGATCACACCCTGATAACCCTCGGGCCCTTTGCCCAGATGCTCGTGATAGATGCAGCGAATATCGGAACCGCAGATCGTCGAAGCCTTTACCCGCAACAGAACCTCCCCATGTCCCGGAACCGGAACCGGAACCGTACGCATCTCAACTGTGCTGTCTCCAGGCAGGAATGCAGCAGTCATCTCCGTCTTCATTTTTTTACTCTCCATCCTTTGTGTTGCCTTGATCGATTTGTGAATGATCGCTAGCGTCGAATAAAGCCGACGAGTAACTATGCAGGAGTGATCTCTCCGTGAACATCCCACAGGTCTTCCCAACTCTGCCCGTCCTTCCACAAGAAGACCTGCCCCTTGATCAGACGGCAGTTCCGGTCGAGGCCCTTGATGGCCTGCATCTCTTCGTCGCTGAGCGGATCTTCTGTAACGCCTGCCAGATTGGCTCGGTAGTTGTGGATGGAAAACGGAATGGGAGTCTGTCCACGCTGCACCGCCCACTTGATGCAGACCACAGCGGGATGCACTCCATGCCGCTGTGCAATCTTCACGATGACAGGATCGTCGGTCGGCGTAGTGTCCTCCGGCGTGCGATCGCGCTCCGGGCGTCCCGGCGAACCGATGGGGCAATAGCCAATAGGCTGAATGTCGTTGTCGACGACAAACTGGAACAGCTCTGGCTGCTGAAAGTGCGGGTGCAACTCCATCTCATTCACCGCAGGCTTGATGCGCGCATCCCGCAACACCAGCTTGAGCTTGGGGATGGTCATGTTGGAGGTGCCGATGTTCCGCACCAGCCCCAGATCCACCAGTTCCTCCATCTTGCGCCATGTCTTCATATAGCTCTCGTGGATGTAGGGCCTGGCATCCGGGCTGCGCGAGGTTACATCGCATCCCGAAGGATGAAAGTTTGGAAATGGCCAGTGAACCAGATACAGATCGAGATACTTTAGGCGAAGGTCAGCCAGGGACTTGCGACAGGAGGCAATCACATTGCCCTCTGCGTGCTTGTCGTTCCATAGCTTGGACGTGACCCAGATCTCCTCGCGCTTGACGCCACTACGCAGAACCGATTGCAGCGCCTCGCCGACCTCGGCCTCGTTGCCGTAGACCGATGCGCAATCGAAGTGCCGATAGCCGACCTCCGCTGCTCCCCTGACCGCCTCAGCGACCTGCGCAGGAGTGACATGGTCGGAGCCGAACGTGCCCAGACCAACTGCGGGCATCGTCGAACCTGTGTACAGCCGTCGCTGTGGAACTGTTGCCGGATCAATGGCGATGCTTGCCTTCTCGTATGCCTGACTCACACTAATTCCTCGCATAAAGTAAACGATAACTTAGACACACGAAGCATACTTTTGTGGATCAGCGCTGTCAACATCAAAGGATGGCCCGGAATGAAGTTAGCGGTTAAGTCGTTTCGGTTCCGCCGTATGAGACTACACTTCAACTTGTAGAAGGATGGCCTTTGGCTGCATACTGAGCAGAACTCACCACCGCGATTCGGAGAAATAGGCTAGATTTGCTTGGCAGCAATCAGGAGAGACAGAAGGTTCGCAAAAACACGCCGGTGCGCATGAAGGACATTGCGCAGGATCTTGGCCTGTCGACGGTCACCATCTCAAAGGTTCTGCGCGGCCACTCGGATATTGGCGATGAGACGCGCAAGCGAGTTCTCAAGCGCATGGAAGAGTTGCACTATCAGCCGAACTTTGCAGCCCGCGCGCTGATTACAGGGCGTTCCTGGACCGTTGGGCTGGTGGTCCCCGATCTGATTCATCCCTTCTATGCGCAGATCGCCAAAGCCATCTCGGCCGAGATCAGAGGGCAAGGCTATAGCCTGATCATTACCTCGTCGGAAGAAGATCCAGAGTTGGAGCGGCAGGAGATTGAACAGCTTCTGGCGCGACGTGTGGATGTACTGGTGATTGCATCGGCGCAATGGACGGTGGAGAGCTTTCGTCGCATCGAGGAGCAGAGGACGCCGTACATCCTGATCGACCGCCAGTTTGCAGGCCTGCCGGCAAACTTTGTGGGCGTCGACGATGAGGCTGTCGGCCTGATGGGGACAAACCATCTGATTGAGCAGGGATGCCGCAGAATCGCGCACATTCGCGGCCCGCAGACCAGCACCGCGCTCGGGAGGCTAGAGGGATACAAGCGAGCTCTGGCCGCACAAGGGGTGGTTCCTAGGCCTGAGCTTATTCTCCCCATCGGCCTCTCCGGCGATGATTGCGGCGAACCGGGGGGCTATGAGGCGACCAGAAAGCTGTTGCAGACCACGCCTCAGCCGGATGGAATTTTCTGCTACAACGACCCGGTCGCGATGGGAGCCATGCGCGCGATCCTTGATGCGGGACTGCGCATTCCAGAGGATGTCGCCGTCGTTGGATGCGGCAATCTGCACTACTCGAACTTCCTGCGTGTCGCGCTTACCTCCATCGATCAGCAAAGCGCCGAGATCGGCAAACAGGCAGCCCTGCTGGCTCTTTCTCTGGTCAATGCAAAGGAGACTGTGCGCCCAAGCGTTAAACTGCTTAGCCCAGAGTTGATCGTCCGCGCCTCCACGCTACGCAGCAAAGCAGCCCGGCCACAGGGAAAGACGAAGCGAACAGGCCAGAGCGAAGCAAAGCGAACAGCTCGTAGATAGCGTCTGGCATAGACACCATCTACGGACTGCTTTATGCCCCAGTTTCACGAATACCAGATAACAACGCAGTCGGCATCGCATGGTGAGTGCGCGAGTCGCAGTTCAATGTGGACGCGCGGCTTGCCGTGTTCATGCAGGATGGGAAATGCCAATCCGCAAAAATCGTGTCCTCACGGTTGCGTCGAACAAGTAGCGACTATGCCGATTATTTAGCTATACCAACTATTGACATATCCCCTGCCTTTTCAAGCTTCTGACCTCTGTGTATGTGTTGGATCGGTATTGGTTATCGATAAAGTTAGCGTTTACTTGCGAGAAAATGCTATGATTCGCAAAATTCCTTCACTGTGGGAACTGGGTCGTTATGCCGCTAAATACTCCTTCCATCCCGATAAGCCTTTCGATTCTTGGTCTTGCCATGTGCGCAACTCTTGCTGGATGCGGGAGTAGCTCCAGTGTCGCGTCCTCCTCGGCACCCACAGCCGCCGCTGCTGCCACACTGAGCGCCACCACGATGACCTTCAGTGCCCAGCCAGTTGGCACAACCAGCGCGGCGCAGACGGTCACTCTGACCAACTCCGGCTCCGCGCCGCTCAACCTCACCAGCATCGCTCTCAGCGGAAGCAATGCCGCCGAGTTCAGCCAGACGAACAACTGCGCCGCCAGCCTTGCCGCGGCGGCGACCTGCACGATCAATGTCGGCTTTTCCCCAACTGCATCGGCTGCCGCAACCGCCTCCGTTAGCATCGCTTATAACGCGATCGGCTCGCCGCAGACCGTCACTCTCAGCGGCACGGTCGCCTTGCCCGCCACAACCCTCTCGCCCACAACTCTGACCTTCACTCCGCAGGCCGTCGGCACCACCAGCGCGGCGCAGACGATCACCCTGACCAACTCCGGCGCGGCTCCGCTCACTCTGACCAGCATCGGGATTACCGGCACAAATTCGGCCGAGTTCAGCGAGACATCAACCTGTGCCAACACGCTCGCAGCCTCGGCCAGTTGCAGCATCAACGTCACCTTCGCCCCGACCGCCTCTGGCTCCGCTGTAGCCTCCATCAGCATTGCTGACAACGCGAGCGGCTCGCCGCAGAGCGTTTCTCTCAGCGGGTCAGCGGCCATGTCCGGCGCATCGCTCAGCCCCGTAACGCTCGCCTTCGCCTCGCAGCCGGTCGGTGTTACCAGCGCGGCTCAGGCGGTCACGCTGACCGACTCCGGCGCAGCTCCACTCACCTTGACCGGCATCACTCTGACTGGAACCAACGCGAGCGAGTTCACTCAGACGAACAATTGCCCGGCGACTCTGGCCGTCTCGGCTAGTTGCACGATCACGGTCGCCTTCACGGCAATCGCAGCCGGCTCGGCTTCTGCCTCGATCAGCATCACGGACAACGCCTCAGGCTCTCCGCAGAACGTTCCGCTGAATGGCACAGCCACAACCCTCCTCTCTCTCACCAAGGTCAGTTCGACCGAGTGGGACATTGCGAACGGCCCTCTGGCCTTTCAGTTCAATCCCACTAACTTCAGCATTGCCAACCTTAAGGTCACGCTGAACGGCGTCACCACGAACTTTCTCGACGCCACGGCGGGGAGTCCCGTTGGCTACTCCCCCTTCGGACACACCATCGGCCTCTACAACCTCTACTCCGAGACCGGAGCCACGGCCACCGGTGCCACCACCGCCAACTACGTCCAGACGGCCAACTACATCGACGTATGGACGCTGAAGTCTAATATCGTCGGGACCGATCCTTTAGCGGTCGAAAATCACTGGATCATCCGCCTGGGCGATCCCGGCCTGCACTTTTATCAGGTGCTGCGCCACACCGCCGCCGATGGAGTGACCAGCTTTGGCGCGGCCACAACCAACTTCTTCCCCTCATTGAACTCCATCGCACAAGCCGACGGCTCTACCCTCTACTACGCCTACAATATTGGCCCCAACAACCCTGGGGTCACCAATGAAGGCTTTCCCCCCTACGCCTTCACTCAGTCCATCCTCGCTACCGGACCCGGTCGTCAGGTACAGGCCGAAACCGTCGACTACACCGCGACCATCCTAGGAACTCACCTCACCTCGCCTGGACTCGACCGCGAGTTCATCACCAAGTACAACTACTCGACCTACGAGCAGTACCACGTCGCCCATGGTGCGGTGGGCGCGCAAAACGCCTTCTGGTGGGTCGTCCCCAGCCACGAAACGATGATCGGCGGGCCGACCAAGCAATACCTCACCACCGTCCAGCTTGAATACGAGTCGGCCCATCTGGGTGGCACCAACGTCTCCTGGACAGCGGGAGAGGTCAACAACCGACTCTTCGGCCCCTACTACCTGCACTTCAACGCCTTCAACGCAGTCAACACCACCAACGACTCGCTCTACGCCGAAGCCGCCTCCACCCAGCCTGGCTGCCTGTCGTTCTACGACACCGAATCGACGTTAATCAATAACGGCTATACCCCCAGCAGTGGACGCGGAACACTACAGGCCACCATCGCCTCCACCGGCTGGAGTTCCTCCCCCACCAACAACGTCGTCATGCTGACGGACAACAACACCTACTTTCAGGAGTCCTCCAACGGCTATCAGTACTGGGGCTATGCCGATGCCAACGGCAACGTCACCATTCCCAACGTTGTACCGGGAACCTATCGCCTGAGTTCATACATCCTCGGCCAGTGGGGCCTGTATCATCAAGACAACGTCGTCATCGGCAGCGGGACGACGACTCTGACCGGTCTCACCTTCCAGCCGCGCAACTTCTCCACTTACCCGCCAATCTGGCAGATTGGCATTCCCGATCGCTCCGCCCACGAGTTCATGAACGGCCACGACGCCAACGGCCGCGATGTGCGCGACTATCTGGCCATCGGAAACTACTGGCAACTGCTCGCGCCCAACAGTGGCAAGGTTGTCTACACCGTCGGCACATCGGACATCAACACCAGTTGGCCCTTCATCCAGTACAAGAACTTCAACCCCAACCTCTACGCCGGCATCTACAACTCATCCGACACGACCGACGACGGCTACAAGTACATCACGCCAGCGTACGTCACCGCCGCTGCCGCCGCCGCAGGAACCACCACCGCGCTCTACGGCGGTGCGAACTGGGAGATTCACTTCACCACCACTGCGGCCCAGCTCGCCCAGGGTTCATATGTCCTGATCTCAATCAACATGGCCGCCACCGACTACGGCAGTCTTCAGGTGCGTCTCAACGGCAAGCACAAGAACTACCTGCTCTGGTATCCGCTGCTCAACAGCGACCCCGACGTGCGCAGTGGCGTCGCCGGCTACAACAACTACGTTGTCTTCCAGTTCAACACCACCGATCTCAATGCCGCCGGTGCAGATAACGTCGTAACCCTCTACAACACCGGAGCATATATGTACGATGCTCTCAAGATGGAGATCGGTCCCAATTCGGCCAATCCCGCCACCACGGGCTGGCCGGAGTACGACTGGATGTACTACAACGCCTCTGACAACTACACCCAGCAATCGGCCTCCGCACCATAGACCTATGGTAGGGCTGAGGAATCTCTGCACGGGTCATTTTGCGGAGACGGCTGAAGAGCGCATGAAATCCCAGCTTTCTCGAAGATCAAGACCGACAGAATCTGTAGACAAGTGTAGAGCGAGATATCGAGTTTCAGTTCCTTCTTGTCGATAGCAATCAGCACGGAAGTGTAAGCGTTTCCGCGATGCGGAGCAGGATCTGACGGAGATAGCGTTGCGGGCGAGTCCGTTAAATTTGAGCCCAGCAGGCAACTTCATAGAGTCGCCCGTATTGATAAAGGGACAGATCTTCCTTAGCCTAGAGTTATATCGTCACCAAGGCCGACCAGTATTTTCAGCAGTTTAGCTTCCCACGATATGTCCCACGGATCCAACCGTGGGGCCATAAAGATCCAATAAGAATTGGCAGGCTTCGCAAGCACAACCCGTTTGTTCGCCACACAATTTTGCGCCGACCCCGGACTCTGGGCCGTTAGCCCTTGGCTAACCACCTCATTGAGATGAATCGAATTCTCTGCACTCGAAACATCCGTCTGCACACTCCCGCCAACAAATGCTCCGCTGACCTGAATGGACTGAGCGCTGTTAGGCAGGCGGCAAAAAAAGGGCCGTCTTACGGGAGCGCAAGGTCTAGCACTTCCGTAAGACGGCTCTGGGTTATACGCTAGTGCTGAATGTGTTGTTGATGTTATTGAACTCGTTTGAAATTCCGCCACCGATTTTGCCAATCGCTGCGACCGAGCCAAGACCAATTAGAGCTGCAACCAATGCGTACTCAATCAGATCCTGACCAGACTCTTCTGATATGAGGTTCTTCATCATCTGCATAGTATTCTTCATTGTCGTTCCTCCTGTTTTGTCGCAGGTTGACAACTATAAAGTTGGTCAATATAGTCCTTGCAAACAAAGTCAAGCCTACAACGCAATTCGTGCTTGCTACTATAGCAATCGCGACGCCAAAGTCATGTAATAGCAGAGCCATTGAAATCAACGCGTAAACCTAAGCCAGAAAATATAATATGCAAACGTTTTCATAAAACAGGTATTTAAATACTATTTTATAGATGTGAGCACCCTGTCCTGCACCTCTTTTCTGGCGAAGGATGGGCGGCAAAACCGCTGGTCTGCCTCTGCTTCCCCCGTCGCGTCGCCCCACGTCCACATCCTGAAATGAACGACGAAAGCTACCGTCTCAAGCAGAGCCTTCGCAAGCGGACTCCGCCTGCAGAACGCTGAACGCCAGAACACTTAACTCCGACCTTGACAAAAATTCTTCAAACAATCGAGACCACTTCGGACGTGTTACATACATCAAAGCTGTTAGCGTTCTTACGTCCAGTACTGAGCAGAGACGTGGAATTATCTCGATCGAGGACTTCATGAATCTCCGTCACCAATTGACGACACATCGCTCCCGAGATATATCGAGTGCAGTGCTTTGCAGACTGCATCCGTAGATAGTGTAGCTGTGCCATGGAGATAAGTACTTATTCAGAACCGCGTGAGCGCGAGTGCCTTTGGGATTGATAATCTCCGGATTAATGTCGAGACACATCGCCACAAACGGCTCGAAGGGAATGGACGAATAAAGGTTGAAAACGAGTTAGGCACCTTCCACTAGAAATGAAATGGGGTGGGAAATGAAGCTCTACAGAGATGAAAAAGGTCAAACGCTGATTTTGACAGCATTGTGCATGACAATCCTTCTAGGATTTCTGGCGCTGGCCTTGGATATGGGTTTCCTGTTCGACTCTCGTCGTCACGTACAGACGGCTGCTGACGCTGCTGCCATCGCCGGGGCGACTGAATTGAGTTACCACGGATCTACCAACGTCGTCAGTGTTGCTCGAACGGCTGCAGGAGTAAACGGCATCGCAAACACAGCCTCTCAAGTTTCGGTCAACCTCAGTCCAACTGACGGATACCACACTGGCTCAAATTATGTAGAAGTCATCATCACTCAACCTAACCCTACATTTTTCATGGGAGTTTTTGGCCTTCATACCATCAATGTTGCGGCAAGAGCAGTTGCTGGAGTTCCGGCAAGTACCGCCTGCATTTACATTCTGGATACCAATGCATCCGATACGGATGTTATCTACACAAAGAAAACCATCACAGCCAGCAATTGTGGCATACAAGTAAATTCACCAAACCCAGCTGCGGTTTGCCTACACGGCTCCGGAACGATTAATGGCGACTTCCTTCATATTGTTGGGGGGCTGGACACCGGAGGCGGCTGCAAATCAAGTAAGACTACCCCGTTGCAGTCTGGGGTCGCTCCGGTCAGTGACCCATTTAACAATCTCGAAGGTCCAATTCCAGCGACTGCGTGTACAACCGGCAGTGGAGGCAACACCACTTCGTTGACAACGATAACCTCGACTTCGCAGTTACCAACGCCCAAAGCCAACGCAGATGGGATTCTCAGCGACCAAGTATATTGTTTCAGTGGAACGAACGTCTCGCTGGACGGTGGCTCAACAACTCTGGCTCTTGCTCCGGGAGTATACGTGTTTGAACACGGCGTCAGCATAGGTAACGTCACTGTCAACGGTGGAACTCTGGATATTGCTGGTGGAGTTTACAGTCAGAAGAATGAAGCATTGACGGTCACGGCCCCTACGAGTGGGATCTATGATGGGATTGCGATCATGCAGCCCTCCATAAATACCACCACAGGCAGTACGCCGCCTTCACTTCAGGTTCAGTTTGGGAGTGGCACTCAGAACCTGAACGGAATTATTTACGCGCCGACCTCATTAGTTACCCTTCAAGACAGTGGCGGGAAGAATTGGACTGCCGCAGGAATTATTGCGTACCAATTGACATCGAATGACAATATCACCATAACGAACAACTACAACGATACAAATCCCAGCACCACGCCTCTAAGAAAGATTGCGTTGGTGGAGTAAGGAGAGACACGATGAAAAACTTTCGCGCATTAGAAGAAAGTGGACAGGCTCTCATCGAACTCGCAATTTCCTTGCCTTTGCTGCTTTCCATGCTCTTGGGCATGTCGGAACTTGGCAATCTGTTTTATTGTGCCATCGAGGTAACAAACTCGGCCAGAGCAGCCGCACAGTATGCAACCATGAATGGTGGAGCCTTTTCCATTACCAACAGTAGTGGGCTAGATACAACTGGAATGCTGCAAGCCGCTCAGTCGGATTCAAATAATCTGGGAACCGCCGTATCATTTTCGTCTACTCCCACCTATTCCTGTACTTGCGCAGACGGAACCGCCAATTATAGCTGCAATGTAGTGGGCAGCTATCCGTCAGGGTGTTCATCATCCCACCTGATTGTGACTGTCACAGTCCACACACAAGGCACTTTCACCCCAAGGATCAAGATTCCTGGCCTTCCAGCATCCTATATTCTCCAAGGTAGTTCCATCGAGGAGGTCTTACAGTGAGCCTGCTCAAGAATAAAGAAGGTTCGTCTCTTATAGAGTATGCCCTCTCAGCCTCAATTTTTCTTATGATCCTGTTCGGGTTCATTCAGTTCTCTTTGGCGTTTTACACATACAACTATATGTCCGACGCCGCCAGAACCGCTACTCGGTACGCAGTTGTTCGTGGACCGGATTCCTGCACGCTGGATACGGTTACCGACCCCAATTGCAATCTGAATCCGAGTAAGTTCACGTCTAACACTGACCCTACGAAAAATCCACTTCTGGCTTTTTTATCCTCTGTGAGTTATCCGGGAATTAAGCCCCAGAACATGTCTGTCAATGCGACTTGGCTGATAGCAAGCCAAGATGTAAACGGAGTCACCACCTGGACAACAGCATGTCCCAACCCTGCAACAAATCTGGACGCCAATGGCCTCTACTGTAATGCTGTGGGGAATGCAGTGAAGGTGGTCGTGACGTACAGCTTCCCAATCAACGTGCCATCCTGGAAGAACATGACAATCCCGATCACGAGCACGTCACAGATGGTTATTTCGGAATAGTTGACTCGCCGCGGAGCAGCCTTCTGCAACTGAAGATAATTGCAAACTAAGTGGGGCGCTCATAAGTTAAGGACGAACCCAGCGTGCTGGAGGCAAAGGCTCTGCGGTCGAGGCGTCGAGAGTGTTGCTCATCGCGTTACCTCGCACGTCATCCGCCTCGGTAGTCCGCTGACCTGCATGGGCACTCCACTGATCCATGTTCCTTACTGCGTTGTCCCGGTGGATGTTGCACTCGAAGTTGTACTAAAGCCTGTTGTAGACATACTGCCGTCAATAACCAGAGGCTGCTCAGGTTGCATACTTCGGATGAGCTTCTCCACGGGCATCGTCTGTGGCGTCGGCGACGACGGCTTGGCTCCTGTTACGTCCGCTCCAGGCGTTGTCATAGAAATTCCTGAAGCTGATGGCAAGAAATTTTCGGGATACTTCAGTTGAGGTAGAGAGGCACCAGCCGGAATTGGAGCCACGATCTCCGGTGTCACAATCACGATAAGTTCCGTGTTGGTCTTGGTCTTGGTTATGGATTGGAAAAACTTGCCCAATATCGGCACGTCGCCAATAAACGGAATTTTAGATAAAGTTTTAGTTTCGCGATTGTCCAGCAAACCTCCAATAGCAAAACTCTGTCCTTCAGCCAGCTCGACCTCTGTCTTCACGCTTCGAACATCCAGCCCGGGAACCGTGAAGCCGGAGATGGTGATCCCATTGGCGAAGTCCAAAGAACTTACTTCGGGCGCTACCTGAAGTCGGATCGTGCCTCGGGGAGTGATCGTGGGAATGAAATTCAGTCGCACCCCAAATTCCTTGAACTGGATTGTGACCGTAGGTGCACTGCCAGCGCTAGTTCCCTGAACCACGGGATATGGATACTGCCCGCCTGCGAGAATGCTTCCCTGTTTTCCGTTGCTGGTCATTACATTGGGCTCGGCGAGAACCTGAACGACGCCTTGAGCCTCTAGCGCTTTGATCGTTGCGCCAAGATTTATGTCAGGTCGAAAAACGTATAGATTCATCAAGTCGGAAATGGTTGCAGTTGCACCAGTTCCAGTAGTGCCCCCAGAACCGCTACTACCCGTCGCAGAAATTACCGGCGGAGAAAACTGCTGTGTAGTGACGGAACCAATGGTATTAGCAGCGCCGAGGCTGAATAGGTTTATGCCTAGTTGATTGTTCAGGCTCCGGTCAAGGCTCGCGAAGCGTACCTTGAGCAGGATCTGCGGCTCCGCTGCTGGAACCTCTACATAGAGTAGGTTGACAACCTTGCCCGCTGTCGCAGCAATCTGAACGGCGCGATCGTTGCTCACGAGATCCTTCACAGTGCCGCGCAGGAAGACGAGTCCGTTCTCGGAGGTGACACGGAGATCCTGTCCCGGCAACTCCGTTCGCAACTCCCGACGCAGTGCGTCCACACGGTCATTCGCCGCAGAGTTGTTGGCTCGAACCAGTACATTGAAGAATTGCCTGCTTCCACCCTTTTGCCAGACAATCAGACTTGTGTCGCCCGCCGTCTTGCCGTTCAGCATCAACTCGGTAGGACTCACGACGGTTACTTCAGCGATGTCGCCCGACCCGACCGCGACTCTTTCAATCGGCAGAGCGCAATCCACCAATACAGACTTCCCTGCTCCGACCACAAGATCATTCGCAAAGTCCTGACCGGACGCAACAGTGGGCTGAGAGGCTGGGGCCGGAGCAGCTAGAGCCGACTGGCCACACAGCGCAAGAGACAACACACAGGAAAAAGCAATAGAAATACCGATTTTGACTTTCACTGTTTCTCCTCACTGTCGCCAAACTTCGCGTCACTTCGCTTCGACCCGTTGTATACCTGAACTAGATACATCTGTTGCGTGGGGACAGATGCCTTGTGAGGTGCAACGGCTACTGACCGCGGTTTGGGTAACGGCGCGGCATTCTTGTCCGCAAACAGAGCGGCCATTGCAGTTCCAGGCGGCTGAATGGTTGCTGAGTCCAGCGGATTTCGCAACACCAGTTGGATTCTCGTCTGACTGCTGGCAAGGCTGAGATCTTCTGCCTGTTCCGGCGTAACCAGCAGGTTGACGACCTGTACAGGCTTCGCCTTCCCATCCACGTCTCTCTGAATGTCGGTACCAGCAGATAAGACTTCGATATTTTGTAGCAGGGTCTTTACCTGCGGTCCTTCGTTCGTGGTCGCAGTCGCCGCGCCAGGAGGAACCCCCGAGATCAGAACATCCACATGCATGCCGGGAGTAACAAATCCAGCTACGCCCACGACGTCATCGACTTTGACTGCACAGGCTCTCATGCCAGAGGGAATGGTCGCCGCAAGTCCACCGCCAGCTCCCTGAGCAGCCAAGCGGCTCTCCAGCACCGGTTCCCCCTGATATATATCCGAGATCGCGCCCCGGCCCACGGCATCTTGAAGGTTGACGATTGCTCCTTTGGGCAGAGGGCCTGAGATCTGCGCCGTCCCAAGATCATTCGAGCGGAGAACGGTTCCAAGCTTGATGTCGGAAGTAGCCACAATGACGCGCGTTGACTGTACTTGTGACGCGGCGAGGCGGTTGCCCACCAAGCGGTAGACCGCGTAACTGCACAACGCGGCAATCACAAATGCGCTCAAGAGGATGATCTGTACTCTTTTGTTCATTGAGATACCTGTTCGAGTTGGCTGTCCAGCCACCTCTAACTTTCAAGACACTTATCGCAATTCCAGTGCCAAAGAGCGAGGCCTCACATCTGCACGAAATCAGTGGTTTAGATGCTGTCCATCCAGACAACTGTGAACGCGTGTATACCACCCGGCCTGCCTGTGTAGCCGCGTAGACACGATTTGGGTTGTAGCCCTCCATTTTGCAGAGACTTGCGGCCATATCGGTTGGTCTGACAATTGCATTCACACGGCTCAAAGTCAGGATTTGCGCTGGGCATAGATCAGACCTTGCATTGATTTGAAACGCTCCAAGGGTGGTCATGAGGTCTTCCCGCACTATTACGCTATTTGCGACGCCTCCGCGACCCGCACGAACGGGTTCATCTTCCTTTGTGATCTCAATTCTGGTGCATGTGCTGGCATACGGATGGCTGTTTTATGGACTTGGAAATATGCCTCGAGTATCCAGACGATTGACCATCCGACACTTCACGGTCCGCATACTCAACGCGCCCACCCCGATACAGCGAGGGCCAGAGTCGTCTGGAAGCCACGTCGCGCAATTTGCGCCGAAAGTCTCAGCGCCCGCAGAGTCTCCCGGCTCAAGCCCTGCCTCGATGCCTTCCGTCGCAACGCGACTAGCGCAGTTGGCCCCCAAGGCGCAGATTCTGGTGCAACTGGACGCGCCGCCGGACATCTTGCTCCATCGTCTCCCGCCGATCCCGCAGATTCTGCGGTGGACCCCTCCGGCTCCTCCGGTTAGAACCATTGTTCCGGCACCACTCCAGCAACCCATCATCGCCAATCTGCGACCCACGCTGGAGCCGCCCAATCACGAATTGATCCCGGCTGACTTCAAGATGTCGTCTACTCCGTTTGCTTCGAATCTACCCTCGCTTCCTCCGAGCACGACGTCTCCCATCGTCGTACATGGGCCAGACCCTGCTCGGCACATCCCTGAAACTTCGGCAAAAGTGGCGGAGCAGTCAACCCCGGTTCAGATAATCTCTCTCTCCAGCTTTCAGGTGCATGAGGGACCCGTCGCGATCCCTCTGGCCAACGCGTCGGCACACCCATCCGTCTCTGAGTCGCTCGGTGCCGATCCCTCGGTCAACTCTGTAGCGACTGGCCACGGCACTCCAGGGGGCAGACAATCCGGCGAAGGCCCCGGACAAGGCCCCCGTGCGCCAGAGAACAAAGGCTCAATTGCAGGCGGAACAGATGGGCAGACTGCGGGCAAACCTGACCCAACGCAAGGAGGATCCGGCGCTGATTCTGACGCTGACTCAGCTAACGTCGCGCCCGTAATTGGGGGTTCCGTCACACGGGTTCTCCTACCGAAAGACGGCCAGTTCGGCGTCGTTGTCGTAGGCTCGGCGCTCGCAGAGCAGTATCCGGAGACCGCTGAATTATGGGCTGGAAGACCGGTGTATACCGTGTATTTGCATCTGGGGCCGGGTAAGGCATGGATTCTTCAGTACTCTGTGCCGCCAACGTCCGCATCTGCGAATGGCGCGCGTCCCGAAGCACCATGGCCATTCGACATCGTGCAACCTCATCTGAACCCATCGGACTTCACCGCAGACGCGTTGATGGTCCACGGATTCGTCAATCTTGCCGGACGCTTCGAGCACCTCGCCGTGGTATTTCCGGCGGAGTTTGCGCAGACAAAGTTCCTGCTGAGTGCGCTACAGCAGTGGCAATTCAGGCCCGGTCGACAGAACGGTCAACTCGCCGCAGTGGAAGTGCTCCTAATCATCCCTGAACAGACTGAATAGAACAGAGTGCGCCGTCAGCAAACAGTGAACTTCGCCTCTGACCTTGCCCTCAGAATGCGTATCCCATAAGTGCTGGGTTGATTGATTTCATCCCGTCGTCGTCGAGGCTGTGGGAGTGTGGGAATCGCGCAGCGATTTCCATACTTCCATAGCCTTTTTCATGCAGCAGCTTTGAGTT
>JARLFY010000055.1 GCA_031296325.1 Acidobacteriaceae bacterium | reverse complement strand
CTTCCGCTCGCAATGCGGCACTGAAAGAGCTTATAGGAGTAGAGGTTTCTTCGTACACTGACCAGAGAAAAAATATTCGGCGTTTGGATTTTTTACTAAATCGCTATAGACCATAATTTCTTGTCATTCCATAGCAAAATTTCTTGTCATTCCACAGAGAAATTTTCTTGTCATTCCGTAGCGAAGCGGAGGAATCTGCTTTCCTCGTCGCGCAATGGTCTACCCCATCAGGCGAAAATTCTCTACGGCTTCGCGTAGACTCGGTAGACCTGAAGGCCTCGCGCCGGATACTCGATGATCTGCTGATAGACGCGCCCATCGAGTAGCTGCGCCAGTCCCGGCGCATCCTTTGCCGGAACCACCAGCAGATGTTCTCCCGCCGGAATGCCGTCGCTGGCATAATCCATCGGCTGCTCGTTGCGATAGAAGGCCAGTCCGTAGACGATGTCGCGCTTGACGTTTTCGATTGCGACCAGCTTTACCTCGGGAGCCTTCTGCTGCATCTCGCGCGCCAAGGGGCGGGCCGAGAAGTTCAGGTCGAGATCCCGTCCGTGGAAGCCGAGCAGAAAGACCAGCACGGCCACCACCGGAATCAGCGTCGCACTGCGCACCTGTGCGACGCCTCCGCGACGAATCAACAGGGAGACGACGAACAGCACCACCAGCGCCGCCACGCCTGCGCAGAGCAGCCAGCCCAGCGATGGAACCAGCGTGTCATACGTCATGTGCTGCGGCGCCAGAACCAGCACAAACGTCACCAGAGCGCAGGCCGCGCCGTGCGACCATAGCAGCCACTTCGGCAGTCCCACGCGGCGAATGCGATTGAGATAGTCCCCGGTCAGAATCGTGATCGGAGGAATCGACGGAAGAATGTAACCCGGCAGCTTCGACTTCGAGCAGGTGAAGAAGACGATGGGGAACAAAGCCCACAGAACCAGAAACTCGGGAAAGGCGTCGCCGGTGCGCGGCAGTCGTAGGTAGCACTTCGGATTCAGCAGCGCCTTCCACTCGTCAATCGACGCTCTCATCGCCGCCACCAGCGCGCGAATGGCGATCACCGTCCACGGCATCAGGCTCACCAGAGCAACCATCAGGTAGTACCAGACGGGCTGATGGTGTTGATAGATGTTGGTCGCAAAGCGTTTCAGATTATGTTCGACGAAGAACTGTTCGACAAACGTCGGATTCTCCCGCTGCACCTCGATGTACCACGGCAACACCATCGCCAGATATAGGAGAATTCCTGGAATCCAGATCGTTCGCCGCAGCGATTGCCAGTCCCGCCGCAGTCCCAGAAACAGCATGATGATGCAGAGCGCAAGGAAGGGCGCAATCGGCCCCTTGGCCAGCGTCGCCGCCGCGCCGAAGAAGTACAGGTCGAAGAGCCAGAACTTCTTGTCCGTCTCGTACCATGCGTACCAGCCCAGCATTCCAATGCACAACGGCGCAGCCAACTGCATGTCGGTCGAAGCGCCGCGGGCAAAGCCGATGATCGCCACCGACGAGGCGGTAATCAATGCAGCGTCAAGCTGCCCTCCGGGCCGAAAGCGCCGCATATGCAGGAAGATCATCGCGATCAGAAGAAACGCACCGGAGGCCGAGGGAAGTCGCGCCGCCCAGTCCGACACGCCGAACTCGCGGAACGAACTCATCGCGCGCCAGTAGTAGAGCGCTGGCTTCTCCAGCCAGGGATGCCCGTACAGAACCGGAGTCACGGTTCCGCCATCCAGACAACGCAGCGAGTTCTCGATGTCCTTCGGGCGCAGACTGTGCGGAAACATCTTGGCATGCAGTTCGTGGCAGGTCTGCGAATGAGTCTGCAACATCTCGCGCGCTATCTGCGCGTAGCGAGGCTCATCGGCTCCCACCAGCCCGATCTGGTCGCCGCCAAAGATTGGAACCAATCCATAGAACAGCAGAAAGGTCGTCGCCAACAGAAACACGACGATCTCCCACGGCGACTCGCCGCAGACCCGCTTGCCCCAGTCGCGCAACCACGCAACGACCACATTGCGCGCTCCATCCCCGGAGGGCTGAGGCAACTCTGCATCGATTGGCATCTGTGTGTTCAGGACTTCGGCTCCAAAGGCAGTGGCTTCACCGGAAGCTTCGCCACCGGCTGTTTTGCCACGAGAGGCTTCGCTACGATTTCATCCGCCACAGCTTGCGCTGGAACTTGCTCTGCCGCCGACGCGCCAGCCTTGGGCGTCTTCTCCTCGCGCTTGCGATCCCGTTTGCGCATGCGTCCCAGCAGCTCGTCCATGCGCCCAGTCATCCGCTTGGAGCGGTCGATGGCGAAGGTCAACTCTGGAACATGACGAACGCCCATGCGGTCGCGCAACTGCGAGCGGATGTAAGCCCGCGCCGTCATCAACCCGGCCAGCGTCGACTCTTCCTCTTCCTCGCTGCCATGAACCGCAACGAAGACGCGCGCGCTCTTGCCTCCGGGCGCAAGCACGACCTCGGTTACATAGCTCTCCGCAATACGCGGGTCGGAGAGTTCCCCCTCCAGCATCGCTCCAATCTCTTCGGAGAACGTGCTGGCGACGCGATTACGGTGATACGTTCTGGCTCGTTGTTCAGGCATAGGGCTTCGGCAACCATTTCATCCAACAGACTTCATCCAACAGTCAAGGATAGCAAACTACGCGTCAAACAGACGTAACAGAGCAAGGGAACCAGCAATTCCACGTGGCAACAATGCAGTCCGCAAGCAGGGAACGAGCATATCGAAAACCGCACCAAAAACACAACCGACCACGGAATAAACCCATTCCGATCAATGGGATTTAGCCCCGGATCTTCTTCTTGTCGAACCAAAGCCGAGTTTTTCGCAGAGGGTGAATTCCGGATCTTCCGGAGAGAACGCAGCCACCAAAATACCCGATACGTGATCCTGCGAGTTCTTCTCGCAACCGGCTAAGATAGTTCTCTATGAAGCGTTCAGCCCTAACCGCCGCGCTGCTCTTCGTTCTCTCGCTTCCCCCTGTTGCGCTGCGCCTCGACGCGCAGGCGTCGGATCTGCCCAGCGCGGCTCCTGTCGCTGCATCCGGCCAGAGCGCGACCGAGCGCGGTCGTCAGCTCCTCGACCAGATGGTTGCGGCGCTTGGCGGCAAGGCGTGGCTCGACCGCAGCGACGTTCAGGTGGAGGGCCGCAGCTCCGCCTTCTTCCATGGCGAGCCGAATCCCTACATCACGGAGTTCCACGATCTCCACCGATTTTCCGCGCCCGTCTCTTCCGCGACAGCCCAAACTGAGGCCGACCGCGTCGGCTTCCTTACCGCCCGCAGCATGATCCTTCCCGGCAAGAAGATCGACGTGGTGCAGATCTGGACCGCCGACCAGGGCACCGAGATCACCTACAAGGGCGCGACCTCGCTGCCCAAGGATCAGGTTGAGGACTACTATCGCCGCCGCGCGCACTCCATCGAGAACGTCGTTCGCAACTGGCTCTCTGCTCCGGGAGTGATGATCGTCTGCGAGGGCACGGTGATGGTCGATCGCCACCTCGCCGACCGGGTCAGCGTCCTCACCGCCAACAACGACGCGGTTACCTTCGACCTTGACGCCGCGACGCACCTTCCTCTGCGCCGCACCTTCCAGTGGCGCAACGACCAGTTCAAGGACCACGACGAGGACTCCGAGGGATACGACGACTACCACACCATTCAGGGCCTGCCGACGCCGCTCACCATCACCCGCTACCACAACGGCGAGATGGTCAGCCAGCGCTTTCTGACCCGCGTGGTCTATAACATCCCGCTCACCGCCGACTTATTTGACCCAACGGTCCTGCTCAAGAAGAAGTAGGTCGTATCGACATATACACGTTGCTTTGTGACGCTGCTGTTGCCTCTCTTTTGTTTGTCATTCCGCAGCGTAGCGGAGGAATCTGCTTTTGCCGTTGCGGTTGTCTTTGCCGTTGTCTTTATAGTATTTCCCCCCAAGGGGAT
>JARLFY010000054.1 GCA_031296325.1 Acidobacteriaceae bacterium | reverse complement strand
GAACCTTTGCGGGCACTGGATGGCCGAAGGTCTCGGTGTGCGCCTGATCCAGAATCTCCATCACGCGATAGTTCAATTCGCCGACGGCCAGAGCCTTGGCCAGAAGCTCGTCTACGGTTGGCGCAGGATGGGTGAGGAAGTTGAGAATCTCATGAATCCCTGCGAAGGATTGCGGATCTCCAGCGCCCAGCGCCAACGCGTGTGCGGCGTATGCAGCGACTCCCTTGATGCCATACAGCACCAACTCCTGCAAATCGGCAATCTCTTTTCCGTCGGTCAGGAAACGCGCGGGAAGAAGAACCTGTTTGCCTTGCACGAGCAATCCATCCAGGGTTGACGCGGGAATCCATGCCGCCGCTCCCCCCAGCTCGGCGGGCACCACTCCTGCCTCCACCGACGCTCGCTCGTAGAGGCTGCGTGCATCATTACGAGTCGCGATCGCTTGCTGAATGAGCTGCACCAGCCGCTCTGGATCGAAGTTGACGTTGGTCAGTGTGGCGAAGACGGCTTGAATGGTGAAGGCATCGATCTCCGGATCGGCCACGCCAAGCTGCCGCGCACGATGCGCATACATCGAAATACCTTTGACCGCATGAAGCAATAGATCCTGTAGCGTTGCCGTGGTCTCGTCTTTGCCGCAGACTCCGAGCGTCTGGCAGCCTACGCCCTGGGAAGTCTGTTCGCACTGGTAGCAAAACATTGCGTGTACCGTCCTCATCTGGATTGAATAGCAAACTCAGCTTATCGACGGCACTCGTTCTGCACAGCGACTTAAGTCACTCGCTTGAACTCAAAACCTCAACCTCAATCTTTTTTCGTTGTGAGTGACCAAAGTCGCTGCCATGCGGACCCGCTCGCCCTACGCTTGCAATCAAGGGAGACACACCATGACGACTACGACACAGACCGTTCGCGAGATTGCCCTCGCTCAGCCCACCTCCATCCGCGTCTTTGAGCAGTACGGAATTGACTACTGCTGCGGTGGACGCAAGCCGCTCTCCGAGGCCTGCGCGGCCAGTAACCTTGAGGTCGACGCTGTGCTTGCCGCGCTCGACTCCGCAGCCCAAGGCCCCGCGCCTATCGCCGAAGACTGGACCAAGGCCTCGCTGGAGCGATTGAGCGACCACATCGCCAGCACGCATCACGCCTACGTCAAACGCGAGCTGCCCCGACTGGCCGAACTGGCGGTCAAGGTCGTTCGCCGCCACGGAGAGACACAGGCCGAGTTGCCCGCGATCCAAGCGAAACTGGCACAGTTGGACGCTGAGTTGACGCAGCATCTTGCCAAGGAAGAGGCGATCCTCTTTCCCTACATCGGCGCGCTGGAACGCTCAGTCGCCGCTGGCAGCGAGCTTCCGCAGGGATGCTTCGACAGCGTGGCCAGCCCCATCGCCATGATGCTCTCTGAGCACGATGCGGCAGGAACCCTGCTGGCGGAGATTCGTCAGCTCAGCCATCAGTTCACCACTCCCGTCGGTGCGTGCCCCACCTATCACGCGTTCTACGACGGACTGCACGAGTTCGAACAGGATCTTCATCAACACATTCATCTAGAGAACAACATCCTGTTTCCAAATGCGATTGACCTGGAGACGCGCGCTAGCCGGGTGAATGGCTAGTCTGTCTTGCTCTATAGGCAAGGCGACTCGGTGTCCCCCCCAGGGGGGATACACCTATGTTGCTGATTCTGCGTGTAATATTTTTTAGTATATACTGCAACATATATACTTTGCGTCTTCTGGACTGCTGGTTTGCAATGCCGAGATCAACGCGAAAGGCCCGACGTAATTCGTCGGGCCTTTCGCGTTGATCTCTTCGATCTATTGATTAAATTATACGAGTTAGAGCATAACTAAACTGCCAACTATTTTTATGCCGCAAATTGTTTATTTTGTTGGTTTTAGTGGTAGATGTTCGAGACCGATGGCTTGGCATGCTTTGTTGAGCGGATGGGGTGCGTGGATATTCCCGTGGGGGCTAAATCCCCGTTGAAAACAGACGACTTGCGGCGCGGCTAAAGCCGTGGCCTTTCAAGACTAGTGTCCTGTCTCTAAAGTTCTCGGCAGAATAGGTCGGGCCTTCAGCCCTTGGTCTTTGTGCTGAACGTAACCCTAGGGCTGCGCCCTAGGCTGGTATAGAACGGGCCTTTGGCCCTTGGTTCAACTGGCCTTTGTTCGACGTCCATAGCGCGCGACAATATGCATTGAACTTCAGAGACAGGACACTAGGATCTTTTCGCAGCCAATAAAGGCTCGTTGAATGCGGGGGCTTGCGGTGCTGGACTGGCATTTCGGCCATTCAAAGCAGGGCGGGTGCGGAGGTTTTATAGCCTTTTCCAATGGGATAGAGTGCTGCCGTACGAAGAGAAACGCAGATCCTTCGACTCGCGCCTTTCGCTCGCTCTGGATGACAATCCTAATACTTTACAGCAATCGTGGAAATGCTCTATGGAAATGCGGCTTACGACTACCAGCCCATCTGACGCATTCGCTTGAGGATGACTGCGCTGTAGCTATTCATGCGCTCGGGCCGTCGTTTCCGCGGGGCCGGTAGAATTGCGGCGAGCCGCGCCGCCTGTTGTCGGTCAATAGCGCGGGCCGAGGCTCCGTCGTAGGTTCGACACGCCGCGTCTGCGCCGTAGATGCCGGGACCCCATTCGACCACGTTGAGGTATAGCTCCAGAATGCGCCGCTTGCCGAGGACGAGTTCCGCCACCGGAACCAGGGTCGTCTCCGCAGCCTTGCGCAGGTAGGAACGTCCGGTTCCGAAGAAGAGGTTTTTTACGAGTTGCTGGGTCAGGGTGGAGCCGCCGCGTGTGCGACCTCCCTCCATGTCCTCTTGCGCGGCGAGTTGGATGGCGTGCCAATCGAAGCCGTGGTGCTGGTAGAAGCGCGCATCCTCTGCGGCGACGACGGCGTGCTGGAGATTGGGAGAGATCTGGCTCAGCGGGATGAACTTATAGCGCTCCTGATACGGCGTGTCGCTGATCTGGGCCTGCAAGCGACGCTCGATGTGTACCGCAGTCGTCGGCGGATCGATCCAGCGGGCGGCCACAAGAGTCAACGCGGCGAGCGACCATAGAGACACCACGGCGATGACGAGCCATCGAAAAAAGGATCGGAGAAGGCTCTTGCGACGCGGTCTCTTGCGCGAGGGGGATGGCTTTGAGGTCACATTCAGAATGATAGCTGGATCGGGTTTACTTTTGTGGATATGCAAAGACGGAGTTATAGGGCGGGCCTTCAGCCCTTGGTCTTTGTGCTGAACGTAAACCTAGGCCTTCAGCCTAGGCTGGTATAGAACGGGCCTTTGGCCCTTGCCAAGCAACGACAAAAGCAACGACAAAAGTAACGACAAAAGTAACGACAAAAGCAACGGCAAAAGCAGATTCCTCCGCTGCGCTACGGAATGACAAACAAAGATAGGCAAAGGCAACGGCAGGGGCTAGTGGTGCGAGCGGTATTTATCCCACCCATCGCGATGTTGCTGCGATGGATGGGGCACCCGGCAACAGCAAAACGACGGCAACGCAACGGCGACGGCAACGCGACAGCGACGGCAACGAACCCCACCTTAGGCGTGATGAAGCTGCGCCGAAGATGGGGTCCCGGGTATGAGTGTCGGTATGGCTGTAATGACGAAAATGTGTTGAGGAGCGGGCGGGGATTATATGCAGCCGCAGGAGTGGCGAATGACTAGATTGTGTTTGAGTTCTACCTGACGAATGGAGCGTTTGGGATCTTCGATCCGCAGGAGAAGCAGTCCAGCCGCGGTTGATCCGATCTCGTAGGTTGGCTGTTCGAGTACCGTGACCGAGGGCTTGACCAGCGAGACCCAAGGGGCCTCGTCGAACGTGGCAAACGATACTTCTTCGGGAAACTTTCTTCCGCTCTCCATCAAAGCGCGATATGCGCCGAGGCCAAGAAGTCCGTTGGTGGTGAGGATGGCGTCGGGAGGATTGGGCAGGGCGAGCAGTTCGCAGACCGCTTTATACCCCTCTTCTTCGCGAGGAGGAACGGAACGCAGCAGATCTTTTCTCTCCGCAAGCCCGTTCTTCTGTAGGGCCAGTTGAAAGCCCTTTCGCCGCTCCTCTCCGGTCTGGCTCTTGGCGCCGAAGATTCCTGCGATCTGGGTACGATGGTGCGAGATCAGGTGCTCGGTCAGGTCGCATGCTGCGGCAGAATTATCGATGACAACCGTGTCGGCCACATCTTTTCCGATGGGACGATCGATGACCACCAGAGGCATGGAGAGGTCGCTCATCTTTTTGAAATCTCCGGCCATGCGACCGGTTGGCGCAAAGATGATTCCCGCAACATTTTCCTCGGAGAGATGGCGCAGGTAGAGAGCTTCTTTCTCTGGATCCTCGTCCGTGTTGCAGAGAAAGACGGCGAATCCCGCCTTGAGCGCGGTGTCCTCGACGGCGCGGCAGATGCTGGTAAAGAAGGGATTCTGAATGTCGGAGACGATCAGCCCGATGGTGGAGGACTGATTCGAGCGCAGGTTGCGCGCCGCCCGGTTGGGCCGGTAATCCAGCCGTTGCGCCGCCTCCATAACCCGCTGTCGCACCTCTTCGCGGATGTGCTGCTTACCCGCCAGCGCCCGGGACACGGTTGCCGTGGAAACGCCGCATTCTTGCGCAACATCACGAATACTCGCCATAAATCTCCTTCTATCAACCATAAATCAAGTTCGTTCTGCTCCCCTGAATCAATATACACGCAAACGATTACATCGTGCCAGAGTTTGGTGCGGAGCGGAATAGAAGTCGGCAAAATATTGCATACCCCATTCAAAACAAATTAGTTGTGTTGGGCGTGTGGGCGCGATTAGATACTCGGTAATCAGGGCAAAAATATTTTCAAAAAAGTGTTGACAAATATTTATGTAAACGATTACATTCTGTTTCGTTAGATCAGAGCGGGAGGGAAAACGGTATGTTGGACTTTACGGTAGCGAGCGTACGCATCGGGGCGGTGGCGAAGAACAAGGAAGACGCCATTCGACAGGTCAGCCAGATTCTGGTGGAGAAGGGGAATATCGATTCCGGTTATACCGCCAGCATGATGGAGCGGGAGAAGCTGGCCAACACCTATCTCGGTCATGGCATCGCCATCCCTCACGGGCTGCCTGCCGATCGCGGCCTGATCTGCAAGACGGGCATTGCGGTGGTGCAGTTTCCGGCTGGGGTGGAGTGGCAGCCCTCGGAGACGGTTCGTCTGGTGGTGGGCATTGCGGCGAAGTCCGACGAGCATTTGGAGCTGCTGGCAAAGCTGACAGAGTTGTTGTCGCAGGAGGAGTTGGTCGAGACGCTGTCGGGTACGACGGATGCCAATCAGATTGTTGCGGCGCTGCTGGCTTCGGACTCCGCTGCTGAAGCGGGAGCTTCGCAACTGGAGGCGTTGAGCGCCACGACTATCGGCATCAATGCCAAGATTGGAGCCGCGCACGGATTGCACGCGCGACCGGCGACGCTGTTTGCCACCAAGGCGCGCAGCTTCCAGTGCAGCATTCAGGTTCAGGCGGGATCGAAGCGGGTGGATGGCAAGATTATGGCCTCGCTGCTTCAACTCGGAGCCGAGCATGGCGTGGTGGTGCGGATTCTGGCCGATGGGCCGGATGCGGCGCAGGCTCTTGAAGCGTTGAAGATGCAGATGGAAGCGGAAGAGGTCGAGGAGAAGCGCCAAGTGGTGAAGAAGATCTCCTGGAAGCCGCTGCATCCGGTGAGCAAGGTCGTTGGGGTGGGCATCTCTCCCGGACTGGCGATGGCGCGCATTCACCTGCTTCATGCCAGGAAGGCGGTTCTTGCCGCTCCGACCAACTATCCCGAGAGGGAGAAGCAGCAGTTGCGGGCTGCGCTGGCTGCGGCGCAGGAGGATTTGAAGGCGCTGTATGAGCAGGTCAGGACGCGCAACTCCGAGCAGGCGGCGCAGATCTTTCTGGCTCAGGCGGAGCTTTTGCAGGACGACGCTCTGCTGGCGCGAGCGGAGAAGTGTATCGACATTACGCCCAGCGCCTCCTATGCGTGGAACTCGGAGATTGAGAAGCTGGCCTCTTCGGTGGAGGTTTCGGGCAACGAGATTACCGCCGCCCGCGCCACCGACATTCGCGACATTGGAGCGCGGGTTCTGCGCCATCTGTTGCAGGAAGGCAAACCGCAGGCGGAAGAGATCGACTCCGACGAGCCGATTCTGCTGGTGGCTCGCGAACTGACTCCCTCGCAGGCGGCGGCGTTTGATCCGGCGAAGATCGTCGGCTTCTGCACCGTGGAGGGCAGCGCGACTTCGCATGTAGCGATTCTGGCGCGTTCGCTGAACATTCCGGCGATTACGGGAATCGGCGATGGGTTGGAGGATATGCAGGAGGGCGAGTTTGCCATTCTCGACGCGGCGCAGGGCGTTCTGTATCTTGACCCGGCGCAGGAGGACATCAACTCAGCGCGGGTGGCGCAGCAAGGATTGGAAGAGGTCCATGCGCTCCAGTTTGAGGCTCGTTTTCAACCCGCTCTGACGACGGACGGGGTACGCGTGGAGGTCTGCGCCAATATTGGTCGCGCCGCCGAAGCCGCGCAGGCGTTGGAGGCGGGAGGCGAGGGCGTCGGCCTGCTGCGAACTGAGTTCCTCTTTCTCGAACGCGATCAGCCGCCCTCCGAGCAGGAGCAGTATGAGGCCTATCGTGAGATGCTGACGGCGCTCGACGGCCTTCCTCTGATTCTGCGCACTCTGGATATTGGCGGCGACAAGAAGATTCCCTATATCGACCTGCCGCACGAGGATAATCCCTTTCTGGGGGTACGCGGAATTCGTCTCTGCATGCGGCATCAGGAGTTGTTTCGGACGCAGCTTCGCGCCGCCTATCGCGCTTCGGTGCATGGCAACCTGAAGCTGATGTTTCCCATGATCGCCGCTCCTGCCGAACTGATTGCGGCCAAGAAGATTGCAGAAGAGGTTCGCCGATCGCTCGGCGTGGCTCCGGTCGAGATTGGGACGATGATCGAGGTTCCGGCAGCCGTCGTGATGGCGGAGGAGTTGGCGCAGGAAGCTGACTTCTTCTCGGTCGGAACCAACGATCTGACCCAGTATGTGCTGGCCATGGATCGGGGCAATGCGACTCTGGCCAAGGAGGCGCAGAGCACGCATCCCGCCGTGTTGCGCATGATCGCCAAGACCGTGGAAGCGGCAACGAAGCATGGCAAGTGGGTTGGGGTCTGCGGCGGACTGGCCGACGATCCGATTGGCGCCGCGATTCTGATCGGTCTAGGGGTGAAGGAGTTGAGCATGGCCATCCCCAGCATTCCCGCGGTCAAGGCCGCGATTCGCACGATCTCACGAGCGGAAGCGAAGACTCTGGCGGTGCAGGCGCTGGCCTGCTCCGATGTGGAGTCGGTGCGCGCGCTGTATGCCGCAGCCGAAAGGAGCAAATCCGAATGACAAGCCAATCGACAGTCGTAACGGTAACTCTGAATCCGGCCATCGACCAGACGGTGCATCTTGCGGGCTTTCATGTCGGAGAGGTGAATCGGGTGAAATCCAGCCGAATCGACGCTGGCGGCAAGGGGGTCAATGTCTCCTCGGTTCTGGCCGACCTTGGGGTTGAGGTTCTGGCTACTGGATTTCTGGGCTATGAGAATCTGGGAATCTTTGAAAGACACTTTCGCCAGAAGGCGATCTCGGATCACTTCGTTCGCATCCCCGGAGCCACGCGGATTGGAATCAAGATCGTCGATGCGGAGGGCAATCAGACCACGGACATCAACTTTCCCGGCTTGGCTCCTGACGGGGATGAGATTGAACGGCTGGTCGGCGCCGTACTCGATTGCGTGGAAGCGGGCCGTTGGATTGTGCTTTCGGGAAGCCTGCCTCCGGGCATCTCCACGGATATTTATGCGCGTCTGATTACGGAAATCCGCGGCAAGGGAGGGCGCATCGTTCTCGATACCAGCGGCGAACCGCTGCGTCTGGCCATTGCGCAGTCTCCTGAGATCGTCAAGCCCAATCTGGCGGAGTTGGAAGAGCTGATTGGTCATGCGTTGAAGACTCCGCAGGAGGTGGCGACAGCGGCCGCATCGCTGGTTCGCAACGGGGTTGAACTGGCCGTGGTCTCGATGGGAGAGCAGGGCGCGGTCTTCGTCACCCGCGCGGCGGCTCTGCTGGCAAAGCCTCCCAAGGTCGAGGTCAAGAGTACCGTCGGCGCGGGCGATGCGATGGTTGCAGGAATTATCTATGCGCAACTCAACGGATATGGATTGGAGGCGACCGCGCGTGTGGCAACTGCGCTGGGAGCCTACTCCGTCACTCGGGTTGGAGCAGGTTTGGACGCAGGGAAGCTACACGAGTTCGAGAAGCAGGTTCGGGTTGAGAACGTCGGCGCAGAAGCGAATTTGGCAGCAGCAGGAATAGGAGATTGATCGTGGCTAAACTTATCGCAGTACTCGGTAGCAATCTGAGCGGCGCCCACACCCGGCTAGCCGTCGAAGCCCTGAAGGCATGCGCCTTGCGTGGCGGATATGATCTTACTCTGGAGATGCCCGATCTGGCGGCGCAGAGGGCAGCGTCGCCGCTCAACTCCGCCGCCGTGGTTCTGTTGGTTGGAGAGAGTGCGCAAGCGGACGAGCGCTTCAAGGACAACAAGGTGGTTGCCGTCTCGGCGAGCGAGGTCATTGCGCACACGGACAAGGTGATGCGAGATGCATTGGGATTGGTCGCAGCTCCGCAGGAGATTGCTGCGTTGCCTGCGGTGCCGGAGAAGGCTGCGCCGGTCGAGAAGTCCGTGCCGCGGCTGGTGGCCATTACCTCCTGTCCGACCGGCATTGCGCATACCTTTATGGCGGCTGCCGCGCTACGCAAGGCCGCTCAGGATCTGGGCTACGAGATCAAGGTGGAGACGCAGGGTTCGGTGGGAGCCAAGAACACGCTGACGGAGGAGGATATTCGCCTCGCCGATGCGTCCATTATTGCCGCCGATACGCATGTGGATACGGCCCGATTTGAAGGCGTGCGCCTGCTGAGTACCAGCACCAATGACGCGATTCACGGGGGCAAGGACGTTATCGCGAGGGCGCTGGCTCTCCCCATGCCCACGGCGGCAGAGAAGAACGCTCCCAAGGTGGAGAAGCAGCAGCGCACGGGCGCTTACAAGCATCTGATGACGGGCGTCTCCTACATGCTGCCGTTGGTTATCGCCGGAGGTCTGCTGATCGCGCTGTCCTTTGCGGTGGGCGGGATCCATGCCGGCGATAAGACGGGAACTCTGGGCTGGGCGCTGATGCAGATCGGCGGAGCGACGGCCTTCAAGCTGTACACTCCGGTGCTGGCTGCATTCATCGCGTACTCTATTGCCGATCGTCCCGGTATCTGTCCCGGACTGGTTGGCGGAATGCTCTCGGCAACGCTTGGCGCGGGATTTCTGGGAGGCATTGTGGCTGGCTTTCTGGCTGGCTACCTGACTAAATTTCTCAACGACTACATCAAGCTGCCGAAGGAGTTGGCTGGGATCAAGCCCGTGCTGGTGCTGCCGCTACTTTCCACGCTCATCGTCGGACTGGTCATGATCTATGTTGTGGGAGTTCCGGTAAAGATTGCTCTCGGCTGGCTGACCAACTGGCTGAACGGAATGCAGCAGGCCAGCGCGCTGGTTCTGGGGCTCATCCTCGGAGCCATGATGGCCTTCGATATGGGCGGCCCGGTAAATAAAGCGGCTTATACCTTCTCGCTGGGCATGTTGGCGTCGAATGTCTATGGGCCGATCGCCGCAGTCATGGCCGGGGGAATGACCCCGCCGCTGGGACTTGCGCTGGCGACCATGCTCTTCAAAAACCGCTTCAACGCCCATGAGCGGGCGGAGGGAAAAGCGACCGCGATTCTGGGGCTGTCGTTTATTACCGAAGGAGCGATTCCTTATGCGGCTGAAGATCCTCTGCGCGTAATTCCTTGCCTGATGATCGGCTCGGCGGTGGCTGGGGCAATCTCCATGGCTACGGGGGTGCAACTGAAGGTTCCGCACGGAGGCATCTTCGTTCTGTTTATCCCCAACGCCGTGCAGGGTTTGATGCACTATGCCTGTGCTGTTCTGGCCGGAACCGTGATTACGACTCTGGCGCTGCGCATCGCCAAGAAAAAACAGCCCATGCAATTGGTTTGAAAGGAATCTATGGCGGCTTCCGTAAAGGAGCCGAAGCCGCCGTTCTCGATCGGTACGACCTCGCAACTTCGTGAATCCGAAAACTGATCGATTCGGATTCCCCACGCATCTTATCTCTGGCCAGAACGGGTTCGCCAACGGCGTTCAGAGGAGAGCTGTTCCTCGAAGTTCTTGCAGCCACTCAACAACACACGGCAGGATCCGTGACCCATTAGAAGGGGAAAACAATGAAATCCACATCACTTCATCTCCGCTGGCTGCAAATTGCGTTGACCTTCGCCGCCATCCAGTCTGTAACTGTTGTCGGCGCTCTGGCCCAGAGCGAAGCTGCCTCCACTGCTCCGGCACCCACTTCCTCGGCTCCGGTCGCCTCTGCCGCAATCGCTCAAACTCCGCACGAGAGCTGGAGCAAAGGGAAGTACATCTCCGGCGACTGGGACACTCTTCGGACAAAACTCCAGAGCCACGGTGTGGATCCGTTCGTTTATTGGACGGGCATCACCTCCGGCAATCCGCTGGGCGGCGCGAAGCAGGGGCATGTAACTGCCGTAGACGATTTCTACATGGGCGCGAACTTCGATCTGAACAAGATCGTCGGCTGGAAGGATGCCGTGTTGACCGTCAGCGGCATCAATCGCGATGGACAAGGCCTGAGCAACGACTACATTCAGGGACAATATAACGTCCAGCAATGTGTGGGAGGGCAGAACCTGTTCTTCTACGAACTCGTTCTCAAACAGTCGTTGGATAAAGGAAAGGTCAATCTGAAGGTTGGGCGTTTTTCCGCCTCGGACGATCTGAACGCATCTCCCATCTACAGCTTGTCTCTGAACAATGGAATCGACGGGGATATTCGTAACGTACTCTTCGATACGCAGTCTTCCGCTTACCCCTTTTCCACTTGGGCGGGGTTGGTCAAGTATCAGCCAAACAACAAGTTTATTCTTCATTCGGCGGTGTTCCAGACCTGGGACAATGTGTTCAATTCCAAGACGAATGGCACAGACTGGAGCATTCATGGGGATGATGGCGTGATCTACATGGAGCAGGCGGCCTGGACACCCATGCTGTTCAAAGGAGCTTCGGACAGCCAGAAGGAGACCATCAACGGAACACAATCCGCAGGTCTTCCCGGTCACTACTGGCTCGGCACGACCTACACTCCGTGGAAGGGATTTACTCCCTTCGCCGTGCAACTTGCTCAGTCTCAGGGCAGCGCGAATCCCGGATCCAAGGTTGGCAATTCGTATGGCTTCTATGCCCATGCCGATCAGATGGTGCATCAGAAGTCTCCCGGCAGCGCACAAGGACTCACCGTGTGGACGGCGGCGGCATACTACCCGCAACAGAACATCTCGATCATTCCGTTTCAGTTGAACTTCGGCACGTTCTATACCGGCTTCTGGAACAAGCGTCCGGAGGACAAGACCATCTTCAACCTGATCTATGGCAAGTTCAGCCGCGACTATGCGCACATGGAGATGGCGCAGGGAAAAGGCAACCCACTCTATGAAGTAGTGTTGGAAGGCGCGCATCGGTTCCAGCTTTCACGCTTCTCCTTCTTCCAGCCGGACATGCAGTGGGAGGTGAGACCGGGAGGAACGGGAAGGATTCGCAATGCAATCGCGGTGGGAGGGGAACTAGGAATCACCTTCTGACGAATCCATAGAAACGGCCCACGCTTCGGTGTGGGCCGTTTTGCGTTGCAATCTTATAACCTGCGCTAGGGCGTATCGACATATAGCTGGCTCGGCATAATTGATGATTGCGCGAAGGCTATAGGTCGGGCCTTCAGCCCTCAGTGTTGTGCTGTACGTTTACCTAGGCCTGCGGCCTAGGCTGGTATAGGACGGACCTTTGGCTCTTGCCAGACAAAGACAACAGCAAAAACAGTCAATAGAAGAAAGAGTAACGACTGTAGGTCTCGCTCTATATGTCGATACGGCCTAATGCACGGTCTTCATGCGGCGGGAGAGGAAGTCCATCAGGAGGTAGCTGCCGAGGGTCTGCGGAGAGGTGAAGTAGGCCTTTCCGCGGCACATTGCGCTGACCTGTTGGACGAACTGCATCAGCGAGGGTTCCGACGCCAGCATGAAGGTGTTGATGGTAATGCCGGAGCGCTTGCAGCGGCTGACCTCTTCGAGCGTCTCGGTGAGAACCAGCGGGTCGAGTCCGTAGGCGTTTTTGTAGATTCGCCCGTTGGGCAGGGTGAGCGCCGAGGGCTTGCCGTCGGTAATCATGACGATCTGCTTCATCTCCTTGCTTTGGCGGGCGAGGATGCGCTGGGCCAGACGCAGGCCCTCGCGGGTGTTGGTGTAGTGCGGGCCGACGCGGACACGGGGGAGTTGGCTGAGCGGAATCTCCTCGGCGGTGTCGTGGAAGAGAACCAGATTGAGCGTGTCGCCGGGAAACTGGGTGCGGATGAGGTGCGAGAGCGCCATGGCCACGCGCTTGGCGGGGGTGAAGCGGTCTTCTCCGTAGAGGATCATGGAGTGCGAGCAATCGAGCAGGACGACGGTCGCGCAGGACGAGTGGTAGTCGGACTGGTGAACGTAGAGGTCGGAGTATTCGATCTGTAGCGGCGCGCGTTCCTCGCCCTTGATGGCAGAGGCGAGGCCCTCGCGGGCGAAGACCGAGCTGAGCGTGGCGGTGATGTCGAGGTTGAGCGTGTCGCCGAACTCGTAGAGCTTGGAGCTGCCGTTGATCTCGACTCCGCTGGCCTCGTGGCGCGTGTCGTGGCGACCTTGCGCGGCCTTGCCCAGCGGGCCGAGAAGCTCGCGCAGAGCCTTGTAGCCGAGGAAGTCCATGCTCTTGTCGGTGACGTCGAAGCTGGCGGAAGCAGCCTCTCCGGTCTCGGATGTGCCGGGTTCGGAGGATTGCTCGGCGTTGATGAAGTTCTGCTCCTGGAGCTTTTGCAGGAGCTGTTCGACGATCTCTTCGGCCTCTTCGTCGGATAGCTCGTCGAATTTCTGCTGCGACTCTTCGTCGAAGAGATCGCCGGACTCAAGCGCCTCTTCGATGGCATCGCGCAACTCGTCGAGCGTTTGTTTGCGCTGGGAGAGATCGGCGTAGGGATCCTTGAAGCCGGAGTCGAGCAGAAACTCGCTGAGCGACTGCATCAGATCTTCCAGCCCGAGAACCGAGGCCAGATCACCGGTAAATTTTGTATAGCGAATGCGCTTCATCGTGTCTGTTAATAGATTAGACTCTATCGGCTTGAAACGAATCCCAACGACTACAGCAACGGCAAAAGCAGATCCCCTTCGGGGATGACAAACCATTAAGCTGCAACGGCAACCACGGATTGACGCGGATGAGTGTTTTGCCGATGGGGCAGATCGTCGCGGAGTGAGCAGAATGCGGAAATTCTTCGCTGCGCTCAGAATGAATTATGTGGCTAGTTGAAGCCGCGGCGGGTGCGGTCTTTGGGCTGGACGGGGTGGGCGCGTTCGGGCTCGTGGGCGCGTACTTTTTCTACATACTCGACGGCCTGTTCGGCGCGGCTCTTGCGCTCGCCAGCGGTGAAGCTGCGCTCCTCGCTGCGGCTGAGGCGTTTGTGCGCGGTCATGCCTTCGAGCAGAAACTCGGCGGCGCTGACGGCGATCTCCGGCTGCGACTTCGCGGTGATCTGTAGCGGGAAGAGCTTTTCGATGAGGCCCTGAATCTGTTGCAACTCGGCGAGCGAGGCGGCGGAGGGCTGTGCGTCGTTCAACTGCACGGTGCCGCCCAGATTGAACCACTCCTCGATCTGTTTGGTGTCGGCGTTGAGGAAGTACTTGTCGAAGACGTGGGCGACGGCGGTGCGGATGATCTCGCGGACGACGGTGTCGGCTCCGCGCATCTCTCCCTCGTACTCCAGCTCGATCTTGCCGGTGATGCCGGGAAGCGCGGCGTAGATGTCGCCGACGCGGGCGACGACTCGCTGCTCGTTGTGGAGAAGCGCACGGCGTTCGGCGTTCGATGCGACCAGCTCCATCGTCGTGATGGGCAGGCGCTGTGAGACGCCGCTGCGCTTGTCGACCTTCTTGTCCTCGCGCGCGGTGAAGGCGATCTGTTCGACGATCTGGCGGATGTAGTGCGGAATCTCGATGCTGTCGCCGCCGGTTTTATCGCGCGAGGTCCAAGCCTCCTGCGCGGTGATGACGATGCCCTCGTCGACCGACTCCGGGTAGTGCGTGCGAATCTCCGAGCCGATGCGATCCTTCAGCGGGGTGACGATCTTGCCGCGCGCGGTGTAGTCCTCCGGGTTGGCGGAGAAGACGATGGCGACGTCCAGAGGCAGGCGGACGGGGTAGCCTTTGATCTGCACATCGCCCTCCTGCATGATGTTGAAGAGCGCGACCTGAATCTTTCCGGCGAGGTCGGGAATCTCGTTGATGGCGAAGATGCCGCGGTTGGCACGGGGCAGCAGGCCGTAGTGCATGGTCAGCTCGGAGCCGAGATCCTGATTGGAACGCGCGGCCTTGATGGGGTCGATGTCGCCGACCAGATCGGCCACGGTGACGTCGGGCGTGGCCAGCTTCTCGACGTAGCGGTCGCTGGGCTTGAGCCATGCGATTGGCGTGTCGTCGCCCAACTCCGCGATGCGGTTGCGAGAGAACTTCGAGATCGGCGCGTAGGGATTGTCGCGCAACTCCGAACCGGCGACGTAGGGCAGATGCGGATCGAGCAGCGTGGTCAGGGCGCGCAGGATGCGCGACTTCGCCTGACCGCGCAGGCCGAGCATGATGAAGTTGTGTCGCGAGAGAACAGCGTTGACAAGCTGCGGAACGACCGTGTCCTCGTAGCCGACGATGCCGGGAAAGAGTGGCGCGGGCTTGGCGGATGCAGTGCCGTTGGCGGCGTTGGCGCGCAGGTGAGCGATGAGGTTCTCGCGCATCTCGTCCTTGACCGAGCGGGCGAGTCTTGCGGGAGTGAATTTGCTGGCGCGCAGAGCGCCGAGAGTCGTGGGGAGTGCAGTAGACATAGCTATAAGTATAGTTCCTTGGCTTTATTGACCTATAGTCCGGCTCGAGTGTATCGACGCGAAACAAATCTATAGTGCGGGCGGTTTCCTTCCCACCCATCGCGGTGAAACCGCGATGGGTGGGGCACCCGGAAAGTATCCTGTGCGCGAGGATAACGATGCTGGACGCACGAGTTTTGCGCTGATTAGGTGGGGTGGATCAGGTCGAAAGATACAAAGTTTACAGCAGAGGGTTCCCATTGAGCGCAAAACCACTTATTCTGTCGATATGTCTAAACTCTCGATTCGCGATCTCGACCTTGCCAATAAGCGCGTACTCATCCGCGTCGACTTCAACGTACCTCTCAAGGACGGCGTCATCACCGATGACACGCGTATCCGCGAGACTCTACCCACAATTGAATACGCCCTGCGCCACAAGGCGAAGGTGATTCTGTGTTCGCATCTCGGTCGCCCCAAGGGCAAGCCGGTGGATTCGATGAGCCTGCGCCCGGTGGCTACGCGCCTGCGCCAGATGCTGGACAAGATCTTCGACTCGGCAGAGAATGTGGCCTTTGCGCCGGACTGCGTTGGCGAAGTTGCCAAGGAGATGGCGAACTCGCTGGAGGCTGGACAGACCCTGCTGCTGGAGAATCTGCGCTTCCACAGCGAAGAAGAGGCCAACGATCCCGCCTTTGCCAAGCAGCTCGCCGAGCTGTGCGACGTGTATGTCAACGACGCCTTCGGCAGCGCACATCGCGCCCACGCCTCCACCGAAGGAATCACGCACTTCGTCAAGCAGTCCGCCGCTGGCCTGCTGATGGAGAAGGAACTCAACTTCCTCGGCAAGGTTCTGACTGAGCCGGATCGCCCGTTCGTCGCCATCATTGGCGGATCGAAGATCTCCGGCAAGATCGATGTCATCGACAACCTGCTGGACAAGGCCAACACGCTGCTGATCGGCGGCGGCATGGCTTACACCTTCCTGAACGCGATGGGCCAGGCTACTGGCAAGTCGCTGATCGAGGCCGACAAGTTGGACGTTGCCACCGCCGCGCTGGCCAAGGCCAAGGAGAAGGGCGTCAAGCTGCTGCTGCCCATCGACCATGTACTGGCCGACAAGTTTGGCGCAGATGCAACCACGTCGATCTTTTCCGGCGAGGGAGCTTTCCCCGCTGACCTGATGGCGCTCGACATCGGTCCGGCGACGATCGCCCTGTTCGCCAAGGAGATTGGCAACGCGCGCACGATCCTGTGGAACGGCCCGATGGGCGTCTTCGAACTGGCTCCGTTTGCCGCTGGCACCAACGCAATCGCCGAGGCGGTTGCGGCCAATACGCAGGCCACCAGCATCGTTGGCGGAGGAGACTCGGTCGCCGCAGTCAAGCAAGCTGGAGTTGCCGACAAGATCACCCACATCTCCACCGGCGGCGGCGCAAGCCTCGAATTTCTCGAAGGCAAGACGCTTCCCGGAGTCGCTGCGCTCACGGACAAATAACCGCTTCGCCGCGAATCGTGCGTATGCAGATTCGTGGCAGGCTATCTTTCAACTCGCTCGGTAGGTTGTCGGCAAAGTTGTCGACAACCTGCCGGGCGAGTTGTTGTATTGAGATGTTTTAAGGGAATGGCGCAGACCGTTGTGGCGCGAGCAAAAGCAGATTCCTTCGCTGCGCTGTGGAATGACAAACAAGAGAGACGCTGTCTCTGAGCCTAATTTGCTAGTACGGCGCGATAGCGCAACTGGTTCTTCTTGAGTTTGACCAGAGCCTCGTTGGCCTTGGCCATGGGAAAGCATTCGGTGATGGCCTTGATATTGTGTCGCGCTGCTACGTCCAGCATCTCGTACAGATCGCGAGGGCTTCCGGTTGGGCTTCCTGCAATCGCTCTCTGTCCCCCGATCAGCGAAAACGCATTGATGCTGATCGGCGACGGCGGAACACCCATGATGCAAAGGGTTCCCTTGGGTCGCAGGCAGTTGAGCAGCGCCTGCCAGTCCAGATCACCGCTGACGGTGGAGAGAAGCAGGTCGAAGGAGCCTGCAATCTTCTTCAGCGAGCCATTGTCGCGCGTGTTGACGAAGCGGTCTGCGCCCAGTTTGAGCGCCTCTTCTTCCTTGTCAGCCGAGGAGGAGAAGGCCGTTACCTCTGCTCCAAAGGCATGGGCAAACTGTATGCCAAGATGACCCAGCCCGCCGATCCCGATGATTCCCACGCGCGACGAAGGGCGTACGTTGTGGTTGCGCAGCGGCGAGTAGACCGTGATGCCAGCACACAACAGAGGCGCTACGTTCTCGCTCTCCAAGGCCTCGGGCACGGGAATGGCGAAGCGCGAGTTCACGCGAATCGAGTCGGCATAGCCGCCATTTCGTCCGACGCAGGTCGGTTGCGCGGCGGCGCAGAGATGTTCCTCGCCCCTTCTGCACCACTCGCAGATTCCGCAACTATCGGCCTGCCAGCCAACTCCCACGCGTTGTCCCAGAGCGAGGTCGCGCACATCGCTGCCGACCGCCGAGACCTTTCCCACAATCTCGTGGCCGGGGATGAACGGGTACTTGCTAAAGCCCCAATCGTTGTCGATCAGGTGAAGGTCGGAGTGGCAGACTCCGCAGTGCGAGATCTTGATCTCGACCTCATTGGCCTTCAACTCGCCCGGATTGTACTTGTACGCAACCAACTGCGCTCCCGCAGCGTACACCGCCAACCCATGAATCTCATTTGTTGTTATCGAATCCGTCGTCTCATTTGGCATAGCTGTCGCTCCGTTCCTGCGTCACTTAGATGCTACATCAGCGCAAAGCATTTTTCCTCACCTCAGATTTCTACGCCTTCCAGTAATATTTTGGCGTCGCTAGAAACCACTTGAGGCCGTTGATGTCGGTTCTGAACCTCAATCGTACCTGCGGAATGGAGAGAAGGCATGACACTCTCCCTATTCACATGCTCGAATAGACGCACTGTGGTTCCTGAATGGCGGAAAAAATGCAATCGCCCTGATTGCTCAGAGCGATGCGGGAAAACTTACAGCTTTAATAGCCGACGCTTTAGAAGGGAATGTCGTCGTCGGTGATGCCCTGATCGGCGTATTCGGGCTGTGCCGCTGGAGCCGCTGAAGCGTTTGAGCCGTAGCTGGCCGTATTGGACTTCGCGTAGCTGCCGGAGGCTCCGCTGCCTTCGGACTTAGACCCAACGAAGGTGAAGTCGTTGACGATGATCTCGGTGCGGTATTTCTTCTGCCCGGACTCTTTATCGTCCCAGGATCGGCTGGTAATCTTGCCTTCGACAAAGAGCGAGGATCCCTTTTTTACGTAGTTCTTCGCTGTTTCCGCGAGTTTGTCGAAGCAGACAAGGTTATGCCATTCCGGTTTGTCGACCCAGTTTCCCTGCGCGTCCCTTGCGCGATCCGCCGTAGCCAGACTGAAGTTTGCGACCGTCATTCCTGACGCAGTGGAACGAATCTCAGGGTCTTTGCCGACGTTGCCGAGAAGAAATACTTTGTTGACGCCTTTTGCCATTTCAGAAGCTCCTTGTGTTCGTTGCCAAAAACTGTGATGTCACGGGAACCGTTTTTTTACTGCTAGCCACTATGATCGTTTGCCCAACTTGCGCCGGTGATTCCACTTGTGTCCGTTCAGCAAAGCCCTCTGTCCGTTCCAGAGGGAGACATTCAGCGCCCAAGAGGAAGATCAAATCATACTATAACGCTGCCAGAGTCACCTTGCCGCAACGGGGAGGGGGCTGGTTAAAGATTTACGGGATTTAATGGCTTGCTAATGGGTTCCTTGTGTAGAGTAGATAGGGCGATAAATACACTGGCGCGCTATGCCATGTTTTGAGGATCGTTCCTCTTTTCGTGAGGACGTTTCCTTGGCGTGTGTTGGCTGGCTGGCTGGTGCTGTGCCTACGAAGCTGAAAACAGGTGATTTGCAGATGCGCTCTATGTTGTTGAAGGTTTTTCTGGGATTTTCTCTTTGTGTGGTGGCGGGTTCTCCGCTGCTGGGTGGAGTGCAGGCTGTGGCGCAGGCGCCCATGCCAGCGATAATGCTGGTCGCTCCCGATATGTCCGGGGCGCCGAGCAACGCGCAGGCTGGCGCGGAGGCGGATCGGATTGCGGCGCTGGAGAAGCAGGTTGCCGCGCAGACGGTGGCGATTGCCAATGCTCAGACGGCGGGCGATAACTCGTGGATGCTGATCTCTGCGGCTCTGGTGTTGCTGATGACCGGGCCGGGGCTGGCTCTGTTCTACGGTGGGTTGGTACGCAAGAAGAATGTGTTGGGCATGATGATGCAAAGCTTCGCCATGATGGCTGTGGTGACGGTGATGTGGGCGATTGTGACGTATTCGCTGGCGTTTGGCAGCGGAAACGCGTTTATCGGCGGGCTGCACAATATGTTTCTGCATGGGGTTGGGCTGGATCCCAGCCCGTATGCTCCGACGATTCCGCTACAGACCTTCATGGTCTATCAGCTGATGTTTGCGATCATTACTCCGGCGCTGATCTCCGGCGCGTTTGCCGAGAGGATGAAGTTCTCCGCGATGCTGCTGTTCATGGTTCTTTGGACGATCGTGGTCTATAGCCCGATGGCGCACATGGTCTGGGGCCTTGGTGGATTTTTGAACGCGGCGGGCGGTCGTTTCCCGTGTCTGGACTTCGCGGGCGGAACGGTGGTTCATGTGACGTCGGGCGTCTCGGCACTGGTGACAGCGATCTATATGGGCAAACGGCTCGGCTATCCGAAGGAGTCGATGCAGCCGCATTCGGTGGTGCTGAGCTTTATCGGAGCGTGTCTGCTGTGGGTTGGCTGGTTTGGCTTCAACGCGGGATCGGCTCTGGCGGCGGGAACGCTGGCGACCTCGGCCTTTGTTGCGACGCACTTCGGTGCGGCGGCGGCGGCGATCGGCTGGAGCGCGGCGGAATGGTGGAAGAACGGCAAGCCGTCCTGCCTGGGCGCGATCTCCGGCGCAGTGGCTGGGTTGGTGGCGATTACTCCGGCCTCGGGCTTTGTGACTCCGATGTCGGCGCTGTGGATTGGGCTGATCGCTGGCGGCTTCTGCTTCCTGATGGTGGTCAAGGTGAAGGCGATATTCGGCTATGACGACTCGCTGGATGCGTTTGGCGTTCACGGAGCGGGCGGAACACTGGGTGCGATTCTGACCGGGCTGTTTGCCTGTAGCAAGATCAACCCGATCTTCGGCGCAGGCAAGGCGACTGGTCTGTTCGAGGGCAACTGGCATCAGTTGGGAAACCAGGCGATCGGCGTGCTGATTGCGTGGTCGCTGGCGATTGTAGGGACTCTGGCGATTCTGGTTCTGGTCGATAAGACTGTTGGGCTGCGAGTGAGCGAAGAGGATGAGGTCGCGGGTCTGGATCTGTCGCAGCACGGCGAAGACGGCTACGAGTGGGCGCATTGATCTGGCAGCTCTGATGGGGCGGTCGATCTGAATTTTGAGTTCAGATCGGCCGCTTCGCAGAACAGGGGTGCATCTCTTGGCACGGGGATGCATCTGATAGTAGCGGCTGTAATGCGCCGTAGCGTACTATGCAAGAGCTTGCCCCTGAGGCCAAGCGAGAGGATGAACGAATGCAGAAGATCGAAGCAATAATCCAGCCCTCGAAGCTGGACGCAGTCAAGGACGCGCTGGTCGAGATTGGCGTACAGGGCATGACGATCACCGAGGCGCGTGGACACGGTCGGCAGAAGGGCCATACGGAGTTCTATCGTGGGCGCGAATACTCGGTTGACCTGCTGCCGAAGGTGAAGGTTGAGGCCGTGGTTTCAGACGCGCTGCTGGATCAGGCGATTCAGGCGATTATTTCTACGGCTCGCACGGGAACCATCGGCGACGGCAAAATCTTCGTCTCGAAGATCGATGAGGCAATCCGCATCCGCAACGACGAGCGGGGCGAGTTGGCTCTGTAACGGATTGGGTTCGGATTTATAGGTATGCAGGGCCTCAGGTCTCAATACGAGATCTGAGGCTTGTTTTTTGCGTTGGGGTTGGGTGGTTGTATGCTGGAAGTTCAATCGGTAAACAAGACTATGCCAGAGAATGAGAGCACGAACGACGGTTTACGCGAGGAGTACCAGCGGCAGATGCTGGCGATTCGCGGTGCGTTTGAGGCCGGAGCGACCGGTGCGGCGACCATCGCTGGACGCTCTTCGGCGATGGACGATCTGATCATCGGGCTGTGGAAGCAGGCGGTGGCGGAGTCTCCGGTGCTGGGGCAGGGAATCACAGTGCTGGCCGTGGGTGGGTATGGTCGGCGCGAGCTGTTTCCCCAGTCGGATGTGGATCTGCTCTATCTGATCGACGCGAAGGTCTCCGAGGCGGAGATCAAGAAGCCGATTCGCAAGATCAGTCAGGCGCTGTGGGACTGCGGAGTTCAGCTTTCTCCGGCGACGCGCAAGCGCAGCGAGGCCGAGCGATTTGACCCCGAAAACGCTGAGTTCACCCTGTCGCTGCTGGATCAGCGGATGTTGGCGGGCGATATGGCGGTCTACGAGCGATTTGCCAACATCGGGCTGCCGAAGATGCTGGAGCGGGAGAGTCAGGCGCTGGCGACCGTGTTGGTGGAGTTGACGCGGGAGCGGCATGCGAAGTACGGCGATACGCCCTTCCACTTGGAACCAAGCATGAAGGACTGTCCCGGCGGCTTGCGCGATGTGCATGTGTGCGCGTGGTTGAAGACGCTGGCCAATGCAGGGCGCGGAGCGACCAAGTCTCCGGGGACTTGCGACGGCAAGGGGATGATGGCCTGTCTGGACCACGAGGAGTTTTCCAAGGCGGTGGAGTTTCTGTTCATGGTGCGATGTTTTCTGCACTATCGGCATGACCGCGACGACAATACGCTGGACTGGCAGGCTCAGGATGCGGCAGCGGCGGCGGCGATCGGGCTGGGGCCGCAGCGGATGCAGTGGGCTGAGCCAAGCGCGATGGAGGGAGTGGAAGCGGCTTACTGGATGCGGCTGTACTTTCGCCACGCGCGCAGCGTGGAGCGGCGGTTGGCGCAGAGGATGGAGTCCGTGCCGGAGCACAAGCCGACGAACCGGTGGACGGCCACGGCGAGGGCTGCCTTTGCCAAGGTGCGGCGTGGCGCGGAATCGCCGCTGGTGGGCTGTCGGGTAGAGGGCGGACGGGTCATTCTGGACGGAGTTACGGAAGGGATTGGCGATCCGGCGCAGGATCCCGACGTAGTGCTACAGGTCTTCGGGGTGATCGCAAAGACCGGTTGCAGGCTGGATCGCGCAAGCGAGGAGAGGATCTCGCAGGCGCTGCCTCTGCTGTCGGCGCATCTGGAAGAAGGTCCGGCGCTGTGGCGACACTTGCAGGAGATTCTGCTGGGGCCGTTTGCGGGCAAGACGCTGCGAGCGATGCATGCGCTGGGGATTCTGGAACTGCTGATGCCGGAGTTTCATGGCATCGATGCGCTGGTGATTCGCGATGCCTACCATCGCTATACGGTCGACGAGCATACGATGGTGCTGATCGACACGCTGCACGCGTTGGAGCAGAAGCAGACCGGGCCGATGGGAGTCTGGGCGGAGAGGTTTGGCGGGATTCTGCGCGACGTGCAGCATCGGGAGTTGCTGTATCTGGCGGCTCTGCTGCACGACACCGGCAAGGGACGCAATACCGGGGATCATGCGCTGGAGAGCGCGCAGATGGCGGAGCATGTGGCCGGACGGCTGGTTCTGGATGCATACGAGAGCGGTCTGATGCTGGGGCTGATTCACAACCATCTGGAGATGTCTGCGGCGCTGCGGCGAGACATCTTTGATCTGGAGACGGTGCGCGCCTTCGCCGGCAAGGTGCAGACGCTGGAAGCTCTGCGCATGTTGACGGTGTTTACCTATGCGGATATTCATGCGGTTCACCCGGACGCGTTGACGCCGTGGAAGGCGGAGAATCTGTGGCGGCTTTATCTGTCTACGGCCAGCTATCTGGATCGCAGCGTGGACGATGAACGCGTGGGGACGCGGATCGGTCGCGATCTGGTCAATCGCGTTGTAGCGCAGATTCCCGATAAGCGGGCCGAGGTGGAGGCGTTTCTGGAGGGATTTCCGGAGCGGTATCTGCGCACTCGTACTCCGGATCAGGTGCGAATGCACTTTGAGATGGCGCAGAGGCTGGATGAGGATCCGGTGCAGATTCTGTTTCGCTACGCACAGGGAACCAGCGAGATTACCCTGCTGGCCAAGGATCGCCCGCAGTTGTTTGCCGATATGGCGGGGGCTCTGGCGGCGTGGGGGATGAACATCGTTACGGCGGACGCCTTCTCCAATGTGCAGGGCGTGGTGGTGGATAACTTTCGATTTACGGATCAGTTTCGTACGTTGGAGATGAACGCCTCCGAGCATGAGCGATTTGTGGCCAGCGTACATGACGCGATGGCTGGCAAGCAGGCGGTGGAGAAGCTGCTGAACGGGCGACGGCGCGGCAGGAAAAAGGCTCCGAAGGTGGTGGTCGAGGCGCGAGTAGACTTCGACGATGAGGTCTCTTCGCACAGCACGCTGCTTCAGGTGGTGGCGCAGGATGTTCCCGGACTGTTGCGCGCGATCAGCCTGACGCTGGCCGAGCAGGGATGCAATATCGAGGTGGCGTTGGTGGATACCGAGGGCGAGACGGCCATCGACGTCTTCTACATCACGCGCGATGGAGCGAAGCTGGATGCGGCCGAGCAGAAGGAACTGAGGAAGGCTCTGTTGGCGGCGATGAAGGCATACGTCGTTTAGTCGCATACCAGCCAACCAGAGGGAAAGTGAACGCATCTGACTGGGAATGACAACCAAGTAAGAGACGATAATCCGACCGTTCGCGGATCGATTGTGAAAGATCAGCGAAACTTTTTTTGGCAACCGGTTTATAGTGGTAGAGACTAAATATATGTCAATAAATACAGATCAAAACTTCGGCGATGGACGGTTGACGACTGAGGCTCAGGCGACGGGGCCGCAGGCGGATGATCGATATTTCTTCGGGTCACTGGATAGCTTCGGCAAAAATCGCGAGAAGCTGCGCGAGGTGAACTGGGGAGACGAGGCCCCGGAGGGAATCGTGCTGGCGTCGATGGACGCGGCGATCAACTGGGTGCGCAAGAACTCGGTGTGGCCGATGACGTTTGGTCTGGCCTGCTGCGCCATTGAGATGATGTCGATGGGTGGAGCGCGCTACGACATTGCGCGATTCGGAGCAGAGGTCTTTCGACCTTCGCCGCGACAGAGCGACCTGATGATTGTGGCCGGACGCGTCTCGCAGAAGATGGCTCCGGTGATTCGCCGCCTGTATGAGCAGATGCCGGAGCCGAAGTGGGTGATCTCGATGGGCGCCTGCGCGACCTCGGGCGGCGTCTTCAATAACTACGCGGTGTTGCAGGGAGTCAACCAAATCGTTCCCGTGGACATCTATGTTCCAGGATGCCCCCCGCGACCAGAGCAGTTGCTGTATGCCATTACGCTGTTGCAGGAGAAGATCCAGCAGGAGCGGGGTTCGGTGCGAAAGACCTTGAATCTGGCGTGAGTGGTTTTAGACAAGGAAAACACGGCAATCGCTGATTGCGGCAGGTATTTCAGGCATGGATGACCGAGACAAAGGAGTGGATTACAGGCTCGTTCATTTTTTGTATAGTTATTTGCTGGATACAGATTTTGATTTTTCCGGAAAAGAAGTTGGCTCTGGTGGTAAATCGTTCTAATGTAAGAAACAGGGCACAAGTTTTTCTGGACAATGCAGGCAACTACGATAGAATTTGGTTGACCTGAACAAAGGAAGTACCGAAGCGACGGAACTCAGTTCGCTCTATAACAAGTAAGTCTAGTGGAGGAAGTCGAATGATAGATCACCAGTTTCGCAGTCTCGGCAGGTTCGCGTTGGCTGCATGCGTAGTCGGCCTTAGCGCGGCAAGCCTGAGTGCACAGGCCCCCGCCGCACCAGCTCCCGTAAAGACGCTGAACCCGTCTCGCGTGGATGTCTTCACCGGGTTCTCCTACTTTGGCGCACACGGACAGTTGAAGCCTGCGGGCATTCCCTACTCCTCCATCAATCTGGGAGTGATCGGCAGCGGAGCCTACTACGTCAACAAGTACTTTGGCGGCGAGGCGATCTACACCAACCACATGACCAACGAAGGCAACCCGAACGACGGCGTTCAGGGAGTATCGGTCGGCCCGATCGCACGGCTGCCGATGGAGAACTTCACGGTATTTGCGCATGGATTGGTCGGCGGCGCTCGTCTGGGCGGCCCGAACAGCGAGGCTCCTCTCTCGCTTGAGCACGAACCCTACACCTGGGGCGTAGCTCTGACGGCGGGCGGCGGTATGGACTACGATCTGCCGTTCTTCAACAACCGCTTCAGCCTGCGACTCTTTCAGGCCGACTATCGCTACATCCACGCGGACTTCGGCCCCTATGTCGGGATTCCGACGAGTGGAGCGCTGGGCGGACGCACAAATCTGAACGCGGTTGAGTTGAGCACCGGAATTGTGACGCACTTCGGCCACATCATTCCTCCTCCTCCGGTCAGCTATAGCTGCTCGGTAGCCCCTGCGGTTGGCTTCCCCGGCGACCCGGTCACGGTGACGGGCGTTGTGTTGAATCTGAATCCGAAGAAGACCGCGACGTATAACTGGACCACAGACGGCGGCGTAATCACGGGAAGCTCGGCGATTGCGAACGTGGACACAAAGGCTGCGGCGCCAGGCACCTATACGGTGAAGGGTCATGTGAGCGAGGGTGCAAAGCCTGGTCAGTCTGCCGACTGCTCGGCGACCTTCACAGTGAAGGCGTTTGAGCCGCCGACCATTGGCTGCTCGGCGAATCCTTCGTCGGTCAACCCCGGCGACAGCTCGACGATTACGGCGAACGCAGTCAGCCCGCAGAATCGTCCTCTGACCTATAGCTACAGCGCAACGGCTGGTTCGATCAGCGGCACAAGCTCCTCGTCGACGTTGTCGACGGTGGGTGCGGCTCCTGGCCCGATCACGGTGAGCTGCAACGCAGTTGACGACAAGGGACAGAGCGTCTCGGCTACGACCACCGTTACGGTGATCGCTCCTCCCCCGCCGCCAGCTCCGGCTGCACCTTTGGCCAGCAGCCTTTGCACGGTGAACTTCGAGCGTGACGCCAAGCGTCCGACGCGCGTTGACAACGAAGCGAAGGCCTGCCTGGACGACATCGCCCTGAACCTGCAGCACTCCCCCGATGCCAAGCTGGCACTGGTTGGAAATGCCTCAGCCAAGGAGATGATCGTCAAGAAGGGTAAGCACAAGAAGGCCGTCAAGGAGCCTGTGTTCGCCGCAGAGCGCGCTGTCAACACCAAGGACTATCTGGTTGCCGATAAGGGCATCGAGGCTTCGCGCATCGTGACCTACACCGGCAAGGCCGACAACAAGACGGTTACTACGACGCTGATTCCGGCGGGCGCAGTCAATCCCGTCGCAAGCGATGCAGTCGTCAACGAGAGCGCAGTCAAGGCTGTTCCTCGGACGGCGGTTAAGAAGACACACAAGCACAAGAAGTAGTTCGAAATAGCAATAAAGCACAGATGGCTGACTGGGTTGATTCCCAGTCAGCCATTGTGTTGTTTGGACGAAAGAAGATTCGTTGAATGAGCGTCTTCACGGTATTCTGGTATAGAAGAAAAGCTCGATTGTCGAATGGTTTCAACCTCCGATCCATCAGTTCAAGTCTTTTCAGCGGCTGCGAACAAGATGCGGGAATTCTTCCCCTTCACTTCGTTCGAGGGGCAGGGTGACATTTCATTTCAGGTCTACAGCAATTCGAGAAATACTCGAGTGCCGCGAATTAATGGCTCAGGACACTTACTCGCTCATCAGTACAAATAACGCTTACGCAACAGGATGGATTTCAACATTGAATTGCAGATTCCACCGGATTTACATACTTTCGATTGCTCTGGCCTTTTCTCTTGTCTGCCCACAGATGCATGCCGTCTCGTGGTTTCCGTTTGGGCCGGACGGAGGTTCTGCGCGCTCGATCGCGGCAGATCCGAGGGATCATGCGCATCTGTATCTGGGCGCGGCCAACGGCTGGGTCTACGAGTCGCACGATGAGGGCAATCAGTGGGTGCGGCTGGCGCGGATCGGCAATCGGGACGATCTGGTGATCGACCACATTCTGGTCGATCCGCTGAACAACAGGCATCTGGTGGTTGGAGCGTGGGTCCTGACCGATCTGAACCATCCCGATGGCGGACTGTTCATCAGCAACGACGGCGGTGTGACGTGGTCGAGTCAGGAGGAGATGCGTGGGCAGTCGATTCGCGCTCTGACGGCGGCTCCCTCGAACGCGAAGGTTCTGGTGGCGGGAACGCTGGAGGGTGTCTTTCGATCCGTGGACAGCGGCGCGCACTGGGAGAGGATCAGCCCCAAGGATAGCCACGAGATTCACGAGATTGAGTCGCTGGCGGTCGATCCGCTGAACCCGGACATTATTTACGCTGGAACCTGGCACCTGCCCTGGAAGACGACCGATGGGGGGAAGAGCTGGACCAACATCAAGCAGGGAATTATCGATGACTCGGATGTCTTCTCGATCATTGTCGATCCGAAGCGTTCGAACGTAGTGTATGCAAGCGCGTGTTCGGGGATCTACAAGAGCGTCGATGGTGGGGCGAAGTTCGTCAAGGCTCTGGGAATCCCTTCCAGCGCGCGGCGAACTCGTGTGCTGATGCAGGATCCCAATCGCGCAGACACGGTCTATGCCGGAACGACCGAGGGGCTGTATCGCACCGACAGCGCAGGAAAGATCTGGGCCGAGACGACCAGTTCCGCAGTCATTGTGAACGACGTGTACGTCGATCCGACGGACTCTCGGGTGGTGCTGCTGGCGACGGATCGTCAGGGCGTTCTGGCGAGCGACGACGGGGGCAAGAGCTTTGTGTCGTCGAACAATGGATTCTCTGCGCGGCAGATTACGGCGTACACCGGCGACGCCAAGCATCCCGCCACGGTGTATGTGGGCGTGGTGAATGATAAGGATTTCGGAGGCGTGTTTGTGAGCCACACAGGCGGACTGAGCTGGTCGCAGCTTGGCGCCGGCCTGGAAGGGCGGGACGCCTTCAGTCTGGGGCAAGCGCCGGACGGCACGATTCTGGCGGGAACTGAGCATGGAATCTATCGGTTGAATGGATCGGAGTGGAAGCGCACGGGGGATGAGGAGATTGTTGTCCCAACTGCGCCTGTTCCGCCAGCAGCGGCGGGAGGCAAGACCGCGCATGTTGCAGCGAAGAAGGCGAAGCAGACGACTCGTCCGGCGGCAAAGGAGCGCGTTGTGTCGGCTCCCGTTCCAGTCGAAGAGAAGAAATTCGATGGAAGTGTGTATGGCTTTGCCAGAAGCGGGGAGACGCTGTTTGCGGCGAGTTCGCAGGGAGTTCTGCGCAGCGTGTCGAGCGGAACGGTCTGGAGTGCGGTTGCAGCGCTGGGCGGTTCGGAGTGGCGCTATATCGCTTCGGCGAGGTCTGTGGTGGCGGCGGCGAGCCTGGATACGCTGGAGATCTCTGTGGATAGCGGCAAGAAGTGGCAGAAGGTGAAGCTGCCGGAAGATGTGACACAGCTCTCGGCACTGGCGGTCGATGGGAAGGGAGATCTGTGGGTTGGGGATCGCAATGGGGTCTACTTCTCCTCTGACAAGGGCGCGAATTGGACGACGCCGAAGGGGCTGAGTGTGCGCAATGTGAACAGCCTTTACTATGACGAGGCGGCTGGACGCGTTCTGCTGACCTCAAGCGGGCCATCGACCGCGGTCTTTGCGGTGGAGAGTGCGACGATGCAGGTGAGGGCATGGGATACGGGCTGGAATCTGCGCTTTGTGCGTCCGGTGGGCGACCATCTGGTGGCGGCGACGCTGTTTGACGGCATCGTGGTGCAGCCGCGGATGGTGGATTCAGCGGAACTCGCTGCGCATTAGAATCTGTCCATATCTGTACATAAACACTGGAGTTTTCCGTCAGAGAAACTTAACGCGGATGACGCGGATAGAAGCACGGATTAGGCAAAGAGTGTATCGGTGCCACGTCTTGCCTGAGGGCTGTGGGGGGTCATGCGCGTAGATTATTCAGGCTCCTGTCTCTAAAGTTCTCGGCAGAATAGGTCGGGTCTTCAGCCCTCAGTCTTTGTGCTGTCCGTAACCCTAGGGCTGCGCCCTAGGCCGTATCGACATATACACGTTGCTTTGCGACGCCACTGTTGCTGTTGCCTCACTTTTGTTTGTCATTCCGTAGCGAAGCGGAGGAATCTGCTTTGTTGCTCGCGCCACGGAAATCTATCCCCTTGGGGAAAATGCTATAAAAACAACCGCAACAGCAAAGACAACCGCAACGGCGAAAAACAAATTCCTCCGCTGCGCTACGGAATGACAAACAAAAACAGGCAAGGACAACTGCAATTACAAAAGATCTATATGTCGATACACCCTAGGCTGGTATAGAACAGGCCTTTGGCCCTTTAAAGACAACCGCAACGGCAAAGACAGGGGCAACGGCAAAAGCAGGTTCCTCTGCTTCGCTACGGAACGGCAACCAAATTGGTTTATAGCAATATCTGAAACAATCTAGATCCTTCGTTACACGTTGTATTCGCCGAGAATGGCGACGATCACTTCTCGACACTCCATATCTCTATCCCAAAAAATCTCGTCCATCTCTGCAACGGGAGATGGCGATGGCGTTCGCATCGCTAGATTTGCTCTTGCGCGGATTTTCGGCAGTGCGTTGCGCTGCATAGCGGAATCCTTGCCATACAGCGAACGCATCTGGACAAGGCAGGTAGGACGAGGGTTTTCTATGTCTATTTTTTCAACGAGAGATTATAAAAGTTTCGATATGGAGCGTTGGGGGTGCAATATTTATTGGAAAATTTACGCAAATAATTATTTTATTGACAGTCGTTGCTGTTTGCCTGTACAGTTGTTTTGGGCAAGTTATGTCCAAAAGGAGAATTTATATGCGTCGAATGATTCTGTCCACTCTCGTTCTGTTGCCTGTCCTGGCTCATGGACAGGTCAGCACGTCGGCTGAATCTAAGCCGTCCTCCGCTTCGGTGCTTTATCAGGCCGAGCTAACACGCCCCGTTGGTCTGGCCGAGGTCGCTATGGCGGCCGCCAAGCCCGTGGCTATCGCGACGTCTGTCGCATCGGTTCCAGCAAACAAGCTGACCGCTCATGCGACGGTTCACGAATATATTCAGACCAAAATGGTCGACGACTTTGCACGTGCGATTCAGCGTCAGAATGCGGCGTTGGGAGACACAATCATGGGGAGCGAGCCAACAGAAAACTCCGCTCCCAAGCTGACCCATGCAGTTGAGGTTGGACTCACTCCGGCAGAACTGTCGGAACGGCCTGGAGTGACCTTGGTTGCGGCTCGTGCAACGGTGAACGAGTTTGGAATTCCCAATGATGTCACGGTAACCCGCTCGGCGGGATCGGTCGTGGATCGGAAGGCTATGGCAGCAATCAGCGAGTACCGCTTCAAGCCAGCTACGGTAGATAACCAGCCCGTGCAGGTAGCCGTTGAGATTGTCATCAAGATCCAGAATCAGTAACGCGTGATGTCAGAACGATGAAAGACCTGTAGTGCGGGACGATTGCAAGGATCGTCTGGTGCGCCACTTGTAGATAAGTCAGATCGCTGCGGCATCTGTGAACGGAATGCGTGGATCTGCAAACTGATCCTCCAAAGCTCTAAGAATTCGTGTAACTTTCACGGAGGCTTGGGGATGCGCGTTCGGTCACAGATGCTAGGGCAGGTCTGGCTTATTTGTTTTGGGGTAAGTGATTTCCGTAATGCTATTGAATATTGTGCAATGAGCAAAAGCAGATTCCTTCGCGTTGCTACGGAATGACAAAAAAATCAGTCTAGGGCAATTTGGGCTAGGCTCTGATGCCTTGTTGATTATGCAGCGTTTACGCCGAAATTGAAGTTCTGCGCTTTCAATCGCAGAACCTGTGCAGGCGGGGATTTCCCACAGGAGAATCACATCAGGTAAGATAGGGGTGCTTAGATACCTGATTATTTATCAGTATCCAATTTCTTGTAGTTGCGAGGCATCTTGGGACCTAATCCGTTAATTGGCGTCATCTACCATTGGATCGGCGGTTTTGCTTCCGCCACCAACTTCATTCCATTCCGCGGCATCAAACGTTGGTCCTGGGAGGTTTATTGGCTGATTCAGGGCTTTGCCGCATGGATTATTGCACCCTCTCTGCTGGCCTGCCTGCTGGTTCCCCATCCCTACGGAATCCTGCGATCTGTCTATGGCAGTAACCCCGAGTCGCTTGCGTACGCTCTGCTGTTTGGAGCGCTGTGGGGAGTCGGCGGAATTACCTTCGGTCTGGCGATTCGCTATCTCGGCATTGCTCTGGGATACGCGATCGCTCTCGGCCTCTGCGCGGTCTTTGGGACGCTGGTTCCTCCCATCTTTCACGGCGAGATCTTCACGCTGGTACACCAGACCTCCGGCCAGTTCATCCTGTTCGGCGTTCTTGTCTGTCTGATCGGCGTTGCGGTCAATGGCGCAGCCGGTCTCTCCAAGGAGCAGGAGATTACTCCAGAAGAGAAGCTCGAAGCCGGAGAACGCGACTACTCCTTCGGCAAGGGCGTCAGCATTGCGGTTCTGGCGGGCTTCATGAGTTCCTTCTTCGCCTTCGGTCTGGATGCGGGCAAGCCTATCGCGGTTCTGGCCAAGGCTCAGTTGCTGAGCGCTGGCAAGAGCGATCTCTGGCAGAATCTTCCGGTACTGATCGTCGTTCTGTGGGGCGGATTCATCACCAACTTCATCTGGTCGTCGGTTCTCATTATTCAGAACGGCTCTATCCACCAGTTTGCGGGCGAACCCGGACTGAATCCGATGCGCGCCGCCGCTACCTCGGGCGATACGCTGGTGGACTTCGATCCTCTGGACTCCTCGACCTACGACCGTCTGGCTCCGCACACGCTGGTTGCCAACTACCTCTTCGCTGCGCTGGCCGGAGTCACCTGGTACTTCCAGTTCTTCTTCTACTCCATGGGACAGACGAAGATGGGTAAGTACGACTTCTCCAGCTGGACGCTGCACATGGCCTCGATCATCATCTTTGCCACGCTGTGGGGTCTGGTGTTGAAGGAGTGGCACGGCACCAGCATGCGTACCAAGCTGCTGGTTACCGCTGGTCTGTCGCTGCTGATCGGCTCGACGATGGTCGTTGGTTACGGCAACTACTACCACGCGGTCAAAGAGGTCATAGCAACGGTCGTCCACTAAGACGCGTTCGCGCTGCAAGTAATTTATGGGGACTCCGAGCCATGCTCGGAGTCCCCATTTTACGTTGGCGAGTGAGTTATCTGGCGCGGCTCAGTTACCATAGAAGAGCCTCGGCTGCGCCGGGGATGGAGCGAGCAATTGGCCTATAACGACCTGCGGGACTGGATCAAACAACTGGAAAAAGCTGGCGAACTGAAGCGTGTCAGCGAGGCCGTCGATCCGTATCTGGAGATGGCCGAGATCGCCGATCGCGTCTCCAAGATGGGCAAGGGAACCGCTAAGGCGGGCGGGCCAGCGCTGCTGTTTGAGAACGTCAAGGGCTATCCCGGAGCGAAGGTTCTGATGAACCAGTTTGGCTCGGAGCGGCGCATGCGGCTGGCTCTGGAGACCGACTCGCTGGACAAGATCGCGGGACGCATTCGCACCCTGATCCAACCCGAGACGCCGACTACGCTGATGGACAAGCTCAAGCTGCTGCCCAAGCTGGCCGAGGTCGGAAGCTTTTTCCCAAAAGTCATCGCCGCCAAGGACGCGGCCTGCAAGCAGGTCGTCCATCGCACAGTGGAGGATGGCGGGCAGGGAATCGACCTGCTGAAGCTGCCCGTGCTGACCACCTGGCCGATGGATGGCGGGCCGTTCATCACGCTGCCCTGCGTGGTGACGCGGGCCCCTGCCGGGAAAGATAACCAGCCCGGCAAGCGCAACGTCGGCATGTATCGCATGCAGGTCTACGACGGGCAGACCACGGGGATGCACTGGCAGCGGCAGAAGAACGCCGCCGAGCAACTGCGCGACCGTCTGCGCACGGCGACTGAGAGTGCTGATCTGGCTGCTCGTGTCAATCTAATGGCCGAGACCGATGGAGGAACGACCGCGCTTGCTGGAGGCGCGAAGATTCCATCGACGACGCAGACCCGAATCAACGCGGGGCGCATGGAGGTTGCCGTAGCCATCGGGACTGATCCCGCGACGACGTTTTCTGCAATCGTTCCCGCGCCGCCGGATGTGGAGGAATATCTGATCGCGGGCTTCCTGCGCAGCAAGCCGGTCGAGCTGGTGCAGTGCGAGACGGTCGATCTACAGGTACCCGCGCACGCCGAGTACATCCTGGAGGGCTACGTCAACCTCACCGAACTGCGCACCGAGGGGCCGTTCGGCGACCACACCGGCTTCTACACCATGGAGGACGAGTATCCGGTCTTCCACCTGACCTGCATCACGCATCGCAAGGACCCGATCTACGCGGCGACGGTGGTGGGCAAGCCGCCGATGGAGGACGCGTGGATGGGCAAGGCGGTCGAACGCATTTTTCTGCCGCTGATGCAACTGACGCTGCCGGAGATCGTTGACGTCTGCCTGCCGCCTGAGGCAGTCTTTCACAATCTGATTCTGGTCTCGATCAAGAAGTCCTACGCCGGGCACGCGCGCAAGGTGATGAACGGCATCTGGGCGATGGGGCAGGCGATGTCGACCAAGTGCATCATTGTGGTCGATGAGGACTGCGACGTGCAGGACATCGCCGAAGTCACCCTACGCGTGGCCAATAACATCGACCCGGAGCGCGACATTCAGTTCACGCTGGGGCCGGTCGACTCGCTGGACCACTCCAGCCGCCTGCCCAACTACGGCTCCAAGATGGGCATCGACGCCACGCGCAAGTGGGCCGCCGAGGGCTTTACCCGTCTCTGGCCGCCGATGGTCGCAATGGAACCCAGCGTCGTCGCCAAGGTTGATGCGCTCTGGAAGAAGCTGGGGATCGAGTAG
>JARLFY010000002.1 GCA_031296325.1 Acidobacteriaceae bacterium | reverse complement strand
TGGCAGGAGCTGACATCGTGATGGTCTTGGCGGTGGTATTGATTGCAATGATGGTTGCGCCGCTCGCGACTCCGGTTCCCGTAAGAAACTGTCCGACCGCCAGTCCTGTGGGGAAGCTGGCTACCGTTGTGATGACGGCGCTGCCCGTGGTGATAATTCCAGATAAGGTCACCGAGGTAGGAGCCAGAGTAATAACATTGGAAGTTGATGTCGCGGAGGTTACACCGGTAACGCTGGTTATGTAGGTGTCCTTCGGGATACCTGCGCCAGTGACGAGTTGCCCCACGGTCGGAATGTACCCGGCGTTGGCTAGCGTGAATCCGAGCATCGAGGACGAATAGATCAGATTGCTACCTGCTGTGGTTGATCCGAGGAAGCTGGAAACCGCCGACGACGATTTATATACGGCGGCATTCTGGATGCTTGCCAGACGCAACGCTCCGGCATGGAAACCGTCGGTGGCAAGCATCTGCGAGACGAGAGCGAGATTGCTTCCCGTAAGATACGCGGCTGCTCCAGCACAGGCAGAGACGCTGACATCTTCGATCAACCGCGCGATACCCAGAGCCTGAGCCCCGGTGATTGTCATAAGATAGTTTGAGGTCGTAGCGGTAACTGGAGTGCCCGTGCCCTGCACGTTGATGTACGGTCTGCTGATGGCAGTCCCCGTCAGATTGATCTGATTGATCAAGGCCTGAAGCTGCTGAATCTCATCGTAGTAGATCTCGCTGAGCATGTCCGTGATCTGCGCAGCGCTGGATCCGGTGAAGACAACCGGGGTGGGGGTGTAGTATAGCTTGCCAGCTTGAGCATATTCCCCGTTCATGCCGGCCGTGCCGCCCTGGTTCTGGATGAAACTGGCCGGAAGATCCCCGCCGTAGATGGCTGTTTTGTAAAAAGTAGCCAGCAAGTACTTGATGTTGAGCAGGAAGTTGAGAACATCAACCTGAGAAAATCCATTCTGGGAGGGCTGCTGGGCGCTCACGCCATGCTCCGAGAGCAGGGCCGCGCCAACCGCTGCGCCAGCCACTCCGAGGCCGGCGATAAAGCTTCTACGATTCAGTACTCCGGAGGTAGTTTCTGATAGCTTCTCGACCGTTGCCGCTGGATCGAGGACTTCGACTTCATTGCTGGCCATTGTGTTGGCCTCCTTGTCAGATAGGTGCGAAGAGCTTGCGCTGGGGTTGAGACGACGACCGTGTCGAAATTTGTGCCGTTGCCGGGGCTATACGGTATTGATGTTGCCGTTCACTCCGCGGGGGAAGTATCCTCCCGAACTGGTTCCGGTGGAGGCCAGACTGGGAGTGCCGTACAGAACGGCGAGAACCTGCGATGTGGTGCGGCTGAAGGCAAAGCCCTGACCGGTTGTGGCGTTCGTGCTGGCTGCGCCTGCGGTGGCAAAGAAGGCACCAGTGGCAGTCGGACCAGCCGCAGCAGCCGTTGAGCTGCCTGGGTCGACGGGAGGAACATCCAGCGAATCGACCGCAGTGCTCGTGATCGAGTTCTGAATGTCGATCAGACGCAACGCTCCGGCATGGAAGCTGTCCGCTCCAAGAAGCTGCATGGCGTAGGTCACGTTGCTATTGAGAAGCACGTTTGCGATGCCGTTGTAGGCCGTAACCGTTACGTCTTCCAGAATTCTTGCGATGCTGAGAACATTGCTGGCGGTGATGACCGCTCCGGCGGCGAGGTTGATTGCCGGTCTGTAGGAGCCCGAATAGCCGAGGATGCTCTGTAGGTTGGCCAGATGATTCCACTCGTCGAAGTAGATCTCATTGAGCAGGTCCGTGGTCTGCTGCGAATTGGCTCCGGTAGGAACGATCAATGCAGGCGCGCCAGAGATGGCTCCGCTGCTCTGCAAGGTAACTCCGGTCGCGCTCGCACTGATGTCTGCTCCGGTGGTGATGTAGGAGTAGAAGGTCGCCGTGAGGTACTTGAGATTGAGCAGGAAGTTGAGAGCATCGGTCTGGCCCGTACCGGTGATGCTGACAGTGGAAACGGGAGTGGAAGCGACGGAGCAACCCGACATCATACTTGCGCCAGCCACAGCACCGGTCATACCGAGCGCAGTCATGAAGCGTCTGCGATTCAGGGCGCGACCTGCCGCGATCTTGTTGAGCTTCTCGACCGATGCCGCTGTGTCGAGGATTTCGATTTCATTGCTGGCCATTGTATGGGCCTCCTTACCAGTAGACGTGTGATGGGAAATCGGATTGTGCAATAGACGGAGTTGCATCGTGGAAGCGACTTGGAGATGTTCCCTGTTGTGAGATTGTTTCCGTACGCAACTGTATGCGCAAGATGGCACTTCGCGCAAGACTGTAATTTCAAGAGCGGAATTCGCCCCGACAACAGAGCCGGAGAGAAGAATCCGCAAGACGAGGAGATTTCTTGTAAATATAACATTTTATGGGGAAATATTCGATTCCCTGCCATAAAGGAACAGCTTCCGATAAAACTGCGACGTCGGTAAAAGTTTTTGCGCTGTATGCTGGAAAACGTGCTGGACAAAATCTTCACTGCCGATTTTTCTTTACGACGACTCTCTCGGTCTCTGCTGCTTGCAGGATACTGCTGGCGAGGACGCAGTCGCCGAATCTATTGGCCGGAGGGGTCTGTAACGACCAGTCTGCGGGTAGCGATGCTGTCGTTGGCAGTGCTTTCGCTGGCGATGTTGAGCGGTTGCTCGCATTTTCGGCCCAAGCTGGCCTCTCAGTATGTCTACGTGACAGCCAAGCAGACCTTTCTGCGCGACCGCGTGGCGGCGGTTTCAAACCGCACCGGAACGGTCGAAAACGGCCAGAAGCTGGAGGTTCTGGAGACCGGCAAGCGGTTCTATCGCATCAAGACGGAAAAGGGCGAGATCGGCTGGATCGACGAGAAGGCCGTGGCGACGCAAGAGGTCTTCGACGCGTTCAAGGCGCTGGCCGAGACGCATAAGGGCGATCCGTCGGTAGCCTCCGCCGTAGTGCAGGACGAGGTCAACCTGCACCTGAAGCCGGGACGCGATACGGAGCGATTCTATCGGCTGGCAGAGGGCGAGAAGCTACAGATGCTGGTGCGAGCGACGTTGCCCAAGCCGGTGCCGGGTGGAGCGGTTCCAACGAAGATTGCCAAGCCGGGGATCGGCTCTGCCGCGACGGCTGGTTCCAGCGCTGCAACAACGGGCAATGCTGCGGACGATCAGGCTTCCGCCGTGCCTCCGCCCATCGCGATGGAGGACTGGTGGCTGGTGCGCGACGCCAAGGGCCGCGCCGGTTGGGTACTGTCGCGCATGCTGGAGGTCGATGCGCCGGATTCTCTGACCCGCTACTCCGAGGGACAGAGGATCGTGGGAGCGTACATTCTGGCGACCGTGCATGACGACGAGGCTCCGCAGGATGTCAAAGACATCCCCATCTACGTGACTGTGTTGAGTCCGTATCTCGCGGGGCTGCCCTACGACTTCGATCAGGTGCGCGTCTTTACCTGGAATTTGAAGATGCATCGCTACGAGACGGCCTATCGCGAGAGAAACATCGAGGGCTATCTGCCGTTGACGATCAAGATGAGCCGCGACCCCTTCGGCAAGGCTGCGACGGCGCTGACTCCGCTGCCAACCTTCACCTACAAGGTGCTGGCGGGAGACGCTGGCGCGGTGATTCCCGATCCAACGACCGGAACAGTGACGCCGGGACGAACGATCGAGAAGACCTTTCGTCTGGAGGGAAATATCGTGCGCCGTTTGCAGGCCGCAGGAAGCCCGCCCGACAACGAGGCCCATCCCATCGTCGAGGTGAAGAAGGACAAGAAGGGCAAGAAAAAGTAAGGCGACTGGAGCTAGGCATTCCTCTAATTACCGTAGCCCTGAGCCAAACACCGTAGCCCGGAGTTCTTGTCATTCTGTAGTTTTTGTTTGTCATTCCGTAGCGAAGCGAAGGAATCTGCTTTTCGCTCGCGGCAAGACGATCTGTAGCATTACGGGAACGGCTCAGGCGTAGAAGGCGCGGATGGCGTTGACTACGGTCTGCTGCTCGTCGTCGCGGAGTTCAGGGTAGATGGGCAGAGCGAGGACTTCGGCGGCGGCTCGTTCGGATTCGGGGAAGTCGCCGAGCTTGTAGCCTAGATCCTTCATCGCGTCCTGTAGGTGGATTGGGACGGGGTAGTAGATCTCGCTGCCAATCTTTTGCGCGCTGAGCGACTCGCGCAGGGCGTCGCGGCGCGGCGCGCGGATGACGTACTGGTGGAAGACCGGCGTGGCGCGCGGGTCGGTGTAAGGCAGGACGACGCCGTCCTTGGTGGAGGGAGCGAGTTCGGACAATGCCGACTCTGGGGCTGTCGATCCCACCCATCGCGATGTCGCCGCGATGGATGGGGCACCCGATACTTTATTCGCATGGAGAGGGTCGGTGCGCGTCCACTCGACGGCAAGGCCTGCCTCGCGGAAGAGTTGATCGTAGCGAGCGGCGAGGCTGCGGCGCTTCTGGTTCCAGCCGTCGATATAACGCAGCTTTACGTTGAGGACGGCGGCCTGAATGGCGTCGATGCGGGAGTTCCAGCCGACCTCGTCGTGGTAGTAGCGGCGGGTCATGCCGTGGGCGCGCAGGGAGTGGGCGCGGCGATTGATCTCGGCGTTGGAGGTGGTGACCAGGCCGGCGTCTCCCATGGCGGCGAGATTTTTGGTGGGGTAGAAGCTGAAGGCTGCGGCATCGCCCAAGGAGCCTGCGGAACGGGCTGCTGACTGACCGGACGAGGTCCATTTCGCGCCGAAGGCCTGTGCAGCGTCTTCGATGAGGAGCAGGCCGGGGTGGGCGCGCTGGAGTTCTTTGAAGGCGTCCCAATCGGCGCACTGGCCGTAGAGATGGACGGGGAGGACGGCTTTGATGTTCTGGCCTGCGGGGCCGTCGAGAAGCTCTGCGACCGACTGCGGCGCGAGGTTGAAGGTGCGCGGATCGATGTCGGCGAAGAGGGGACGTGCTCCAGCGCGCAGGATCGAGCTGGCCGTGGCGAAGAAGCTGAAGGGTGTGGTAACGACCGCGTCGGGCGAGCCGGTGCTGCGCGTGGCTGCGGTGTTGTCGCCAATGCCAGCGGCAGCCAAGGCCAGCCAGAGAGCGTCCGTTCCGCTGGCGCAGCCGATGGCGTGGCTTGTGGCGCAGACGGCGGCGGCGGCGGACTCGAAGGCGGCGACCTGCGGACCAAGGATGAAGTACTGCGAATCGCAGACGGAGGTGACGGCGGCCAGAATCTCCTCGCGCAGAGGGGCGTACTGGCGAGCGAAGTCGAGCATGGGGACGGAGTGTGACGTGGAATTTGGCACTGCACCAATGGTAACGCTGAATAGGATGAACCGCTTTCCCCTTGTCTTGCGTCTAACAGGGGGAGCAGCCTATGCGAGAAAGGTTTGCGCGCAGGCCTGTTGAAAAAAATGCAGATTATTCTGTCAAGAGAAGTTGAAAATCGTAGTCGGGGCCTGTATTGTGGTCTGGTTTGGAAGTTGCAGGTGGACAGGACTTTGCATCGGACGTAGAACGCTTAAGAACCCGATGGAATGCAACGAAGTAATGGCAAGAGAGACTACCTAAGAGGAGATCGGCACCTATGGAACCAAAGCCGGCACAGAATATTCAGGATACGTTTCTCAATACGGTTCGCAAGGACAAGAGTCCGGTCACGATCTATCTGGTGAGCGGAGTGAAGTTAACCGGCAAGATTCGATCCTTCGACAAGTACTCGGTGCTGCTGGAGAACAACGCGCAGGAACAGTTGATCTTCAAGCACGCCATCTCGACCGTGGTCAGCGGTCGGATGGGATCGCATGCCGAGGGCAAGATCGAGGGCAGGACGGAGGCGCCGCGAGGTCCAGTCGCTCCGGTTGGCGCTGCTGGCATCGCAGGCGATTGATATTTCAAACGCAAAAGATATGATCCCTGACGACTTTTCCCCTGATGCCTCAGGCTCTTTGCCTGAGGCTGTGGATGGACGCGACCGGAACGGTTTCGACCAAAATGGGAGGGATGTGTCTGGGCGCGGCTCGGGCAGGCGGGCGCGGGTGAGTCTGGCGGAAGCGGCCGCAGCGGCAGCGGCAGCGGCAGCGGCAGCGAGTCAGGCTCGCGCGGCGGCTGGTCAGGAACTCGCTGTGCTGGTTGCAGTGGAGTTTACCGGAGAGAAACGGCGATTGAGTGCTGCGGCGCGACTGGCCCGGTCGGCGGCGGCGATTGGCGCACGGACGGAGACGACGGGCGCGGAGGATCTCTCGGCGGACGCAGGACACTCTGACGATCTGGCAAATCCAGTTGCGGCAGGGGCGAAATCGGCGGGCGTAGATCTGGACTTCGCGGCTTCGCTGGCCGAGTTCGAGGAGTTGGCGCGCAGTGCCGGCGCAGAGGTCGCAGCGACGCTGGTGCAGCGACGTTCGCGCCCCGATGCGGCGACGCTGGTGGGACAAGGCAAGCTGGAGGAGATCGAGGGCGTGACGGCCTCGACCGGCGCGGATGTTGTGCTGTTCGACCACGACCTGACACCTTCACAGTTGCGCAATCTGGAGGCGAAGCTGCCCTGTCGCGTGATCGACCGGACGCAGTTGATTCTGGATATTTTTGCTCGTCACGCGAGGACGCGCGAGGGTCAGTTGCAGGTGGAGTTGGCGCAGCTCGAATATCAACTGCCGCGGCTGGCCGGACGGGGCAAGGCGATGAGCCAGCTTGGCGGCGGCATCGGCACCCGCGGGCCGGGAGAGACGCAGCTAGAGACCGATCGGCGCAAGATCAACCTGCGCATCGACCATGTGAAGGAACAGTTGGAGACGGTGCGCAGGATTCGTCGCCAGCAGAGGCAGCGGCGCGAGGCTGTGCCCGTGCCGGTGGTCGCTCTGGTGGGCTACACCAACGCGGGCAAGAGTACGCTGTTCAACGCGCTTACAGAGGCAGGCGTGCTGGAGTCTTCGCGGATGTTCGCCACGCTCGATCCCAAGCTGAAGCTGCTGCAACTGCCCAGCCGACGGAGGATTCTGCTGTCGGACACGGTCGGTTTCATTCGCAATCTGCCGCACACGCTGGTAACCAGCTTCCGCGCGACGTTGGAGGAGGTCGAGCGGGCCGAGGTGCTGCTGCATGTGCGCGACGCTTCGAGCGCCATGGTCGACGAACAGAAGACGCAGGTGGAGAAGGTTCTGGGCGAGTTGGAGGTGGCGGGCAAGCCGGTCATCGAGGTGATGAACAAGATCGACCTGTTGCCGCAAGAGGAGCGCGCGCGGATTGCGGGCGGCAGTAGACAGATTGCGGTCTCGGGGTTGACGAAGATCGGCCTACAGGAGCTGCTGGCGGCGATTGACGAGGCTCTGGTGGTCGATCCGCTGGTCGAGGTGCGATTGCGCGTGCCGCAGTCCGAGGGAGCCGCTCTGGCCGCGCTGGAGGCGGGAGCAGTGGTGAGCGCGAAGCAGTTTGAAGGAAATCTGGTGATTCTTACCGTGCGCGGACCGACATCCCTGCTGGAGCGCTATCGGAGATTCCGGATAAAGGCCTGATGGCGAATGCCGTAGAATGTTTTCGGTAATGATGCAGATCGTCGTGGAGTGAGCGAAATGCGGGGATTCTTCCACTGAACTTCGTTCAGAGTCAGAATGACAATTCAGGTTTTTGGCATGGTTCAGGGTCTCTGTCGAGAACGGGTTCAGGGATGGAGTTCAACAGGGCTGGGTTAAACAGAACAGGCCGCCTGTCGGGGAGCGGAGGTAGTGTCCCTTAGCACGCGACCTGTTCGACCCTGGACATCGGGTCTCGGTGGTTTTTTAATTTTAGGCTTCCCCGTGGGTTTGTCAAAGGTTATTTTCGGAATTTTCTGGCGAAAGTTTCTTGCGGTAGAGACGTTCGCTCGGGTCGTGCGAAGATGGATATTGTCTAGCGGTTGTTTGCGATCGAGCGAGTTTGACACTCGCTAATTCCGGTGCTAGAACTTAGCTGTGTTCAAGAAGGATTAATGCGGCTCTCTGGCCTGCCTCAATGGCCCTATGACCTGCTCCCATCATGGGCGAAATACTGAATCAACTCGGTGGACTGGCACTCGGCTCGGTGCCGACGATGGTGATGTTTCTGACGCTTGTGGTCGCCTACGGTTTTCTGGTGCGACGTCCCCTGGATGCCGTGCTGGCGGAACGGCGAGCGCGGACCTTGGGTGCGGTGGAACAGGCGCACGGCGCGATTGCAGCGGCTGAGGCCAAGACGACAGAGTACGAAGACGGGCTGCGCAAGGCCAAGGCTGAGGTCTATGCTGCGCGCGAGGCGCGGCTGAAGCAGTGGGCTGCGGAGCGCGACGTTGCGCTGGCTGAGGTTCGCGCGACGACTGGAGCCAAGGTGCAGGCCGCGAAGACCGAGATCGAGATGAGCGTCACGACGGCGCGCAAGCAGATCGACGGAATGAGTGTGGAGTTGAGCGAACAGATTCTGCGAGCGGTGATGCCGGCCGGAACTCGACCGGAGGCTGCGCAGTGAAGAGATTGTTGCGACGAAGTGTATTGGGTGGTCTGACGCTGGCGGCAGTGCTGTGCTTTCCTCTGCGCGCGACGCTGGGGCAGGCGCAGTCTGCGACAGGAACGACGCAAAGTGCTGCGAGTTCGGCTGGTACAACGAATCCTGATGCCGCAAATTCTACCGAGACGCCATCGGCGGAGAAGAATCAGCAGACGCAGGAGGGAGACGATCAGTTTCTCAAATCGCCTTCGGTGGTCTGGCTGGGCAAGAAGCTGGGCATCGGCACAGACCACGCATCCATGATGTCGGACGTGGGAAACTTTGTTCTGCTGGCGCTGGGAATTGCGTGGATTCTGGTAAAGATTCTGCCAAAGGCGTTTCGCGATCGCAATACGACGATCCAGAAGAACTTGAAAGAAGCGCAGACGGCGACCGAAGAGGCGCATGCACGGCTGAGTAGCGTGGAAGAGCGGCTGAGCAAGCTGGATGGCGAGATCGCCGCGATGCACGCGCAGTCGGAGCAGAGTTCCGCCAAAGAAGAGAAGGACATCAAGGGCTCGGTCGAGAAAGAGAAGAAGGCGATTCTGGCCGCGGCTGAGCAGGAGATTGCCACCGCAACGGCCCATGCGCAGAAGCAGTTGCAGCGTTACGCTGCGGGGCTGGCGATTGAGCAGGCGGCGCAGAAGCTGACGATCTCCGCAGATACCGACCGGTTGCTGGTGCAGGGATTTGCGCAGAAGCTGACCGATGATGGGTCGAAGAAAGGGCAGAACTAATGGCCACGGTCGCTCCACGGTACGCACGTGCGTTTGCGGAGGTTGTCGAGTCGGCGCAGTTGGATGCGAGCGAGGTCGAGCGGCAGATGCGCGACTTCTCAGATACGCTGGCGGGCAGCACCGAGTTGCGCGAGGTTCTGGAAAATCCATCGATCGAGATGCCCGACAAGCTGAGAGTTTTGGACGGGATTGCGACGCGGATTGTGATGTTCCTTCAGGTTAAAAACTTTATCGCGGTGATTGTGGAGCATCATCGGTTGGGGGAACTGGAAGAGATTCTGGGCGGCTATCGCGAGCTGATCGACGAACAGGAAGACGCGGTTGAGGCGCAGATTACCAGCGCCCATCCGTTGAACGATGAGGATCGCGCACAGTTGGAGGCGCAGATTGCCAAGCTGGCTGGAGCGCGGGTTCGCGCAAGCTATGCGGAGGATGCGTCATTACTGGGCGGAGCGGTGGTCGAGATTGGTTCGACGGTCTATGACGGATCGGTGCGGGCGCAGTTGCAGCAGCTCAAACAGAGGCTGGTGAACGCGTAGGTTTTAGAGCTTTTTCAAATTTTTGGATTCTTGGCTGGATTGAGGTTGAGGAAGACATGGCAAAGATCAACGCGGACGAGATAACCGAGCTGCTCCGCCAGCAGATAGAGAACTACGAACAGCGCATTCAGGTAGACGAGGTCGGAACGGTCATCTCGCTGGGCGACGGAATTGCGCGCGTACATGGGCTGGACAAGGTGATGGCGGGCGAGCTGATCGAGTTCCCCCACGGCGTTGCCGGACTGGCCATGAACCTCGACGAGTCCGAGGTCGGAGCGGTGTTGCTGGGCGACTACACGCTGATCAAAGAGGGCGATCCGGTCAAGCGGACCCGCACCATCATGTCGGTTCCGGTGGGCGACGCGCTGATTGGCCGCGTGGTCGATGCGCTGGGTGCGCCGATCGACGACAAGGGGCCGATTGCGACCGACCAACGTCTTCCGGTGGAGCGCATCGCTCCAGGCGTGATCCAGCGTCAGGGCGTACGCGAGGCCATGGCGACCGGCATCAAGGCCATTGACACGATGATCCCCATCGGACGCGGCCAGCGCGAGTTGCTGATCGGCGACCGACAGACGGGCAAGACTGCCATTGCGCTGGACACCATCATCAACTCGGCGAAGAACAATCTGACCTGCATCTACTGCGCGATTGGGCAGAAGCGCTCGTCGGTGGCGCAGATTGTAAAGACGCTGGAAGAGCACGGCGCGATGGCCTACACCATCGTCGTTGCGGCGACCGCCTCTGAACCCGCGCCGATGCAGTACCTCGCACCGTTTGCCGCAACCGCGATGGGCGAGTTCTTCCGCGATTCGGGCCGTCATGCGCTGGTGATCTACGACGATCTTTCCAAGCACGCGGTGAGCTACCGCGAGATCTCGCTGCTGCTGCGTCGTCCGCCAGGCCGCGAGGCTTATCCCGGCGACGTGTTCTATCTCCACTCGCGTCTGCTGGAGCGTTCGGCCAAGGTGAGCGACAAGATGGGCGGGGGAAGTCTGACCGCGCTGCCGATCATCGAGACGCAGGCGGGAGACGTCTCGGCGTACATTCCGACCAACGTCATCTCGATCACCGACGGACAGATCTTTCTGGAAACCGACCTGTTCAACTCCGGCGTACGGCCTGCGGTGAACGTGGGACTGTCGGTATCGCGCGTGGGATTTGCCGCAGCGATCAAGGCGACCAAGCAGGTAGGTTCGACGTTGAAGCTCGATCTGGCCCAGTACCGCGAGTTAGCGGCGTTCTCACAGTTCGGCTCCGATCTGGACAAGGTCACATTGCAGCAGTTGAATCGCGGAGCGCGGCTGACCGAGTTGCTGAAGCAGCCGCAGTTCAAGCCGCTCACTGTGGAGAAGCAGGTGGCGATTCTCTTCGCCGGGGTCAACGGACTTCTGGATGACGTGGAGGTTTCCGATCTGCGCGCGTTCGAGGACGGATTCTACCCGTATCTGGAGAGTTCCGCGCCAACCGTGCTGACCGATATTGCGACCAAGAAGGCTCTCGATGACGACATCAAGGCGCGATTGACGGCGGCGGTGAAGGATTACAAAGCGCTGTTTCTGTCGGATTTGAAGGATAAGCAGGAAGCGGACAAGAAAGACCTAGCGGCGAAATAATCCATGGCGAACGTACTCGATCTTCGGCGACGCATCCGCAGTGTGAAGAACACGCGGCAGATCACCAAGGCCATGAAGATGGTCTCGGCGGCCAAGCTGCGACGCGCGCAGGAACGCGCCATGCGGGCGCGGCCTTACGCAGAGGCGCTGTCCAATGTACTGGTCTCGCTGGTGCGGCGATCCGACCTCTACGACGAGCAGACGGACGAGATTCTTCATCCCCTGTTGATCGAGCGCGAAGAGAAGAACGTACTGGTGATTGTGGTCGCTGGCGACAAGGGATTCGCCGGAGCGTTCAACTCCAACATCGCCAAAGCGGCGCAACGCTTTATCGACTATCGGCGCGAGATGGGCCAGACGATTGATCTGGAGCCGGTGGGCAAGAAGGCGGTCGCCTTCTACAAGAAGAATACGGCGGTAGCGGTTCACGAGCGGACCGCGGAGCACTACGACAACGACCAATCGACTCACTACACCGTGGTGCGGCATCGCGCGCAGGCGATCGAGGTGGCTGCGGAACACCCGAGTATGCTGCTGCGCGTGGGCATCGAAGAGGTCTCGGCGATGGTTCATGACATCGTCGCGCGCTATGAGCGGGCGGAGATCGACTCGGTCTACGTCGTCTACAACGAGTTCAAGAGCGTGATAGCGCAGCGCGTGGTGGTGGAGAAGATGCTGCCAATCCGCAAGCTGGGCGTGCAGGAGATTACGGCGTTTGAAGAGATGAGCGAAGAGGAGCGCGAGGCGGCGGTTCGCGCGGCGCACTCGGCGGGAGTCTCGGTCTTCCCGATGGAGGACGACATGGCGAAGTCGGAGGCAAAGTTCGGAACCGCTGAGGTGGATTACATCTACGATCAGGCTCCGGGACAGCTCTTCCACAACCTGATGCCGAAGTACGTGACCACGCAGATCTATCATGCGCTGCTGGAGTCCGCCGCCGCCGAACATGCGGCGCGCATGACGGCCACCGACGCAGCCAGCAAGAACGCCGAAGACCTGATCGACAGCTTGAGCTTGACCATGAACCGTGTGCGGCAGGCGGCGATTACCAAGGAGATTATCGAGATCGTAAGCGGCGCTGCGGCGTTGTAGTTTGCAGGAAAGATTAGAGCATTTTCACCGATGGGTAGAGTATCGCGGTACGAACAAAATGCGGGGATTCTTCGCTTCGCTCAGAATGACAATTCTTGTCACTCTTCAGCAATCGTGAAGCCGCTCTAGGGACTAAGACGACTATGGTAGAGAATATTGGACGTGTAATTTCGATCAGCGGACCGGCCGTTGATGTGCAGTTTGAAGAGAAGACGATGCCGCCGATCTATCAGGCGCTACGCATCGTCAGCGATGGCTTCGATGTTCCGAAGCCGCTCTCGGTGATCGTCGAGGTGCAACAACACCTGGGCGAGGGACGCGTGCGCTGCATCGCCATGGTTCCGACCGATGGTCTGGTGCGCGGAATGCAAGCCATCGACACCGGCGCGGGCATCACGATTCCCGTGGGCCGCGGAACGCTGGGGCGCGTGATGAACGTGCTGGGCGAGCCGGTCGACGAGTTGGGGCCAATCACGTCGGAGTTCCACATGCCGATCCATCGTCAGGCTCCCACCTTTGAAGAGCAGTCCACCAGCGAAGAGATGTTCGAGACTGGGATCAAGGTCATCGATCTGATCCAACCGTTTCTGAAGGGCGGAAAGATCGGCCTCTTCGGCGGCGCGGGCGTGGGCAAGACGGTCGTCATTCAGGAGCTGATCAACAACGTCGCCAGCAATCACGGCGGCTTCTCGGTCTTCGCCGGAGTCGGCGAACGCACCCGTGAGGGCAACGATCTCTGGGTTGAGTTTCAGGAGTCGGGCGTTATCAACCTGACCGAGTTTCAGAAGTCCAAGGCCACGCTGATCTACGGCCAGATGACCGAACCTCCGGGGGCGCGTCTTCGCGTCGCACTCACGGGTCTGACCGTGGCCGAACACTTCCGCGACGAAGAGGGCGCAGACACGCTGCTCTTCATCGACAACATCTTCCGCTTCACGCAGGCCGGTTCTGAGGTCTCCACGCTGCTTGGCCGTATGCCTTCGGCTGTGGGCTACCAGCCGAACCTCTCGACCGAAATGGGCGAGTTGCAGGAGCGCATCACGTCGACCAAGAAGGGTTCGGTAACCTCGGTGCAGGCTGTCTATGTACCCGCCGACGATTTGACCGACCCGGCTCCGGCGACGACCTTCGCTCATCTGGATGCGACGACCGTTCTATCGCGTCCTCTGTCGGAGTTGGGAATCTATCCGGCGGTCGATCCGCTGGCCTCGACCTCGCGTATTCTGTCGCCGCGCATCGTTGGCCAGGAGCATTATGACGTCGCTCAGGGCGTAAAGAAGATTCTGCAACGCTACAAGGACTTGCAGGACATCATCGCGATTCTGGGTATCGACGAACTGTCGGAGGAGGATAAGACGACCGTCGCTCGCGCGCGTAAAGTCCAACGCTTCCTCTCGCAGCCCTTCCACGTTGCCGAGGTCTTCACCGGAATTCCGGGAGCCTACGTCAAGGTCGCCGATACCGTGCGCAGCTTCAAGGAGATCATCGAAGGCAAGCACGATGCGATTCCCGAGCAGGCCTTCTACCTGAAGGGCGGAATCGAAGACGTGCTGGCAGCGGCGGAGAAGATGAAGCAGACAGCGTAAGGTAGGTTCACGGTTCGAGGTTCGAGAAGGCAAACAAGAGATGGCGGAAGTATCTTCAAATTCGGGGTTGTTGACGGTTCATCTGGTGACGCCGGATCGGCTGCTGCTGGAGGCTACGGCAGTGTCGGTCGAGCTGCCGTCGAGTTCGGGGTACATGGAGGCGCTCTACGGAGCGGCTCCCCTGCTCTCCGAACTGGGCGCAGGCGAGGTGCGGCTGCACGGAGGGACGTCGGGCGATCAGGTCTTCTTCGTCGCTTGGGGCTTTGTCGAAGTGCTGCCGGAGCGAGTGACGATTCTGGCCGAGACGGCGATGCCGCCCAGCGAGATCGACGTCGAAGAAGCTCGGCAGGAGCTTGCCTTGGGCGAGACGATGTGGAACGAGGCTGGCGACGATGGCAAGAAGTATGAATACGCCAATCTGATGACGCGACAGGCCGAAGAGAAGCTGGCCTCAGCCAAGGACACAGGCACCAAGGACTAATGCCGATCTGCACCGAGGATGGATCCTTCGGACGAACAAGAGCAAGAGCAACGACCGACCACGGATTGTCACGGATCAACGCGGATTAGAACAGGCAGAAGCTAGAATTTTTTCGCGCGAGGAGAGCATCGCGCTGCCAGCAAAATGCGGGGATTCTTCGCTTCGCTCAGAATGACAATAGTTTGTCCACTCCGTAATAGTGAAGCATAATTGCCGCGCAGACTGAAGCCAATCTGCGCGGCAATTATTTTTTAATTCCTGCCAGTCGCGACGCCTTACTTCGGCTGTGCGGTCATGCGCAGGTAGGGTTTCACCGTCTTGTAACCGGGGAAGATCTTTGCGGCGTCCTCGTTGGAGACGGCTCCGGTGATGATGACCTCCCCGCCCTGCTTCCAGTTGGCTGGAGTTGCGACCTTGTGCTTGGCCGTGAGTTGGATGGAGTCGAGAACGCGGAGGATCTCGTCGAAGTTGCGGCCTGTGGTCATAGGATAGGCGAGCGTCAGCTTGATGCGCTTGTCCGGCCCGATGATGAAGACCGTGCGCACGGGCGCGTTGTTGGCCGGCGTACGGCCCTCGGCGGTGGCTCCATCATCAGCGGCGAGCATGTCGTAGAGCTTGGCAACCTTCAACTCAGGATCGCCGATGAGCGGGAAGTTGACCTTGGCTCCGCCGACCTCTTCAATATCCGCAGCCCATTTTTCGTGGTTGTCCACTGGATCGACGCTGAGGCCGATGACCTTGACTCCGCGCTGGGAAAACTGCGCTTCCAGTCTGGCAACGGCGCCGAGTTCGGTGGTGCAGACCGGAGTGAAGTCCTTGGGGTGAGAGAAGAGGATCACCCAGTTATCGCCGATCCAGTCGTGAAAATGGATGGCGCCTTGTGTGGTTTCGGCGGTGAAGTCGGGAGCTACATCGTTGATGCGCAGAGACATGATCGTTACCTCGATTTTTTTTAGACTTACCTGCATTCGATGATTCGGCGATGAAATCGGATGAATTTTCCTGCACAATAAACCTTCCAATCGTTATCTCTGGACGGAGATGGACTACTGGAATCAAAGTTTCCGGTAACGATTCGCCAATACGCAGCCTCACACGTTGTACCCGTTACGGCAACAGCAGTCCATACAGTTCGGCTTGACTGGCGTGGTCGCGATTCGCGTTAAAAGTGTGCGCGAGTGGACGCACCATTCTTACAGCAAGTGGACGCCTTTTCCGTTTGGGATGCACTTGTTTTCAACAGAGGGCCGAGTGAAATCTTCAATAGGGACAGGGTGTTTGAAGGTTCGGTGGATACGCAAGGGAAAACCCACCCTCTTTTCGCTTTTATTTCGCTGTTGCCAAGCTGGGTAGCCCCTCGTAGTGTGAGTAAGCACTCAAGAACGCGATGTTCCTGAGTACGAGACAAAGTCAGCAAAAGTCGATCACCAAAGACTGAGCAAGAAAGCAGATTGTTTCTCCTAAATTTGAATTGAAAGTAGCTGGAGGCCGCGTGATTGCGGCTCCGCTGCGCACCGTTTCTGACTGTATCAACGCCTTATTGAAGTCGCTTCGAGTTCTCGGAGATGTTGTCTGAGAAGGACTTGTTGCGGTCGAAAAGCGGCAGTCAGGCGGATTGCGCTTGCGGGGAGTCGCGCGGCAAAAAAGCACTTTCGCATTTCGTAATCCGTCGTTTGTAGCGACGATCGGGGCACTGACTCCTTGCGGAGCAGACAGGAGAGCTTCGCCTTGTGGAAGCGGCTTGCAGGACAAAAGATTCGGATTTCGGGTAAAGTTCGCCAGCCTGCCCGGGCATGTACCACCTGATAGCCGTAGCGGCTGCGTCGTAGATTTGATCGTCCGCGCGCTCTACGGAAGACCTTAACCGCCCATCGCCGTCTCTGCCAACCAGCAGAGGCGTTCGACCAGGCCAACCGCCATGCTGCACCGCTCGATCGGCACTGAAGCCGATGACTGGTGCTTGCGGGCAGAAGCGAGAAGCTGAGCAAGATGCGCCCCAAGAAGACAATCCTCTGTGTAGATGACAACGAACAAATCCTCTCGGTACGAACCTTTTTGCTGGAGACGCGCGGCTATCGCGTGATTGCGGCGACCAATCCGCACGAGGCTCTGGCAATAATCGAAAACTCTCTGCCTAGCTCAATCGACCTGCTGTTGTGCGACCTGATTATGCCGCAGATGGATGGCAATGAGTTGGTTCGGAGAGCCAAGCAGATGCTGCCCATGCTGCCTGCGATGATCGTCTCAGGCACGGTGACCGCGTATGACCGCGCGGGGCGGGCCGATGCGTTTCTGCCCAAGGGAGCCTGCTCTCCGGCCGAAGTGCTGGAGCGGGTGCGAATTCTGGTGGCGCGCAAGCGCGGACCGAAGAAGTACTCCATGTCGGTTCCGGCGATGATGCACCACGGTATGGCGATGCCTGCGTCGCTCTCTGCCTGATTCAGTCCTCGCCGTATGGCCAGAACCTGCATGACGTCTCAATCTCTTATCCCGACAGGCTTCTGAAGTCTTTCTACCAATGGGGTAGAGTGTCGCACACCGAGCAAAATGCAGGGGTTTTTTCCCTTCATTCGTTCAAGGGTCAGAAGAACAATGCATTTGGACGAAACTTTTGCGACGCAAAATCGTCTCCATCAGTAGGGAAACGCATCGGACAGCAACGGCTTCGGCCTAGAGGACAGGAGGAATTTTGTCTGTCGTGGGGTGATGGGGCTAGTGTATAGGGGCAGCAGGGTTGTCCGAGAGAAGCGTTCCTGAAGACAGATGCAGATAAGGATGCAGATGGAAATTCTGAAGAAATCGATCTCGCGTAGTGTAGCGATGGGCGTTGTATTGACTCTGGCCGGGGCTGCTGGATCTGTAGCGCAGGCGCAGAGCGCTCCGGCGACAGCGGCAACCGCTCCCACCACCGCGAGCAGTTCGCAGCGGGGTACGGTGAAGGCGGTTGCGGGCAACGCTCTGACCATTGCTACCGATGCTGGGTTGGCGGTCACGGTCAACGTGGCGACGGAAGCGAAGATTCTGCAACTGCCGGTGGGAAGCACCAGCCTGAAGGACGCAACGACGATCCAACTGAGCAATATTGCCGTTGGCGATCGCGTACTGGTGACCGGCAGGGCGGGCGATGCGGCGGGCAGCTTCAACGCGACGCGGGTTATCTTGATGAAGTCCTCCGACATTGCCCAGATGCAGGCGGCACAACAGGCCGACTGGAAGGCGCGCGGAGTGGGCGGCATCGTGAGTTCGGTCGACCCAGCCAGCGGGGCGATTTCACTGACGGTGGGCGCGAAAAAGTTGATTGTGAATACTTCGAGCAAGACGGTCTTTCGCCGCTCGGCAGGAGACTCGGTGAAGTATGAAGACACAAAGCTGGGAACGTTCAGCCAGATTCAGCCCAAGGATCAGGTGCAGGCGCGCGGAACCAAGTCCGCCGACGGAAGCTCGATGGAGGCCGAAGAGGTGGTGAGCGGTTCCTTCGAGAACCTGTCAGGACTGTTGCTGAGCGTGGACACGACGACGGGGACGATTACCCTGAAGGATCTGGCGACCAAGAAGGTTGTGACCGTCCATGTAACGCCGAAATCTGACATTCGCAGCCTGCCCCTCCAGATGGCGACGAGGGTTGCAGCGCGCACGACCGGAAGCGGATCAAGCAGCGGAGCGACGGGATCCGACGGGGCGCGCCGATCGGCTGGAGCGGATCTGTCGCAGATGATTGCGCATCTTCCTGCGGGATCGCTGAGCGATCTGAAGAGCGGCGATGCGGTGATGGTCGTGGCGTCTGGGGCGAGTTCCGGGACGGGGTCGATGACGGGGATTACCCTGCTCACCGGAGTCGAGCCGATCCTGACCGCAAACCCGAACGGCGGCATGAGCCTGTCGATGAACGTAAGCGCCGGGTCGGGCGGCGAGTAGCTGCTGATTCATCTCTGAAATCACTTTCAATCTGAATCATGATTTTCAACTTTTGTACGCTGCAATTTTCTTAGGAGTCAGGATGTCTTTTCGATCGCGTCTGCTGTCTGCACTACTTATTGTGGGAGTCTCGGTTTCTATGGGTTCGTCGTTGGCGATGGCGCAGCAGGCACCGCCTCCGGTCTCCAACGCTGCGAGCGCCAGTGCCCCGATCTCTGGAGCTACGCTGCATGGCAGCGTGTTGGATCCCGATAACGCGCTGATCCCCGGAGCTACCGTGACGCTGACTCCGGCCACAGGCAAGGCTCTGAGCACCGTCTCCAAGAGCGATGGAACGTATACGCTGCGCGGCGTGGCGGCGGGAACTTATACCCTGAGCGTAAAGGCTGTGGGCTTTGGCAGCTTCACCAAGCCGGCAATCAAGGTGGTGGCGGGAGTCAGCCTGAGTCTGGACGCAACGCTGCCTCTACAGGAGCAGGAGCAGGTCGTAACGGTGACGACGAATCCAGTGACGCTAAGCGTGGATCCGGACAACAATGCCAGCTCAACGGTGATTACCGGAGCGGCGCTAGATGCGCTCTCCGACGACCCGGACGATCTACAGAGCGAGTTGACGGCACTGGCCGGACCCTCGGCTGGGCCGGATAGCGCGCAGTTCTACATCGATGGATTTACCGGCGGACAGCTTCCTCCGAAGTCTTCCATTCTGTCGATTCGCATCAACCAGAATCCTTTTTCGGCGCAGTACGATCGGCTGGGCTACGGACGCATCGAGATCCTCACCAAGCCGGGAACCGACAAGCTCCACGGCAACTTCATGACGATGTATGGGGGCAAGGCTCTGAATACCTCGTCGCCGTTTCTGGGGCCGACCGGGCAGCCGGACTATCACACGCTGTTCTTTATGGGCAATGTAACCGGACCGATCCGGGAGGGAATGTCGTTTACCCTCTCCGGCTCGCATCGCACGATGGACGATAATACGATTATCAATCCCACGGCGTTTTATAGCGCTTCGGCGACTTCGACGACGCTGTGCGATCCGGGAAAAACTCCCTATACCGCCTGCTCCAGCTATGCGTTTCCAACCAATGCGCGCGCAGAGGCTACGCCGGCGACGCGATGGGACTTCAGCCCACGGCTGGACATGATGCTGGGCGCAAAGAATACGCTGACGACGCGCTATCAATACGAGTCGGGAACCAGCAACGTCAACCCGTCGGTCAACAGCAAGCTGCTCGATAACGGTTCTGACAGCTATAACAACGAGCAGGAGATTCAGATCAGCGAGACGCAGTTGATTAGCTCGAAAGTCATCAACGAGACGCGGTTTGAGTATCAGCACAGCTCATCGCACTCGACTCCGCTGAACACCGATCCGGCGATCAACGTGACGGGAGCGTTCAGCGTAGGCGGAGGAAGCCTCACCTACAGCACGGGGGACCACGTCGAGGTGCAGAACTATACGTCAGTGCAGTTGGCGAAGAACTTCATGCGCCTTGGCGGACGGGTGCGGACTTCGAGCGAAGATAACTATTCGAACGCCGGAGCCAACGGATCGTTTACCTATGACTACCTGCTGGATCCCTGCACCGACCCCAGCGTAACGAACAAGCCGAGCAACTGCGTGTTCACGTCGGTCACTCCGCAGTCGAGCCTTCTGGCAAGCCAGATCTGCGCTGGCAGCACCAACTCTACGCAGATCTCGTCGTACCAGTGCGGCATTGCGAGCCGATTCTCGATCAAGGACATCAAGGTCCCCGCGATTTCCGCGCGGGAGACTGATTTCGGCTTCTACGCCGAGGACGACTGGAAGGCGAAGCAGAATCTGACGATCAGCTACGGGCTGCGATACGAGGGGCAGAATGTAATTAGCAGTACCCATGACTTTGCCCCGCGCGTATCGTTTGCCTACGGGGTTCCGCGCAAGAGCGGGAAGACGATTACGGTTGTGCGCGGCGGATATGGGGTCTTCTACAGCCGGTTTGGACTGGGCAGCATTGAGTCGCAGATCGCCAATACGCCGAGCAATGCGATAACCACGACCTACCAGAATCTGACCGCAAGCTGCAACCCGACCACAGGCAGCACGGGCTGCACCACGTCTTCGACTGGCACCGCATCTTCAACCTCGCCGACGGTCAACGCCCCGAATCTGCGCAGCGCGTACATTATGCAGTCGGCGGCGACGGTGGAGCAGCAGATAGGCAAGTACGCCAATCTGTCGATGACCTACCTGAGTACGCGCGGAGTACATCAGACCATGACGCGTAGCCTTCCGGTCACCACGACGTCAAACGGGGTAACGACGACCACAATCAACAATACAAACGAGTCGGAGGGAATCTTCCGGCAGAATCAGATCAACGTCAACGGTCGGATACAGATGGCGAATGGGCTGAGCCTGATGGGCTGGTACTCGGCGAGCTGGGCCGACACCAATACGAGCAACATCAGCGATCCGTTCGACTCTACGGTGGACTATGGACGAGCGAGTTTTGGAGTTCGTAACAGAGTGGGTGTCTTCGGCAACATTCCGCTACCCTACCGAATCACAGCCAGCCCGATGCTGATTGCCAGTTCGGGATCGCCATACAACATCACGATGGGGACGCAGGACAGCGTTACGAATGGCGGCAACGACCGTCCAGCCTTTGCACAGGGTGTGACGGCGGCTACGGCAAGCTGCACCAACGCGAACAGCTTCAGCAGCGCGAATCCTTATACGGCGGGTGGAGCAAACAACCAGATTCCGGTGAACTTCTGCACTGGACCGGCCAGCGTCTCGGTGAATATGAGGCTGGGGAGAACCTTCGGCTTCGGACCGAAGACAGCAGCGGCTCTGGCTAAGGCGGCGGCAGCGGCACAGCAAGCCAGCCAGCCTGGTGGTCCCGGTGGCCCCGGCGGGGGTCCTGGTGGTGGACGCGGTGGCCCGGGCGGCGGAGGACGTGGCGGCCCCGGCGGGCCTCCCTCTGGCGGAAGCTCCAGCACGGGGCGGAAGTATAACCTGACCATCTCTGCAATGGCGCAAAACCTCTTCAACGAGGTTCCTTACTCCAATCCGGTCAGCACTCTGAATAGCCCGAAGTTTGGTCAGACGACCAGCATTACGAGCGGAAACGCAGTTCGCAAGATTATGCTACAGGCGAGCTTCAGCTTCTAATCGCTGCATTCACAGCAATTCAAACAGGCTCGACCAGAGATTCTGGTCGAGCCTGTTCTATTGGTCGCAATCCTGTTAGATATTTTTGGCCAAAGAGATAAAGAATCGCACACGGAACAAAATACGGGGATTCTTCACTACGTTTAGAATGACAAGCGCTGAACTGGCGAGGATAGGCTTAAAGCAGATTCCTCCGCTTGCGCTGCGGAATGACAAACAAATGGGGCTACAGCAACTCCGACAACGCTCGATACATACTATTTGCCGGGTTCGCCCATGTGGCGGACGGTCATCTGTAGAATGCGCGCGTTGTGTGGCAGCGAACAGGCAAAGACGATCGTGTCGGCCACCTCGGACGGCTTCATCATGTAGGAGTTCTTCACCCCCTCCTCGGTGCGTCCCTTGCCGACGGCGAACTCCGACTTCACGCCGCCCGGGCAGATCGTTCCCACCTTGACGCCAAACTTGCGCAGCTCTCCATCCAGCGCCTGAGCAAAGCCCACCTGCGCAAACTTGCTGGCGCAGTAGACCGCCTCGCCCGGGTAGCCCTGAACGCCGGCCACCGACGAGATGAAGAGAATCTCTCCGCTCCGCTGCGCAATCATCCCCGGAGCGGCGTGACGCGCAAACAGGAAGCTGCTCTTCATGTTGACATCCATCAGCGCGTCGTACTCCTCAACACTGGTGTCGACGAGGTTCTTGTAGTTCCCTGCCCCGGCGTTGTTGATCAGAATGTCCAACTGGCCGAACTCGCTAACCGCCAGCGCGATGCACTGCTTCGCGGTCGCCTCTTCGGTTGCGTCGCCGGCAAAAAACACAGCCTTGCCGTCCTTGGCCCGAATCGCCTCGCACAACTCGCGCAGACGCTCCTCGCGCCGCGCCGTCACGACGACATTCGCGCCCTTCTCGGCGAAGGCGAGCGCCGTAGCCCAGCCGATTCCCGAGCTGGCTCCGGTAATGAGGACGGTCTTTCCTGAAAGGCGATTCGCATCTGACATTTGTGCAAGGCTCCTAAGCTGAATTTGAGCAAAATGGTGCGGGCGCGCCTGAAAAGCACTCCGCGACCCAATTGGAATGCTAACATTCGCCTATGTCTTCTTGCGAAACTCCCGCACAATCCAACCAGCCTGCGCTCGTAGAGGCGCGCGGTCTGGTCAAGGAGTATCCGCGCAACAGCGCCTCCAACGACGGCGACGTCACGCGCGTCGTCGACGAGGTGTCGTTCGCAATTCAGCCCGGCGAGACACTCGGTCTGGTCGGCGAGTCGGGCTGCGGCAAGTCGACCGTTGCGCGCATTCTGCTGCGTCTGGTCGAGCCGACCGCGGGCGAGGTCTTCTTCGAGGGCCAGCCGCTGCCGCCCGCCTCCTCCGCGCAGATGCGCGTCCTGCGCCGCCGCATGCAGATCGTCTTTCAGGATCCCTACGCCGCGCTCAATCCGCGCATGACCGTCGCGCAGATTCTGGCCGAACCCTTCGCCATCCACCGCGAGCCTCCCGCCGAGGGACTGCCTGCGCGCCTCAGCGAGTTGCTGCGCTCGGTCGGACTGGACAACTCCGCCCTGCCGCGCTATCCGCACGAATTCAGCGGCGGCCAGCGCCAGCGCATCAACATCGCTCGCGCTCTGGCTCTGCGTCCGCGCCTGCTGGTTCTGGACGAGCCGGTCAGCGCGCTCGACGTCTCGGTGGGAGCGCAGGTCATTAACCTGCTACAGGAGCTGCAACGCACACTCGGCCTCACCTATCTGTTTATCTCGCACTCCATGCCGCTGGTGCGCTATCTCTGCGACCGCATCGCCGTGATGCAGCGCGGGCGTCTGGTCGAACTCGGCGACTGCAAGCAGGTCTGCGAGTCCCCGCAAAGCCCCTACACCCGGCAACTGATCGCCGCGACGCCGGAGATGCCCGTCTCGCTGACTCTGTAACGCGCAAGCATCTACAATGAAGAGAGGATGATCTCCAGCCTCAGCGCGCACGTCCCCTATCTCTGGTTAGTAGCGGCATCGTTCATCGCGGGTGCGATCAATGCGATGGCGGGCGGCGGCTCGTTCATCTCGTTTCCTGCGATGATCGCCATCGGCGTGCCACCGATTCAGGCCAATGCGACCAACACGGTTGCACTATGGCCGGGCCAACTCACCTCGGTCTGGGCTCTGCGCACCCATCTTCGTCGCGATCTGCTTGCAGTCGTCGTCATTGCGGCGATGCTGGGCGGCATCAGCGGAGCTGAAATCCTGCTGCACACCCGCCCGCGAACCTTCATGCATCTGGTTCCCTGGCTGCTGCTCTCCGCGTCGATGCTCTTTTGGATCAGCGGCCCGATCTCGCACTGGTTGAAGAGCCGCTCCGCCACGCCACACGCCACACGCACCCCGGCGATAGGACCTCTCTTCCTCGTCCTGCTCCCTATCTGCTTCTATATTGGCTACTTCGGTGCGGGCGCGGGATTCCTGTTGATGAGCGCACTCGCCGTCTTCGGCGTGGAAGAGATGAACGAGCTGAACTCCCTGAAGGTTCTTGGCGCATGTCTCGCCAACCTCTGCGCCGTGCTTACGTTCATCTGGGGCGGCGCGGTGATCTGGCACTACTGTCTGGTATCGATGGTCTTTGCTGCGATAGGCGGCTACGTCGGCGCGCAGTACGCCCGTCGAATGAGTCCCAACGTCCTGCGCAGCATCGTCATCGTCATCGGTTGCACTATGGCCGCCTACTTCTTCTGGAGACAGCAATGATTCTCGCGTACCATTTCGCGGTTCACCAGTTCAGCACGGCGCATGTCATCGAGCTGGGCTACGCAGCGGCCTTCTGCACCACTGCCGCCTTCGTTCCGCAACTGATGCGCGTCATTCGCCTGCATTCGGCGCGAGAGATCTCGCTGCCCACCTTCATGCTCTTCAGCGTGGGAGTCTTTTTCTGGCTGATCTACGGCCTCGCCATCTGGTCGATGCCGGTCATTGTGTCTAACCTGATAACGTTGGGAATCTCGGTCAGCATTCTGGTTCTCAAGCTGCGCTACGACCGCCATGCAATCGAGGAGATTGAACCATGAGTCACGAAGGAATCCGCATCGTCAGCGCCGAAGAGGCCCTGCGCAGCTCGGACGAGGCAGCCGCTCAAATGGGTGAAGGACTCCCCGCCGAGGCCGTAACGCCGCTCAAGGTGCGCGTGAAGAAATCCGAAGGCACCGGCATCGAGATCGACTGGCGCGACGGCCACGCCAGCTCGTGGCCCTTCCGCTGGCTGCGCGACGCCTGCCCCTGCGCCACCTGCAACAGCGAACGTCAGAGCGAGAACCGTGCTCCCGGCGAGCCGCGTCCCAGGTCGCAGGATCCCTTCGCCCTCTATCAGGCTCCGCCGCTGCCCGAAGAGATCACCTCAGTCGGCAACTACGCCCTGAAGATTCAGTGGAACGACGGTCATCAGGCCGGCATCTACTCCTGGGCCTACCTGCGCAGCGTCTGCCAGTGTCCGCTCTGCAAACCGCCTCAGATCTAAAGCACTTTAGAAGTTGCTATCGACCAATTTGTTTGTCATTCCGTAGCGAAGCGAAGGAATCTGCTTTTGTCTCTGCCTTTCGGAGGGAGCAGTGGGCTTCAGCCCACTGAATAAGCCCTTTTCGTTTCAACGGGCTTCAGCCACGGGCCTTTTGCTCGTCGCGCCAAAACCGAATTTCTCCGCAGACTCTTTAGCCTCAGATCTTCAGGCGATCCCGAGCATTTGCAGAGCTTCCTCAACGGTCTGCGCCACCAGCACGATCTCGCGCCTCTTCTGCGTCAACATTCCCTGCGCGACGCAGTCGTCGAGGAAGGCCAGAAGCCCGTCGTAGAAGCCATTGGTGTTGAGCAGCAGCACAGGCTTGGAGTGAATCTTCAACGTCTGCCAAGCCAGCACCTCGAAGAGTTCCTCGAAGGTTCCGAAGCCTCCGGGCAGAGCGATAAACGCATCCGACCGTGCGCCGATCATCGCCTTGCGGGTGTGCATGGTGTCGGTCACATGCAGCTCGGTCAGTCCCTGGTGCGCGACTTCGAGATCCACCAACAGAGTGGGAATCACGCCAACCACGCGCCCTCCGGCATCCAGCGCAGCCTCGGCGACCGAACCCATCAGTCCGAGCCTTCCCCCGCCATAGACTACGCCGACGCCGCACAGAGCCAGCGCCCGCCCAACCTCGGCGGCGGCGGCGCGATAGATCGGATCAGCCCCATCGGCAGAGGCGCAGAATACGGCAACGTTTTTAATCGAAGCGGATGGAGCAAGCGGAGAGATCGAAACAGGAAAAGGCATCGTGGTTAAGATTATCCTCCACCCGAAGCATTGGTTCGAGTTACGCTCGATTCCCTACCCCTAAAAACAATGGCAAAGAGCAGATCATCATCACTTCCGCCCAGCGCGCGCACGGGCCTGAGCGCACGGAAGCAGAGCGCATTCCATCGCCCATTCGCAATCCACTGCTCCCCCAATTAAGATAGAGACTGGAGCGTTTAATCAGTGTCTCGCCTTCTCGAAAACATGAACCCGCAGCAACAGGAAGGCATTCAGGCCGTCGATGGTCCCGTGCTTCTTCTCGCTGGAGCCGGATCGGGCAAAACCCGCGTCATTACCCACCGCATCGCCTACCTGATCGAAGAGCGCGGCGTTCCTGCGGACTCGATCCTCGCCGTCACCTTCACCAACAAGGCCGCCAAGGAGATGGGCGAGCGGGTGGAGAAGATCCTCGGGCACAACTCGCTGGCGCAGCCTCTGCTCTGCACCTTCCACAGCTTCTGCGTGCGCCTGTTGCGCCGCGACATCGAGGCCCTGCGCGTCCGGTCTGCAAACGGCGAGTGGGTTGGCCTCACCCGCAGCTTCGCCATCTACGACGAGAACGATCAGCAGGCCGTGGTCAAGACCGCGCTCAAGCGTCTGGGCATCGACGACAAGTCGCTGAAACCCCGCGTCGCGCTTGGCCGAATCAGTTGGGCAAAGAACCACATGATCGACCCGCAGCAGTACTTCCTCGCCAGCACCAACCCCGGCGAGGAGAAGATTGCGCACATCTTCGAGATCTATCGCAAGGAGCTGGCCAAGGCCAACGCGCTGGACTTCGACGACCTGCTGCTGGAGGCCGTGCGCCTGCTCAAGACCGTTCCCGAGGTGCGCGAGCGCTACAATCGCCGCTATCGCTACCTGCTGATCGACGAATATCAGGACACCAACAGCCCGCAGTACGAGCTGATGAAGCTGCTCGCCGGCCCAGCGCGCAACGTCTGCGTCGTCGGCGACGAGGATCAGTCCATCTATAGCTGGCGCGGCGCCGACATCAAGAACATTCTGGAGTTCGAGAAGGACTTCCCCAACGTCCGTACCATTCGTCTGGAGCAGAACTATCGCTCGACCCAAATCATCCTCGAAGGCGCGGGAGCGGTCGTCTCCAACAACACCCAGCGCAAGGGCAAGACGCTGTTCACCACGCGCGAGGGAGGCAGCCTGATCGGCACCTACGAGGCCCCGGACGGCGAAAATGAAGCTCTCTTCGTCGCCGACCGCATCCAGCAATACCTGCGCGCCGCAGCATCCAGCGAGAGCGAAAACCCGCCGCGCTGCGCCGTTCTCTACCGCACCAACTCGCAATCACGACTGATCGAAGAGGCGCTGCGCCGCTACCAGATCCAGTACCACATGGTCGGCGGCTTCTCCTTCTACGACCGCGCCGAGGTCAAGGACATCCTCAGCTACATGAAGCTGGTGCTGAACCCGCACGACTCGGTCTCGCTCGGTCGAGTCGTCAACTCGCCCCCGCGCGGCATCGGCAAGACGACGATGGAGGTCATCGAGCGCATCGCTCTGACCACCGGACTCAGCAGTTGGGACGCCATCGCGCGCGCCAGCGAAGAGAAGCTTCTGCCTGCGCGCGCGCTGGTCGCGCTGGCCAACTTCCGCCGCCTCATCGAAGACGCCCGCGCCATGCTCGGCCCCGACTTTGCCGCAAAACTCGCCGCCGATCTGGCTCCTGAAGACGGCGCGCCGGAAGATGTAACCGAGAGCGATACAAATGAAGACACCGACTTCAACCCCGATGAGTTCGCCGCTGAAAATGTAACCGAACCCAACACAAATCAAGATTCGAGCTTCGATACCACCTTCAACTTCGGCTTCGACTTCGGCCCCGCAGAGGTCGTCGCCGCCTCCAGCGAGACTGAGTCGGTCGACTCGGCGAGTTTCAATCCCTTCGCTCCCGTCGCGCTGAAAGACGAGAAGCCGCGCGCAGCACACAGCAGCACAGAAGACCCCGCAGACCACGCCGCCGAGCGCATCATGGCCGACTCGTCCGCAGCATTTCGCAAGCCGGGCGAGGCCGCAACTCTCCCCGAACTCATCAAGTTTCTCAACGATCGTTCGGGCTACCTCCGCGTTCTGGAAGACGAGGCCACGCCCGAGTCCTTCTCGCGCATCGAGAATCTGAAGGAACTGGCCAACGCCGCGCAGGACGCGCAGGAACGCGGCGAAACGCTCTCGGACTTCCTCGACCACGCCGCACTGGTCTCCGACGCAGACTCCTACTCCGCCGAGGCGCGCGTCACGCTGATGACGCTGCACGCCGCCAAGGGGCTGGAGTTTCCGCTGGTCTTTCTCACTGGCCTCGAAGAAGGACTCTTCCCCAACTCGCGCTCCATACTGGACCCCACCGGTCTCGAAGAGGAACGCCGCCTCTGTTACGTCGGCATGACCCGTGCCATGGACACGCTAGTGATGACGCGCGCCCGCTACCGTCGCCGCTACGGATCGGAGATGCCCGACGCCAGCATTCCCTCGCGCTTCCTCGAAGAGGTTCCCTCGCGCCTGATCGAAGACCTGGGCAGTCCCGCCGCGCAGCCGCAGTTTTCTGGCAGCCAGTTCTCCGGCTCGTCCTACTCCACACCATACCCGCAACGCAATCGCTTCGGTCGCCCCGCCGACAACGCCGACGGCGAGCGTCACTTCAGCTACGAAGACGAAGATCAATCCGCTGGCAGCGCAGGCGGAAGCAAGTTCTCCACCACGCGCATCGCCTCTGGATCGCGTCCTGTGGGGAAGAATCCCTCCAGCGGCGGATCACTGGACAACATCGCCAACTTCTTTGCCGCGCGGGGACAGAAGATTCCCAGCGGAGGCGGCTTCTCCCACGCCAAGCCCGACGTCTCCGCCAGCAAATCCGGCCTGAACAAGGGCGCACGAGTTCGCCATGCCAAGTACGGCGAGGGCGTCGTGATGCTACGCGAGGGAGATGGCGACGACGCCAAGATCACGGTGCAGTTTCAGAAGCACGGGGTAAAAAAACTGGTAGAAAAATTCGCCCAACTCGTCACCCTGTAGAGTCCCATGATTTACAAATTGCCATTCTGAACGGAGCTGGAGCATTTTCGGAATCGCTATAGATCAATCGATTTGTTATTTCGTAGCATCTTTTTGTTTGTCATTCCGTAGCATCATTTGTTTGTCATTCCGTAGCAAAGCGAAGGAATCTGCTTTTTCTTTCGCTCGCTCCACTTCGGTCTACCCCATTACCGTATGCATTAAAAAAGCGTGAGCCGTGCATCGGCGCTGTAACCACGCCCCGATTCACGGCCCTCGAAAAAGCTCTCTGCAACTAGCGCTTCGACGCTGTAAGTCCTGCGGCAAACGCCTTGACCGCCGCCAGCGCGCCCTCGACTACGGTCTTTGTCTGACCGGCTATTGACGCGAGGATCTGCACAGGCACACGGACTCCATTGCTGATGGTCTCGGCGATCTCGGCGGTGGTAGCCAGCGTTGTGGTCACCATTCCATCGACCCGCGCCACCTGCTTTTGCGCCCGCCGATTCACATCGGCGATCGTCACGTCGAACTGTTGCACGGCTGCTCGCACCGCGCTGCTTGCGTCTACCAGCCTATCGCTGCTCTCCACCAGATTGTCAGCGATGGTTCGTACCTTGGGCGCATTCTCGCGCAGCAGCGACTCCGCACCCCGGCTGATCTGGGTCGCCGAATCGATCAGCGGCAGAGCCTTCTGCTTCAACTCATCGACCGACGCCGTCAGATCCTTGATCGCCTTGCTCGATTTGGCTGCAATCACGATCAGCGCAATCGCCTGCACCACCATCGCCAGAGCGACCAACCCAACGAAGACCAGCAAGATTTTCGTATTGTCGTCAGAGAACGTGTCCATCCCCTGGAACCACATCGCCGCCATCACCATACGTCCCCTTCCGTACGCGACCCCGTACCCGAGTCGCTTGCATCCATCATCCCATTTGTCTGCAATATCGGCCAGTTTGTGGCTATAACTCTGGTGTCTCCGACGTCCGCACTGAGAACGCCGGAGACACCGAGAAAGCTATTCAGCGGTTGTCTTCACATAGGCTTCCTTGCCCGCCTCAACCGCAGCGCCGACCTTGGCCTGCTGCTCGCTGATCAGGCCCTTGCCTTTTTCCACGTACTGGGTCCATTGGGAGTGGCCCTTCTCGTAGAACTCCTGCCCCTTCTCGACCAGTTCCGCAGCCTTCTTCTTGCCTTCTTCGATCAGGTCGTTGGCCTTATCCTTAGCCTCTTCGATCAGGTCAGTCGCCTTATCCTTGGCCTCGCACGCGCAGTTCAAGAGATCTTCGCGAGTCTCTTTGCCAGCCTTCGGCGCATACAGCACGCCAACGACCGCGCCAAGCCCAAGTCCAGCCAGAAACCAACCCAGCCCCCTTACTCCTGCTCCACAGACTCCGCATTCTTTCTCATCAGCCATTGTCTTCTCCTATCCAACCATTCGGTCTTCCATCGAAGTTTGGCGAAGGCTCACGCCCCACGCCGATGCATAATCCATTTGAGATAAATCCTGCGCACAGGAGCATCTCTATTTCTACAGCGTATCAACATCTTATACACGCACCTACCTTCAGGTGGATGCCGCACCTGTAATTTAGGTTGCGCAATAGAAAGAATACGCTCATCCTGCATCGCTGTTGTGTACTTCTTCTTGAAATCTTTGCCAACGATCCACTTAGAAAGAGCGGACGTTTACTCCCCTAAGCGTAGATTCCGTCCCAGCAATGGGTGCCAGTCCAATTTTCGATGCGAAAAGATTAACGAACCCAACACGCCAACCCATTTGTAAAATTATTGATCTAAGCTACAGGTGTCGATCAAGTAAATTGCGGAGTATTGACCGTAGCTTAGACTGCGCCAGAGGAGCGGAAGAGTACTGCCTGTCTGTGCGTAGCGAGGAATCCCCGCATTTTGCTCGCTACGCGTTGGTCTACATTAGTGAAACGCACTTCTCAATCGAGGCCCCTTGTGACGAAGGCAGCAGAAAATCCCGCCGGCTATCTCGCTCTCACCCTGAACGCGCATCTGCCCTATGTGATCCACCACGGAACCTGGCCGCACGGCATGGAGTGGCTGCATGAGGCCGTCGCCGAAACCTATCTGCCGCTGTTGCGCGTTCTGGCCAATCTGGAGCGCGACCACGTTCCTGCCAACTTCAACATCAACCTCTCGCCCATCCTGCTGGAACAGCTCGCCCACCCGCTCTTCCGCGTCGAGTTTCCCAAGTATGTCACGCGCAAGATCGTAGCCGCGCGCGAGGATGAGGCCTACTTCCACCACTCCGGCGACTGCCAACTGGCAGAGACGGCTCGCTTCTGGGGCAACTTCTACACCACCACGCTTGATGACTTCAACGCCCTCGACGGCGAGATCATTCGCGGCTTTCGCCACTGCAACGACGCGGGACTGATCGAGATCCTGACCTGCGCCGCCACTCACGGCTACCTGCCCCTGCTGGGAACCGACGAGAGCGTTCGCGCGCAGATTGGCGCCGCCGTCCAGGCCCACGTTCGCCACTTTGGCCGCGCCCCTCGCGGCATCTGGTCGCCGGAGTGCGGATACCGTCCGGCAGGCCTGTGGAGCTACCCCGTCCTCGACCACGGAGCGACCGAGCCGCACCCCGCCTTCCAACGCATCGGCATCGAGCAGGCCCTCTCCGAATCCGGCCTCGAATACTTCTTCGTCGACACGCATCTGGTCGAGGAGCGCCAGCGCAGTCTCTACCAGACCTATCTGGTCGACGGTCCCCACGACAAGCGATTCGCCGCCACAGTCTTCCCCCGCGATCCCCGCACCGGCCTACAGGTCTGGTCCAGCGACACCGGCTATCCCAGCGACACCACCTACCTCGACTTCCACAAGAGACGCTTTCCCGGAGGCCATCGCTACTGGCGAGTGCCCGACCCCAGCGCGCCAAATGAAGGCGACGTTCTCTACTCGCCCTGGCTGGCCGCCGAGCGGGTTCAAAAACACGCCAGCCACTTCGTTCAACTCGTCTACCAGACGCTGCAATCCAGCTTCGGCCAGGGCACTCCGCCCATTCTCTGCGCGCCGTTCGATGCCGACCTCTTTGGCCACTGGTGGTTCGAGGGGCCGCAGTGGTTGGAGGCCGTAGCCCGCGCCCTGCACATGCAGAACGTGAAGAATCAGGCTGCGGGAGTCGCGGCAACAACCTGTAGCCAGTACCTCGACCGCCATCCCAGCACTGAAACCATTGCTCTGAACGAGGGTTCATGGGGTTCCGGCGGCAACCATCAGGTCTGGATGAATCCAGACACCTCCTGGACCTACGCGCATCTCTATCCCGCCGAACGGTACATCCGCGAGGTCTGCACAGCGGGCCTCTGGCGCAGCTCCGAACTCGGCCTGCGCATCGTGCAACAACTCTGCCGCGAGCTTCTCCTGCTGGAGTCCTCCGACTGGCAATCGCTCATCACCACAGGCAGCGCCCGCGACTACGCCGAACGGCGCTTCCTCAACCACAACAAAAAGTTTCTGGAACTGAAGTCCATCTGGCAGGACTTTGAAGCCAAGCACGACGGCGAACTCAATCTGCTCCAGACCAACCGCCTCGCCGAGATCGAACAACGAGACCGCATCTTTCCCGACCTCGACCCCGGCCTCTGGGCCAACGGATCGCAGCAAACAACCGCTCCAGTTACCGCGCTTCCGCAATTGCTGTAGACCCATCGTTTCCGCAGCAAAAGACGCGCCACTCTCCGTTTTCACAGTGGAGTGGCGCGTTCGTCCTGCTCGTTCCCAGATTCTACTTTGCTTCGGAGCTAATCATCTTCTCCGGACGCACATACTTGTCGAACTCTTCCTCCGTCAGGTATCCGAGTTCGCGATTGGCCTCGCGTAGCGAGAGGCCCTTATGGTGCGCCGTCTTGGCCAGCTTGGACGCCTTGTCGTAGCCGATGTGCTGGTTGAGAGCCGTCACCAGCATCAGACACTTCTCGACGTACTCGCCGATGCGTTCGGTGTTGGCCTCCACGCCCTCCATGCAGAACTCAACGAACATCTTGCAGGTGTCGGTCAGCAGGCGCGCAGAGTGCATGAAGTTGTGGATCATGACCGGCTTGAAGACGTTCAGCTCGAAGTTGCCCTGACTTCCGCCAAAGGCGATGGCGGCGTTGTTGCCGTGCACCTGCACTGCAACCATGGTCATGGCCTCGCTCTGCGTCGGGTTGACCTTGCCCGGCATGATGGAGCTGCCCGGCTCGTTCTCCGGCAGATTGAGCTCGCCCAAACCACAGCGCGGACCCGATCCCAGCCAGCGAACGTCGTTGGCAATCTTCATCAGCGAGGCCGACAGCGTGACCAGAGCGCCGCTGGCGAAGACCAGCTCATCGTGCGCCGAGAGGGCCGCAAACTTGTTGGGGTGCGAGCGGAAGGGTAATCCGGTCAACTCGGCGATCTTGGCCGCAGCGCGGACGGCAAACTCGGGATGCGTGTTCAGCCCCGTGCCAACCGCAGTGCCGCCGATAGCCAGCTCATAGAGGCCATTCAGCGTCTGCTCCATGCGTACGATGTCGCGCTCCAACAGACTGGCCCAGCCGCTCATCTCCTGCCCCAGAGTCAGCGGGGTTGCGTCCTGCAGGTGAGTGCGTCCGATCTTGACGATCGAGTCGAACTCCTTGGCCTTGGCGTCGATTGCGTCGTGCAGACGCTGCACCGACGGGATCACCTGCTCCTTGACTGCGGTCGCCGCGGCAATGTACATCGCAGTCGGGAAGGTGTCGTTGGAGGACTGCGACATGTTCACATGGTCGTTGGGATGAACGGGCTTCTTGCTCCCCATCTCGCCGCCGGCCAGATGGATCGCCAGATTCGAGATCACCTCGTTGACGTTCATGTTGGTCTGCGTGCCAGAGCCAGTCTGCCAGATGCGCAGCGGAAACTCTTCCTTGTGCTTGCCCGCGATCACCTCGTCCGCGGCGCGAACGATCAACTCGGTCTTCTCTGCGTCCAGCTTGCCCAGATCGTGATTGACCAGCGCGGCGGCCTTCTTCAGAATCGCAAACGCGCGAATCAGCTCTGGCGGCATGCGGTCTTCGCCGATGGCAAAGTGGTGCAGAGAACGCTCGGTCTGCGCTCCCCAGAAATGGTTGGCGGGGACTTCGATCTGCCCCATGCTGTCGGACTCGATACGCGCGGCTGCTTTGCTCTCTTGACTCATCGGAACGTTTGACCTGACTCTCTTGGAATTTTGCATCGGGAAACGCGTCGCTCAAGACCAGCGATTCCTCAACCATTTTAGGACAATCGCGCCGCCTGCGACTCGTTCGCTCGCAATTTGCCTGAATTCATCAGGCTTCAGCAATTCTAAGTGGGACGACTCAGGTCGCAAGCACGGAACGAACCCATCGGAAGCAACACGAAATATAGAAGCAACCACGGTTCTTCACGGATAAAAATATCATCGTGTATCTAATCCGTGTTCATCCGCGTTGATCCGTGGTCGGTTCTTGTTTCACTTATGATGAGGCGTTAATCTGACGAACAACCCAACCGCGCACGATACTATGGCCTATAGGACTTTTGCCATGATCTCTGTGCTGATTCTCACCCGAAACGAAGAGCAAAACTTGCCCGGAGCACTGGCCTCAGTCGCCTGGTCGGACGACATACACATCCTCGACTCATGCAGCACCGACGCGACCGCCGAGATTGCGCAAGCCGCCGGAGCGCACGTACACAGCCGCGTCTTCGACGACTACGCCACGCAGCGCAATGCCGCGCTTGCGCTCACCTTCAAGCATCCCTGGGTTCTGCTGCTGGACGCCGACGAGCGGCCCACCCCGGAACTCTCCGCCGAGATGCAGCGCGTCGTCGCCGAGGCTCCCGCCAACACTGCGGGCTTCCGCCTGCGCCGCCGCGACTTCCTCTTCGGAACGTGGCTAAAGCACGCACAGATTTCGCCCTACTACATCCGCCTCGTCCGTCCCGAACGCGCCAAATACACCCGCGCCATCAACGAAATCATCGAAGTCGATGGGCCGATCGCCGAGTTGACGCAGCCGCTCGACCACTTCCCTTTCTCCAAGGGCATCGCGCACTGGATCGCCAAGCACAACGTCTACTCGACGATGGAAGCTGAACTGATCTTTCGCCAGCAGGGATTGCAAAACCCCAGTCTGCGCGCGGCCTTGCGCGATCCCGACTTCCACACCCGCCGCCTGCACCAGAAGGCTCTCTTCTATCGCCTGCCCGCTCGTCCGCTCATCAAGTGGTGCTACATGATGCTCCTGCGCGGCGCGATCCTTGACGGCGCAGCGGGCGTCACCTACGCCACGTTGCAATCCATCTACGAGTACATGATCGTGCTCAAGACCAAAGAACTGCGCCGCGGCGGAGCCTAACGCCTCGTTAGGTTTTGAGCGATTGTCATTCTGAACGCAGCGAAGAATCCCCGCATTTTGCTTGTAGCGCGAGGCTTCCCCCTTTAGCAAAAGTTCTACCCCTTCGCCGCCGCAGCCTCAGCAACTGGCTTCCATCGCAGCACAGGTTTGCGCGCGGCTGCGGTCTCGTCCATGCGACGAACGCGTGTGGTGTGCGGCGCACTCTGCACCAGCTCGGGATTCTCGGCGGCCTCGCGTGCGATCTGCTCAAGCGCGTCAACCAGCAGGTCAAGCTCCTCACGGCTCTCGCTCTCGGTCGGCTCAATCATCATTGCGCCATGCACGATCATGGGGAAGCTCACCGTATACGGATGGAATCCGTAGTCGATCAGCCGCTTGCCCATGTCTCCGGTCTTCACGCCATTGGCCGCTTGCAGTCGGTCAGAGAAGACGACCTCATGCAGCGTCGGCGTGGTGAAGGGCAGCTCAAACGTCCCGGCCAGTTTGGCGCGAAGGTAGTTCGCATTCAGCACGGCGTCTTCCGTCGTCTGGCGCAGACCGTCCGGCCCGTTGGCCAAAATGTAGGCCAGCGCGCGCACGAACATTCCGAAGTTGCCGTAGAAGGCGCGCACCCGACCCACGCTCTGCGGCCGTCCGTGGCAGAGTCCCAGCGAGCCATCCTCGCGCGTCACGACGACCGGCACGGGCAGAAACGGCTCCAGAATCTTCTTGCAGGCCACAGGACCCGATCCCGGCCCACCGCCTCCGTGCGGCGTGGAGAAGGTCTTGTGTAAATTGAGGTGCATCACGTCCACGCCAAAGTCGCCGGGGCGCGTCTTGCCCACCAGCGCGTTCATGTTGGCGCCGTCCATGTAGAGCAGCGCTCCCTTGGCGTGCAGAATGTCGGCAATCTTGTGAATCTCACTCTCGAAGACGCCAATGGTCGATGGATTGGTCAGCATTAGCGCTGCGGTATCTTCATCCACCATGCGCTCCAGCTCGGCAAGATCCACCATGCCCTGCGCGTTCGACTTCAGGTTGGCCACCTGATAGCCGCAGACCGCAGCCGACGCGGGGTTTGTGCCATGCGCCGAGTCGGGAATCAAAATCTTCTTGCGCGCGTTGCCCTTGCTCTCGTGATACGCGCGGACCAGCAGGATGCCGGTGAACTCGCCATGCGCGCCCGCCGCGGGCTGTAGTGTGATCGCATCCATGCCGGTGATCTCGACGAGGCAGTCCTGCAACAGCTTCATGATGCCGAGGCATCCCTGCGAGACCGACTCCGGCTGGTAGGGATGCGCGTTAGCAATGCCTTCCAGCGCTGCGACCGCCTCGTTCACGCGCGGGTTGTACTTCATCGTGCAAGAGCCGAGCGGATACATGCCCAGGTCGATCGCATAGTTCCACGTCGACAGTCGCGTGAAGTGGCGGATGATCTCGATCTCGCTCACCTCCGGCATCACGCCCAGATCCG
>JARLFY010000053.1 GCA_031296325.1 Acidobacteriaceae bacterium | reverse complement strand
CCGAGGCCGAGTATTCGTCGATCCTGTCGCTCGACCTCGCCACTGTGGAACCCAGCGTCGCCGGACCCAAGCGCCCGCAGGATCGCGTTCTCCTCTCGCAGGTCGGTGCCAGCTTTGCCCAGCAGCTTCCCTCCCTGCTTGGCCCCAACGGCGACAAGAATCCCGCTCGCCAGATGGCCAACTGGGAGGGTGAGGGCGGCCACGCCTCCGCCGGTGGAGACGCCAGCAGCGGCATCGGTGCGCCCGTACATCTCTCCGAGGGAGCGATTCCGCTCGCCACGTCGGGGCACAACAAGTCGCTTACTCCTGCGCCTGCCAGCGTCAAAGCTCGTTTCGGCGTCAATCCCGACCCCTATCTGGGGCACGGCAGCATCGTCATTGCGGCCATCACCTCCTGCACTAACACATCGAATCCCTACGTCATGATCGCCGCTGGCCTGTTGGCGAAGAAGGCGGTAGAAAAAGGATTGACCACGCCGCCGTGGGTGAAGACCTCGCTGGCTCCCGGCTCGCGCGTCGTCACCGACTACTACGCCAAGGCGGGCCTGACCAAGTACCTCGACGCACTGCGCTTCAACACCGTTGGATACGGATGTACCACCTGCATCGGCAACTCCGGCCCACTGCCCACCGACGTCTCGAAGTCCATCGAGGAACATGGTCTGGTCGCCGTCTCCGTCCTCTCCGGCAACCGCAACTTCGAGGGCCGCATCTCGCCGGAGATCCGCGCCAACTATCTGATGTCGCCGCCGCTGGTCGTCGCCTATGCGTTGGCCGGACACATCTCGCACGACTTCGCCACCGAGCCGCTGGGTAAGGATCAATCCGGCGCGCCCGTCTTCCTCAAAGACATCTGGCCGACGCAGGCCGAGGTCTCCGCTGCGGTCGCGGCCTCCATCGACTCCGAGATGTTCCGCACGGTGTACTCCACCGTCTCCGATGGGGACAAGAACTGGCAGAATCTGAAGTTCCCCTCCGGCAACACCTACGGCTGGGAACCCGATTCGACCTACATCCGCAAGGCTCCGTACTTCGACGGCATGACGGCCATGCCTGCGCCGATCGAGGACATTCGTGCCGCGCGCTGTCTGGCCGTTCTGGGCGACTCGGTCACCACCGACCACATCTCTCCCGCTGGCTCGATCAAGAAGAACGGCCCCGCCGGAGAGTATCTCGCCGCCCACGGTGTAGCTCCGGCGGACTTCAACAGCTACGGAAGCCGTCGCGGCAACCACGAGGTCATGGTGCGCGGAACCTTTGCCAACGTCCGCCTGCGCAACAAGCTCGCCCCCGGAACCGAGGGCGGAGTCACGCGCCTGCTTCCCGAGGACACCGAGATGTCGATCTACGACGCCTCGGTTCTCTACGCCGAACGCGGCGTTCCTCTGTGCATTCTGGCGGGCAAGGAGTACGGTTCGGGCAGCTCGCGCGACTGGGCCGCCAAAGGCCCGCGTCTGCTCGGCATCAAGTTTGTCATCGCCGAGAGCTACGAGCGCATCCACCGCTCGAATCTGGTCGGCATGGGCATTCTTCCCTTGCAGTTCCTTCCCGGCCAGTCGGCGGCATCGCTCGGCCTCACCGGCAAGGAGATCTTTGCCATCGGCGATACTCCCGGCCAACTCCAATCCATGCTGGACTCGAAGTTCGCCGATGGACGCGTCCTGCCCATTCTGGCCGAGACGCCCAGCGGCAAGACCATCGAGTTCTCCGCCACTCTGCGCATCGACACCCCGCAGGAGATCCTGTACTACCAGCACGGCGGCATCCTGCAGTACGTCCTCCGCCAACTCGCCGGGAGGCAATAACGGTCGGCTCTATCTTTCAACCACCTACAGGAGCGTCGATGGCGAAGGATTTACAGTACAACGCGGCCAATCGCATCTCCGCAGAGACTGCCGCTGACCCGTATCTACGTCCGGCCTTCGTCGCCAGCGACCGCGCGCGAAGGCTGGCGTGGAACCTCTGCCGCGCTGTTCTCTATCGTCCTTCGCCACGCCCGATGCACACTTGGCGAGCTTTTCTGCTGCGCTGCTTTGGCGCGAAGCTCGGCCCCAACTGCAAGTTCTATCCCACCTCCAAGGTGTGGGCTCCGTGGAACCTCCTCTGCGCGGATCTTGTAGTGGCAGCCGATGGCGCGGAGATCTACAACCCCGCACCGATCCGGCTCGGCTCGCACGCCATCCTCTCGCAGGACGCCTACGTCTGCGGAGCTACGCACGACATCGACGATCCGCGCTTCCCGCTGCTGGCCTACGCCATGGAGATTGGTGCGTATTCCTGGATCTGTGCGCGCGCCTCGGTCGCCCCCGGTATCAACACAGGCGAGGGAGCTGTGCTGGCGCTGGGATCGGTCGCAACCCGCGATCTGGAGCCATGGAGCGTCTACGCCGGAGTCCCCGCCGTAAAAGTGAAAGAACGCAAACGGCCCGCTTCCGCTTAGCCGATCAAGCACTTACAGCACTCTCTGTAGCGTTTCTCGAATTGCTGTAGACCAGAGAGGAATTGCCATTCTGACCCTTGAGCGGAGCGAAGGGGAAGAATGCCGTAAACGCCGTAGTGTATTCTGACGAAATGCGCTACGTCTCCATGCTTGCGGATGGGCCAGATGTTTCTGCGCTTGGGATGGGCTGCGCGGCGGTACTGGGCCGGACGGGGCGGCGTGATTCGCTGGCAGCGCTGGCAGCAGCCTGGGACGCCGGAATCACGTTCTATGATACGGCTCGATCCTATGGCTATGGCGAGTCGGAGCGATTGCTGGGCGAGTTCTTTATCGGAGAGCGCCGACAGCGAGCCGTCCTCTGCACTAAGTTCGGCATTCTGCCCGCAGCTCAGAACTGGAAGCAGAAGATAAAGCCTCTGGCGCAGGCCGCAGTCAGAGCCTTTCCCGCACTGCGCAGCGTGGCGCAGCGACAGGCTTCGAGTCAGCTTGTGGCGGGGAAGTTTTCCGTCGAGATGTTGAAGACGAGTCTGGATACAAGCCTGCGAACGCTGCGCATGGAGTATGTGGACATGCTGCTGCTGCACGCCGCTCCGATCAGCGTACTGGCGCAGGAGGATCTGCTGGATGCGTTACAGCGTCTGGTGGAGGCGGGCAAGGTGCGGATGGCGGGCATCTCCGGCGAGCAGGAGGTGATTGCAGCCAGCTTTGCCCAGTGTCCGCGCGGGCTGAAGACGGCTCAGTTTGCCATGAACCTCTCGCATATGGGATTTACCGAAGAGACCGAGAAGGCCGCGCGCGATGGCTGGCTTCTGGTGGCAAACCATCCCTTCGGCGGTCCGGCGGGGGTCGACGAGTGCAGACGGCGGATCGAGGCGATGCGTGAGGATCTGGCGCTGCCAACCGAGCTGCGCGAGAAGCTGACGCAGGACGCACAACTGATGCCGGAGGTGGTGCTGAACACAATTCTGAGCGGAACCGGCGTCCATGCGGTGATCCCGGCCATGATGCAATTGAATCATCTGAGAGACAACGTGCAAGCGGTAGAGCGTTGTCGCTTTACCGCAGAGGAACTAGCTCTGCTGCGGGCCGCGATGCCATAACGCATGTTGGTTGCGTCCAGGCTCGACGCGTGTATGTATAATTTCCCCGGTAATTTCTGATGAATGTTTTATGTGTTAGGGTATTTCCCGAATTGCTATATACCAATTTGTTTGTCATTCCGTAGCGAAGCGAAGGAATCTGCTGTTGTTCGCTCCACGACGGTATACACACTTTCAAAGAGGCTCTACTTCCAAAAATTTACCAACGCAGGTAACCCTTGATTCAAGAGCTTTCCACTGAAGATAAAATATGGGATCTGTGTGTCGTAGGCACGGGGCCAGTGGGACAGGCTCTGGCGCTGGAGTTCGAGCGGCTGGGCCGTGAAGTGTTGGTGCTGGAGTCGGGCGGCAGCGCGGTTGATCCTGCCATGGCAGAGGTATCGCGCGCGGAGATCGTCGATGCCCAGCGACATGCTGCGATGGAACTGACCGTAGCGCGCGCTCTGGGGGGAACCTCCTGGACATGGGGCGGGCGCTGCGTCGCCTTCGATGATATTGACTGGATGGATCGGGAGTTTGTGGCCGACGCGCATTGGCCGCTGCGCCACGATGAGATTCGGCCATTCTACAAGCGCGCGGCGGAGATCCTGCTCTGCGGCAACGCCGAGTTCACCATTCCATACAGACGCAAGTTGAGCGACGGCCTGACGTTAGATGGGGTCGAGCGATGGTCGCGCGAGGCAAAGGTGATTCTGGAGCATCGTGCGCTAATGCTGGCCTCCGAGCGCATTCGGCTGAACCTGAAGAGCACGGTGACCGGGCTGAAGCTGAGCGCCGACGGCAGACGAGTCGAGAGTCTGAACGTGAACGCTCCAGATGGCGCGCGCATCGTGAGGGCGCGGCGGATCGTGCTGGCGATGGGCGGCGTGGAGACGACGCGCCTATTGCTGCACGCGCAGCAAAGCTATCCGACGCACTTCGGAGGAGTCGATGGTCCGCTGGGCCGTTACTACATGGGGCACGTCTCAGGAAAGATCGCCAGCATTCAGCTCAAGGATCCAGAGATGATCGACGATCTGGACTTCAAGCTGGACGAGAGCGGGGCCTACCACCGCAGGAGATTCATGCTGACGGCGGAGTCGCAGCTACAGCATCGCGTCTTGAACACGGCGTTCTGGCCGGATAATCCGCCGTTTTACGATCCATCGCACGGCAGCGGAGTTCTCTCCGCCGTATTTCTGGCGCTAGCGTTTCCTCCGACCGGAAGGGTTCTTCTGCCCGAGGCGATCCGCCTGATCCACACCGGGCCAAAGCCGTATCGTCTGGCGGCGCATCTATGGAACGCCATTCTGGGCGCGCCGCGTGGGGCCAAAGACATCCTCGGAATTCTTGCGGACCGGTTTATCAGGAAGCCGAAGAAGCCCGGATTCATAGTGCGCAATCGTGGAGGCAAGTACGCGTTGCACTATCACGCGGAGCAGGTTCCGAACCGCGACAGCCGCATCACGCTTGGCAACGAGACGGATTCGTTCGGCGTCCCGCGCGCCGTCATCGACCTGCGCTTTGTTCCGCAGGACGTGCAGAGCGTGATCGACTCCCATGCAGCGCTGGATGTGGCCCTCCGGGCGAACGGAATTGGCCATCTGGAGTACTGGCATCCGGTGGAGCAGTTGCCGGAGCGCGTTTATGCTCAGGCAGCCGATGGATTCCACCAGGTAGGAACGACGCGCATGGGCGAAGACCCCGCAGAGAGCGTGGTGGATGCGGAGCTGAAGGTTCACGGTCTGGAGAACCTGTACCTTGCGTCGTCCAGTGTATTTCCCACGACCGGGCAGGCGAACTCCACGCTTCTGGCCGTGGCCTTCGCTCTGCGTCTGGCCAAACGGCTCGCCGCACAGAATGCCGGATTCACCGCATAGAGATTATTGTGCGATCTCTTGCGAACGCGTCTCCTTGGCGGCAACTGATTCCGTGCGGTTCTTGTAGCTGGCGGCGATGAAGTCGCGGAAGAGCGGATGCGGCTCCAGCGGCTTGGACTTGAACTCCGGGTGGAACTGGCAGGCGAGGAAGAACGGGTGCGTCGGAATCTCGATGATCTCGACGTAGGTCGCGTCCGGCGTGGTTCCGGTAAGGCGCAGACCGGCTCCGGTTAGCACCGGCTCGTACTCGCGGTTGAACTCGTAGCGATGGCGATGCCGCTCGCTGATCTCGGTTGTGCCGTAAGCCTTGGCGGCCAGCGAACCGGGTTCCAGCTTGCACGCCCAGGCTCCCAGACGCATGGTTCCGCCCATCTCTTCCACGCCGGTCAGCTCGCGCAGTTTGTAGATGATGCGATGCGGAGTGGCGGGATCGAACTCGCCGGAGTTGGCGTGGGTCAGGCCGCAGACGTTGCGTGCGTACTCGATGCATGCGGTCTGCATCCCCAGGCAAATTCCGAAGAACGGCGTGCCGGACTCGCGCGCGTAGCGGATGGCGTTCAGCATTCCCTCGACGCCGCGTTTTCCGAAGCCGCCGGGGACGAGAATTCCGTCGAAGCCCGCAAGTTGTGATTCGTAGTCGCGATTGGGCTTGCCTGCAACATCGCCAACGGCCTCGTCGCGCGTCTCCAGCCCTTCGGCCTCGATCCAGGTAACGCGCAGCTTCAGGTTGTGGGCCAGAGCGCCGTGAACCAGAGCCTCCTTCAGCGACTTGTAGCTGTCCTCGTACTCGACGTACTTGCCGACGATGGCGATGGAAACCTCGTCCTTCGGGTGGTACGCGCGATTGACGATGTCCTGCCACTGGGCGAGGTCGGGGGCCTTGGCGTCGATGCGCAGATACTTCAGGGCGAGGGCGTCGGCTCCCTCGGCGGCCAGCGACAGAGGAAGTTCGTAGATGCTGGCGACGTCGCGGGCGACGATCACCGCCTCCTCCTGCACGTTGCAGAAGAGGGCGATCTTGCTGCGCATCTCGTGGGGTACGGCGCGATCCGAGCGGCAGAGCAGAATGTCGGGCTGGATGCCGATCGACAGCATCTCCTTGACCGAGTGCTGCGTCGGCTTGGTCTTCAACTCCTGTGCGGCGGCGATCCACGGAATCAGCGTGACGTGGATGAAGAGCGTGTTGTCGCGGCCCAGATCCTGCCGCATCTGGCGGATGGCTTCGAGGAAGGGAAGCGACTCGATGTCGCCCACCGTACCGCCGATCTCCACCAGCAGAACCTCGCAGTCGGCGGCGACCTTGCGCATGGCGTTCTTGATCTCGTTGGTGACGTGCGGAATAACCTGCACGGTCTTGCCGAGGTAGTCGCCGCGCCGCTCCTTGGTAATGATCTGCTCGTAGATGCGCCCGGTGGTCAGGTTGTTGTCGCGCGTGAGCTTGGCGTGGGTAAAGCGCTCGTAGTGGCCGAGATCGAGGTCGGTCTCCGCTCCGTCGTCGGTCACAAAGACCTCGCCGTGCTGGAACGGCGACATGGTTCCGGGGTCGACGTTCAGGTACGGATCGAACTTCATGATGTTGATCTTGATCCCCCGCGCCTCCAGCAAGCAGCCGATGGAGGCCGCTGAGAGTCCTTTGCCGAGTGATGACACAACTCCGCCGGTTACAAAGATGTACTTTGCAGACATGGGTGCGACCTCTTTATTCGTTTGGGATTGGCGAGCCGTCTGGGCACAATTCAGTATCGCAGGGTTAAGGTGTGAGATCAATAGAGCGATTCGCACAGGGGGTCTATTTTGTGCTCGCAAGATCTTCTAAAGTGGCTGCAACCCCCCAGAACTGCCATTCTGAGCGGTGCGAAAAATCCCTGCATTTTGTTCGTAGCGCGAACCATTACCCCATTGCTGAAAATGCTCTATCATCGTGAGCATGATGGCTGCGGGAAAGTTTGAGAGACGCTGGATCGACGCGCAGGAGCGGGGGATGAGCTGGCTCGACCGCCTTGCCGCGCTGCTGAGTCGCGGCCCAGCGACGGCGGCTCATCTGACTACCGGCCTGCTCGGCGAACGCGCGGCGCTGTTCGAACTGAAGCGACGAGGATACAAGGTGGTGGCGCGGCGCTGGACCAGCACGCGGGTTCGTGGCGATGTGGATCTGATCGCCTGGGACAGAGGCTGTCTCTGCTTTATCGAGGTGAAGACGCGAACCGCGCGGGACATGAATCCGGCTGAGTCTGCCGTGGACGATGCGAAGCGCGAGACACTGCGCAACATGGCAAGAGCCTATCTGCGAACCTTCCCCCAGACCGAGCGCGCGACCACTCCGGTTCGGTTTGACGTGGTCTCCGTGTACTCGATCCATGGAACGAATGAGTTTGAGATCTTCAAAGAGGCCTTCGGTTGGCGATAATCGTTTGCTTCATCTGGCACATCGCAGGCGACTTCGGTGTCTAATGGAGAGGTACACCCGTACGGAGGTTTTTCGCAATGTCGCTCTTGAATGCACCGGCGTATGACAAGAAGAAGGAAGATCGCAAGCGCAACATTCAGGTGGGGTCAGCGGTATTTCTCGCGCTGATGGCGCTGCTGACCGTCACTGGATTCCTGCTGGGCCACGGATGGCTCTTCCTCAACCTCCCCGCCGAGCACAGGATGAATGTTTTCCTGACCGCGCTTGAGGCCGGCGACTACCCCAAGGCCTACGGCATCTATTACAACGATCCGGCGTGGCAGCAACATCCGCAGAAGTACGCCGACTACCCACTGCAACGCTTCACCGAAGACTTCTCCACCGAGAGCGAGTGGAAGGGGCCGATCACCTCGTTCCACGTCGACTTCTCCAAACGCGACGCGACCGGAGTGGCGATCGAGGCTACGATCAACGGATCGACCCACCTGACACTGAAGCTGCAACGCTCCGACGGAACGCTCTCCTTCTTCCCCTACGACCTCACGCGCGGAATCTAAAGAATTCCCCTCGTCGCTATACAGGCTGCGAAAACTCCCTGTATAGACCAATTTGTTTGTCATTCCGCAGCGAAGCGAAGGAATCTGCTTTTTCTCGCTGCGCTATGGCCTAAACCATTATCGAAAATTCTCTAACGATTGCACTTCCATAAAATAGGTGCCCCACCCTTGCGGCGTATTTGTTTTTGCCGCAAGGGTGGAAGGCACAAAATCACGCAGTCAGAGACCTGCGTTACTGCGCCGCCGCGATGGCGTCGCGCCGGATGTTATGCAACTCAGGCAGAATCCGGCCGAGGGCTGCGGGAGGAGCATCCGGCGTTCCGAGGCTGAAGTAGGCGTCGCGGAAGAGCGGGAAGATGCGGTCGTAGCGATCCGCCTCGTCTGGCTCCGGCGTAAAGATCTTGAACGGCGGGCACAGGGCGTTCTGCGCTTCCTCGATGGAGGCAAACTCTCCCGCCGCGAGAAACGCAATAATCACCGAGCCAAGCGATGTGACGTCGCCCTCCGGCACCAGCACCGGCTTGCGCAGGACGTTGGCATAGATCTGGTTGAGCTTGGCGTTGCGCTTGGGGATGCCGCCGCCGTTGATCACGCGACGGATCGGCGCGCCGTTGTCCTCCATGCGGTTGAAGATGATGCGCGTGTGCAGGGCAGAGCCTTCAACCGCCGCGAAGAGTTCGTCTGCCGCAGTGTGCGAGAGATCCCAGCCGAAGGTGACGCCGCCCAGCGCGGGGTTGACCAGCACGGTGCGGTCGCCGTTGTCCCACGTCAGGCGCATCAGTCCGGTCTGGCCGGCCTTGTAGTCCTCGGTCGCGGCGGAGAGTTCGGCGACGGTGGAGTTGGCGCGGCGTGCGATTGCGGCAAAGACGTCGCCCACGGCGGACATTCCCGCCTCAATGCCGACCTGCGCAGGATCAACCGATCCGGGGACCACGCCGCAGACTCCCGGAACCAGCGTCTGCTTGTCGCTGAGTCCGATGATGCAGGTCGAGGTGCCGATCACATTGACCACGTCGCCCAGACGAATGTTGGCGCCGAGCGCGTCCCAGTGCGCGTCGAAGGCTCCAGTCGGAATCGGAATCCCGGCGGTCAGCCCCATCGCGTCGGCCCACTTTGCCGAGAGATGTCCGGCGATCTTGTCCGAGGTAGCGTAGCGTCCGGCGGCAATCTTCTCACGAACCCCTGCCAGCAGCGGGTCGATCGAGACCAGAAACTCCTCCGGCGGCAGCCCGCCCCAGCGCGGATTCCACATCCACTTGTGGCCCATCGCGCAGATGCTGCGCGGAATCTCGTTGGGATCGGTCACGCCGCACAGCGTTGCGGCCACCATGTCGCAGTGCTCCAGCGCGGTGACGAACTGCGGACGCAGCTCGGGATTGTTGCGCAGCCAGTGCAGCAGCTTCGACCAGCCCCACTCGGAGCTGTAGACGCCACCGCACCAGTCGATGCCCTCGAAGCCGTCCTTGTGCGCGGCGGCGGTGATCTCGGCGGCCTCTCCCGCAGCGCGATGATCGCACCATAGGTAGTATTCGCCTAGCGGAACCAGATCTTTGCCCACGACGATGACGCTTGATCCGGTTGTGTCCAGCGCGATGGACTTGATCTCCTTGCCGTCGATGCCGCTGGCCTTGACCGCCTCGCGCATGGCGCGAACCAGCGCATTCATCTGGTCGTCGTGCGACTGCGTCTTAAGCTGCGGGTCGGTGGGAGAGCTGTGCAGCGGGTACTCGGCGAGGGCGGATCCTAGCTTGCCACGAACCTTGTCGAAGATGGAGATGCGTACGCTCAATGTGCCGAAGTCGACCCCTGCCACTACACTCACGGTTATTTCTCCCTTGCGAATTTAGCTGAAAGTTCTGCATAGGCATTCTAGCTGAGTCGAACAACAACGCGCACGGCCATTTGAAACGCAGCCAGCGCAATTACCGTCGAACAAAGGGAATTGTCCTTCCGCAGCGCAGTTCGAAACCTCCGTTCCCCCTTGCCCCCCTTGAAGCGTCATTCTGAGCGAAGCTCAGAATCTCTGTCGTTCTTTCGATCCGGCTGAATCTCGGGTGCCCCATCCATCGCGCCGTTGCCTCTTGCGATGGGTGGGAGGAATACACCTCGTACCACCAGCCGTTGCCTTTGCTTGTCATTCCGCAGCGAAGCGGAGGAATCTGCTGTTGCTCTTGCCTTTGTTTGTCATTCTGATACTGAACGAAATTCAGGGGAAGAATCCCCGCATTTTGCTCGCAACGCGACAAAATTACACCATCTCACTCCACGCTCAGGCGCTCCGCAGACCCCGCCGTGCTCGCATCATCTACACTGATAGATTGCAGGACAAAGTGGCTTCTCTGAAAACGTCGAGGGATGCGCCGCGCACTGCGGCTTTTTGTAATACAACAAGACCCAATGGCAGATGACTTCGCACAACTCGTCAAGCAGCAGGTGGACATCGTTCGCATCATCGGCGATTATCTGAAGCTGCGCAAGACCGGAGCGCAGAACTACACCGGCCTCTGTCCCTTCCACAAGGAGAAGACCGGCTCGTTCAGCGTGAACGCGACGCACGGCTACTACTACTGCTTCGGCTGCCACGAGAAGGGCGACGTCTTCAACTTCGTGATGAAGATGGAGGGACTCAGCTTTCCCGAGGCCGTCCGCTCGGTGGCCACCAAGGCCGGAATCGCTCTGCCCAAGCGCGAGTTCAGCTCACCCGAAGACGCTCGCGAGGCTGGAATTCGCCGCCAGTTGATCGACCTGCACGAGGCCGCAACGCAGTACTTCGAGGCGCAACTGCGCGCCCCCGAGGCCGCTCGTGCGCGCGAATACCTCACCGGGCGCGGCATCTCCGCCGAGACGATCAAGACCTTCCGCATCGGCTACGCGCCGGACGACTACAACCACATGCGCGACGCCCTGCGCCAGCACTTCTCCGAAGAAGCGATGCGCGTCAGCGGCCTCTTCAGCGCCAAGGAACAGGCCGACGGCTCGCCCGGACCGATGTATTCGCGCTTTCGCAAACGCATCACCTTCCCCATCGCCAACGAGGCGGGCCGAGTCATCGCCTTCACCGCGCGCGCTCTTGACCCCGACGAGAAGAATGCGAAGTACCTGAACTCGCCCGAGACTCCGCTCTACACCAAGGGCAATATCCTCTTCAATCTTGACAAGGCCAAGGGAGAGATGCGCAAGAGCGACTTCGCCGTGCTGGTCGAGGGGCAGATGGACTGCATCTCGGTCTACATGGCGGGAATTCGCAACGTCGTCGCCACCTCCGGCACGGCCTTCACCGAGACGCAGGTGCGGCTGCTCGGCCGCTTCACCAAGCGCGTCATCGTCAACTTCGACCCCGACACGGCGGGCGCAACCGCTTCGGAGAAGTCCATCTCGCTGCTGACCGAGGAGGACTTCGACGTAAAGCTGGTGACGCTCGAAGGCGGATTCGATCCCGACCGCTTCGTGCGCGAGAAGGGAATTCAGGCCTACGGAGCGGCCTTGCGCGAGGCCAAGCGCCACTCGGATTATCTGATCGAGCGCGCGCGGCAGTTGTTTCCCAGTCACGCCGCCGAGGCCAAGGTCAGCGCAATGAACTTCCTGTTGCCGCACATTCGTCGCATGGCCCATCCCATCCGACGCAATCAGTTTGCCGAGGACGCGGCCAACAAGCTCGGCATCGACTCTGCGCTGATGCGGCAGGAACTGAAGCAGGCTGCGGCGCAGCGCGTGGCCAGCGTCCCCATGCATCGCTCCGAGCCAGTCACCGAGACGGAGCGAATCCTGTTGCGCGCGCTGGTTCTGCCGGAGAGCGATCCGGCGCGCGCGCGAGCGGCCACGGCGCTGGCGGAGAACTCTGCGTTGATCGCCGACCTCGCTACCACCGACCTGCTTGATACGTTGGCCAACGCTGGCGTGCCGTCGAACCCGCTGGATGCCGCCGCGACCGACGAGGCCCGCGCCCAGTTGGCCGAGGTCTTGGAGCATTCGCCGCAGCCCACCGATCCGCCGCTGCTCACGCAGGTGGAAGACGCTCTGCATTCGCTCGAAGAGCGGCGACTGGAGCGACGCCAGCGCGAGTTGCGCTCACAGATCGCCGAGGCCGACCGACGCGGCGATCAGACCATGCTCGGACAGCTCATCGCCGAAAAAATCCAGATCGACCGCCAACTGCGCCAGTTCTAACCCGCCGAGACGATCTCCGAGAAGTCCGCAATCGACGAGAAATCTCGCAGAACGCGATCCAGCAGCGCCAGCCGATTGGCTCGAATCTCCGGCTCGGGAGCCATCACCATCACCTTCTCGAAGAAGACGTCGACGACCCCTCGCAGGGTCGCAATCTTTGCCAGCGCCGCGCCGTACTCGCGCTGCGTTGTCAGCGCCAGAGCTTCTTTGGAAGTCGCCGCATCGGCTGCTTCCAGACTCGTCTCTGCGGGGTCTGTAAACAGGGTCAGTTCGACGATCGAGGGGATTGTCTCGTCCTTGGCTCCCGCCTGATCGAGAATGTTCTTCATCCTCTTGAACGCAGCGCAGACGGCCAGAAAGTCCTCGCTGCCGCGCATCGAGGTCACGGCTTCGGCGCGCGCCACGGCATCGCGAACGTCGTTGGCCTCCGCAGACAGCACGGCCTTCACCACGTCGTACGCCTGCCCCTTGGCCTCGCGCAGATAGAACTCCAACCGCTCGGCGAAGAAGGTCTCCACCGACCGCCGCAGCTTTTCGTTGATCGAGATCGCGTCGACAATATCTCCCAGCGTCAATGGCAGCGCAGGCTCGGACTCGGCCAGAATGCGCACGATTCCATTGGCCGCGCGACGCAACGCAAACGGATCCTTCGACCCGGTCGGCTCCAGTCCCAGACCGAACATCCCGACAATAGTGTCGGACTTGTCGGCAATTGCCAACAGCGCGCCCTCGACGGTTCGCGGCACGGAGTCCTCCATCGACTTCGGCAGATACTGGTCGTAGATCGCGTCGCCCACTGCGGCGGAGAATCCCTGCGCACGCGCGTAGAGTCCGCCAATCTGTCCCTGCAACTCGGTGAACTCCTTGACCAGATCGGTGGTCAGGTCGGTCTTGGCCAGCTTCGCTGCATGGTCCAGCGCGGCAGCGTCCAGATCCAGCCCGCGCGACTCCACCAGCGAGGCCAGCCCCTTCGCCAGCTCCCAGACCCGCGTCGTCTTCGCCGCGTAGCTTCCCAGATCCTTCTGAAACGTAACCTTCTCCAGCAGAGCAACGCGCTCGGCGAGAGGAACTCGCTGGTCGAACTCCCAGAAGAAGCGCGCGTCGTTAAATCGCGCCCGCAGAACCCGCTCGTTGCCGTGGCGAATCACCGCCTCGCCTGCCGCATCCGCCTCCATATTCAACACAGCAAGGAAGTGCGGAGCAAGTTTGCCCTGCATGTCTTCCACCGCGAAGTAGCTCTGATGGTCGCGCATCACCGTTACCAGAACCTCTTCGGGCAGAGTCAGATACTCGCGCTCGAAGTTGCCCGCAATCACCGTCGGCCACTCGGTCAGATGAGTCAGCTTGTCTACCAGCGCAGAATCCTCGCGCCAGCGCGTCTCCGGCAACGTTCGGCAGACGCGGTCGAGAGCCTTGCGAATCTCCATCCGCCGATTCTCCACATCCGCAACCACAAACGCATCCAGCAAAGCCTGCTCGTACTCGTCGGGAAAGCCGATGGGAATCGCCTCATCGCTCGACAGCACGCGGTGCCCGCGCGTCATGCGCCCAGCCGTCTTTCCCCCGTACTCGACCGGCACAATCACCTCGCCCAGCAGCGCCAGCAGCCAGCGCACCGGGCGCACAAAGCGCTCCGGCCTGCCTGCGCGCCACACCATATTCTTGGCCCAGTAGATCGCCGCCAACTCCTTCGGCAACTCTTCGGCGATCACCTCCGCCGCATCGCGCCCAGCCTTCACCGAGGTCGCCGCAATGTACTCACCCTTGGGCGTGGTCACCGTCTTCAACGCGGCCACATCGACGCCCGCCTTCCTGGCAAAGGCAATCGCCGCCGGAGCCGCCACGCCGTCTTTGTAGGCGATCTTCACCGACGGGCCGACCAACTCTTCGACCGCATCGCTCTGCCGCTCGGCAACCTTGCCGACCCAGACGGCCAGCCGCCGCGGCGTCGAGAAACTCTTGCTGGCAACGCCCGTCTCCGCCAGCCGCTCGCGCACCAGCAGCGCGACCACGCGCTTCTCCAACTCCGCCTGCGCCGCCGCGATCATGCGCGCCGGAACCTCTTCCAATCCGATCTCAAACAGAAACTCTGCCATGCCTATCCCACTCCCGCCTTGCTCTTAACTTTCGCCGTACGCGTAGTACCGGGTGGGATTGTGAATCCTCAACCCGCCGAATTCGTCCTGCCAAAAAGTTCGGGTGCCCCATCCATCGCGCTCTTGCCTCACGCGATGGGTGGGATCGCAAACTGTCAACCCGCCGAATTTACCGTCGTCAGCTTCTCTCCCTGCGCCGCATAAGCCTTGGCCACTCCGACTACCAGCGTGCGAATCCGCGCCATCACGCCCACGCGCTCGGTCACGCTGATCGCGCCCCGTGCATCCAGCAGATTGAAGAGGTGCGAACACTTTAGAGCCAGTTCATACGCGCCCAGAACAGGGAAGCGCTTCACGCGTATAGCAAAATCCTCGGCGGACTCGGCTAGCTCGCTAACTTGCTGACTTGCTAACTCGCTAAACCGTTCCAGCAGCACCAGACACTCGGCCTCATACATCTCCAAGTGCTTCCACAGCTTGTCTACGTCGGCGTAGTCGAAGCTGTAGGCGGAGAACTGCTCCTCCTCGGCCAACCGCATCTCGCCGTAGGTAACGCGCTTGCCCGTGTCCGGCTCGACCGCCCAGACGATGTCGTAGATCGAATCGACATCCTGCAAGAATCCCGCAATGCGCTCCAGACCATAGGTAATCTCGCCGCAGATCGGGTCGAGATCCATGCCGCCGCACTGCTGGAAGTAGGTGAACTGGGTGATCTCCAGCCCGTCCAGCATCACCTGCCAGCCGACGCCCCATGCGCCTCCCACCGGCCACTCCCAGTTGTCCTCTTCAAACTTGATGTCGTGCTCGCTCAGGTCGATGCCGATGGCTTCGAGCGATTCCAGATACATCTCCTGAATCCGCTCCGGTGGCGGCTTCAGGATCACCTGCAACTGGGTATGGCGAAAGAGCCGGTTGGGATTCTCGCCGTAGCGTCCGTCGGCCGGTCGCCGCGATGGCTGTGCGTAGGCGATGCGCACCGGCTTCGGCCCGAGCACACGCAGAAAGGTGTCCGGCGACATCGTCCCTGCGCCTACCTCCACGTCATACGGCTGTTGCAACACGCAGCCCCGATCGGACCAGAACTTCTCCAGCCGGAACAATAACTCCTGAAACGTCAGCGCCTTCTTGTCATTCGCAATTGCCTGCATCAATCCCTCTGAATTACCCGTCCATCCCGCACTACTGAATTATCCCAGTCTAAACGCTCCGACCGCTATCGCGATATATTCGCGCAGAGATTGCCTGTCCATGCACCATTTTTCGCCCGAACTGGACCCCATCCATCGCGCCTGTGTCTCCTGCAATGAGTGGGAGGAATACACTTCGCGCCACAAGCCATTGCTTTTGTTTTTGCCGCTGTCGTTGCTCGTTTTTGTTTGTCAACCCCGAAGGGGATCTGCTTTTTCCTTTGTTTTTGCCTCTGAGATAGGTCCGGGCTTTAGCCCGGACAACAGAATCAGAGCGTAGACAAGGGGCTTTAGCCCCGGGATATGGCTTTCGTTCGGCGATGCATCGAGGAATGGAGGAATTGTCGAGTTTTTCGAGCAGGCTCTCAGAGCTTCTCGTCGATCTGCAACGTCTCGATCTTGTTGGCCAGATCGTCCTTGGCGGATTGCAGCCTGGCCTGTGCCGCCGTCAGATCCTTCTGCGCTCCTGCAATCTGGTCTTCGGTCGCGTTCAGGTCATGCACAAAGCGTCCGCGCGAGACCTTGTCCGCGTTGCCCAGCGCCGTAATGTTGGCCCGCTGGCGATCCTCGTCCGAGCGCAGCGCCTTCATGTGGTCGTTGACCTGATCGACCGCAGACTGCGCCTCGGCCACACGCCGCCGCGCGTCGAGAACCGGCTGTAGCGCCTGCCTGACCGCCGCATCGTTGCCGCTCTGATTGATGATGTAGAGGAGCTGATTGTCGTCCGAGCGGGTGAGATAGAAGGTGCTGATTCCGGAATGTCTCTCGCCGATGTGCAGCCGCACCGTCTCGCCCGCCTGCACCTCCACGCGGAAGCGGTTGGCGGTCGCCGTCGTCTCCACCGGCTTGGGATCGGAGTCGATCGTCCAGCCCGCCTGCACCGGCTGCTCGATGACCACCGTGCGCGGCTCTGTGGCGGCGTTATGCACCAGATACTCCACCTCGCTGATGTCCAGCGTGGTCTGATGCAGTACGCCCTTCGAGGCCGTAATCCGCTCGATGCGATGGGTGCTGTTTGAGTAATCCGTACTCACGCGCACAGCCTGATCGACGGCATAAGAGAGCAGCCGCTTCTCATCGGGATGGATCGGGTCGAGCAGCCCCTCGCCGCCGAAGTTCCCGTCCTCGACGATGGAGAACGATCCGCGATCCAGTGTCAGCTTCGACGTGTTGGTGATCCACAGCGCGCGCAGCGGCGTCGGCTGCCGTGCCGACCAAAGCGTCACCCGCTCGGCATCGATCTTGGTCTGCAGGATCGGCACCATCGCCGACTCGTTCTTGCGAATCGTAATCGGCTCGGTCAGGTTGTACGCAAAGTAATCGTCAAACTTCGCCGTCTGCGTATTTCCACCGAAGGAGTTCTCTGCTTGCTCTGTCCCAGGCATCAGGTACTGGAAGTTGGTTGGGTTACGTTGATTTCCCTGCTGAACAACATTGGAGACCGGAGCGCCGTTGACGTAGTTATCGTTTAGTCCCGTGGCTCCAGAGCCACCGTAGATACCGCTAGCTCCACTGGTAGTAAAAGTTCCTCCTGCCACGCCGCTTGCCGAGCCGGTGCCGATACCACCTCCGGAACCTCTACCATTGCCAATTCTGGTAGCGCCAGACAATGGGACAGGAGCATTCGTAACGGTTTCCCCGCTCTCGTGGGTCTGCGGGGCGAGTTGCGCCTCCTGCGGCAGTCCGATCTCCGGTCGCCGCGAGTAGTAGGGAACCGAGAGCGGTTGAATAAAGCTCTGTGGCGCGCCCGCAATCAGCGACAGATGCACGTTGATCCAGTCCGCCCCGGTCGTATTGTCGACCACCGACCAGCCCTGCAACGTCGCCGTCTGCGGAGCGGTCGCACTCCCCGCCTTCGGCTCGCTGAACAGAATCCGGTAAGTGGACTTCCAGATCGGCACCTCGCTGATGTAGCTCACGCGCAGCTCTCTCACGCCCGTTCCGTTATCCTGCAAGGTCATGTGGCGCAATCCCTGATTGCGTGTACCGGCCAGCAGTTGCAGGTAGCGCGTCACATCCCTGTGCAGATCCGCATCGAGCAGGCGCACCTCGGTCGCCGCAGTCAGCGACACGGTTCGAATCTCTCCGCCCTCGGCGATGACCGTGATCTGGCGCGTCTCGACCGAGGGCTTGTTGTCGCCCTGAGGTGTGTTGATTACCTCAATGTTCAGCAGCCGCCCGCTGATTGTCGCGCCCGGTGCGCGCACCTCCACCCGCGCCCCGCGAATCGCGTTGTAGAAATCGACCGCCGTGGGATCTTCGCCTAGCGCCAGCGGCAGAGCCTTCAACTGCTGCTCCAGCGGCGTGGTCGAGTTGTACCCCGCGCCCGCGATTCTGCCGCCGCCGAGGTCGATCGCCGTCAGCGATTGCAGCACATCGTTCAACTGCGCCGTGGTGAAGTCGATGGTGACGGCCTGATCTCCGGTCACGCGCCCCGTGTGCTCAAAGAATCCCACGCCGTTCTTGTACAGCGAGACGCGCGTCACGGGAAGCTGCGCCATAGCCGCTGCCTCCGCGTGGGCCGCCTTCGCCGCAGGCTTCGCGGTGGGCTGCTGCGCGCTTGCGGCAACCGTGAGGGCGAGAAGAAGGGAGGGGAAGCCAATAGTCTTGCGCACGCTGGTCGTTCCTTTCGAGTTCAAGAGGTCTGACGGGACTGCAATCAATCTTGGGACGCGAACAGCATCCCGCGGAAAATTCGGCGCAGAAAAACTCCACGCAGTTTTCCGCCAATCATAATAGCCCACAAAGAGCGCCGGCCAGATTCATTTTGTTTGTCATTCCGTAGCAAAGCGAAGGAATCTGCTTTTGTTCTCTTCGCGACGGTCTATCCCATTACTAAAAAAATGCTCTGCTCCACCGTACAAAACCAAGAGCCAAAGGCCCGTCCTATATTACCCCCGCTTACAGAGCGTGATCGGCGGCAACATCCGCTCCCGCCCACGCCGCCTTCTGCGTCCACGGAGCCGCCGCCGCCGACCAGAACTCATTCGACGCAGGCAGCCCCAGCGGAAGCCACGCCGCGCTACATAGATACAGGCTCCCCGTCGAGATATACCCTTCGCCCAGCGCAGGCTGGTGCCCCGCCAATCCAATCTGCAGCCAGCCGTCTTTGGTAAAGGTTCCCGCCGGAGTCAGCGTCCGCCTCTGCACCGCCGTCAAGGCTCCGCGCACCTGTTGCGGCAGCAGGTGGGGCGGCAACATCTGCCTGCGCGCCGCATCCGCCAGCAGGTGAAACACTCCGCTGCGATAGGTCATCGAGCGACCCAGCACGGGGTATTCGCCGGTCGCCGAGATCATTCGCTCCTGAATCGCGGCCTGCCTCTGCGCCCGCTTCCTCACGGCCTCCTGCATCGCCTTCCACTCCGCCTGCGCATCGCCCACCGTATCCAGAAGCTGCAACAGAAACGGATGAATCACAATGCTGTTGTAGAAGTCCGCGTGGAACTGCGGCCCATCGCCATAAGTCCCGTCGCCCAGATACCATGCCTGAAGCTCGCGCAGCGCATAGTCCACGCGCACCCGATCCCACGTCGCACCCAGCACCCGCAGCAGGGCCTCATTCAGCGCGGCAAACAGCAGCCAGTTGTTGAACGGAGTCTTCAACTCGCGCGTCTTCACCAACGCTGCAACCAGTCTCCCCCGAGCCGTCTCGTCCAGCCGAGCCAGCAACTGGCGCGGAGCGCGCAGCAGAGCCAGCGCAAGGAATGCCGAATCCACCAGCGTCTGGTTGTTCTCCCCAAACCGCATATAATCGGGCGACGCGGGATCGACCGCCGACTCAATCGCCGCCACAGCCCATCTCCGGTAGCGCGCGCGCAGCTCCGTCTCGCGCGACTCTTCCGCGCTATCCGGCTCCATCTCCAGCCAGGGCGCCAGCCCCGCCAGCAACCGTCCCATCGCCTCCAGCGGACTGACCACCGCGCGATCCGCCTGCTTTCCCGCAACCGCCTCAATCGGCATCTTCGCCCGCAGCTCCCGCCGACTCAGGCAAGACAGCACCGGCTCGGAGACCTGCTCCAGCAACCCCAGCCAGACTGCGCGGTCGTCATTGCCAAATCTCAAGCCGCCAGCCGTCCCGCTCCCGCTGTCTGGACGATCCGCCCCCGTCCGTTCAACCTCCGCCAAAGCCGAGGCCGGAAGCAGTCCCGCCACCCCAGCCATCAGGCCCGATCTCAGCAGCGTTCGGCGCGTCGGCGACAGTACGCCGCCCATCCCCAAACCCGCCGTAGCTTCATCTTCCACGTCAACCCGCCTCTCATAACAAAGGCCAATATATGGATTGCCTCGCGACCAGTCAACAGAGGCCCGCAAAGGACTAAAATAGCATCATGCCCACTCAAAACACCGGCTACACCGACACCCACGCCGCCGCCGGCCTCGACGCCGCCTTCCCCTCCATCGACACCTGGGCCAACCAGTTTCGCGCCTACGAGATTCTGATCGACGACCCGGAGTTCACCAGCGTCTGTCCCAAGACCGGCCTGCCTGACTTTGGCCACATCATCGTTCGCTACATGCCGCGCGATCTCTGCCTCGAACTGAAGTCGCTGAAGGAGTATCTCTTCACCTATCGCAACCTCGGCATCTTTCAGGAGAACATCGTCAACCAGATCCTCGACGACGTAGTAAAGGCCTGCAACCCCGTCTGGGCCAAGGTCACCGGCGACTTCCGCCCGCGCGGCGGCATCTCCACCACCGTCGAAGCGAACTACCCTCGCCCCGAAGTCAAATAGCCGGAATGCATTGTCATTCTGACCCTCGAACGAAGTGAAGGGGAAGAATCGTCGCATTTCGTTCGCAATGCGACGCTCTGTTCCGTTGTCTGAAACGCTCGGATCATTACGCACCTGCTATTCTGCCCAAAGATGCTCGTTGCCCGCACACGTCGCCCGCCCTCCGTCGCTGGAGCCACCACCGCGCTGGTCTTGCTGACGGCGCTGAACTTCGTCAACTACATCGACCGCTACATCCTGCCCGGCGTGCAGGAGCAGATCAAGCGCGAGTTCCACACCTCGGACGCGGCTCTCGGCTCGCTCACCTTCTGGTTTTTTCTGACCTACATGTGCGCCGCGCCGCTCACCGGATGGCTGGGCGACCGCCTGCCGCGCAAGCCACTGATCGTCATCTGCGCGCTGCTCATCTCGGCGGTCAACATCCTCACCGGAACGGTTCACAGCTTCGATTCGCTGCTTCTGCGCCACGCCGTCCTCGGCATCGGCGAGGCCTCGCTGGGCATCTACGCGCCAGCCCTGCTCGCCGACTTCTATCCCGAGTGCGACCGCAATCGCATCCTCACCCTCTTCTACACCGCGATTCCTGTCGGCGCGGCGCTAGGCTATCTGGTCGCCGAACTGGTTGGCTCACGCTACGGCTGGCGCATGCCCTTCTACGTCTCGGCGGTTCCCGGCCTGCTCATCGCCGCGCTGATCCTGATCTTCCTCCGTGAACCCGTTCGTGGAGCCTCCGACGCCACACCCTTTGAACTGCTTCACAAACAGCGAGTGCCCCATTCATCGCGGTCTCATCGCGATGGGTGGGATTCCGGCCATGCCATCTCGCTCGCTCGCAACGCGCCCTATCTTTACGCAACTCTCGGCATGGCGATGACGACCTTCTCGATGGGCGGAATCTCGGCCTGGATGCCCAGCTTCCTCCAGCGATCCGGCTTCTCGCCCGCGACCGTTGGAATCACCCTCGGCGGAATCACCGCTGGCGCAGGCCTTGGCGGCACAGCGGTTGGAGGCTGGCTCGCCCAGCGCTGGCTGCGCACCAACCATCGCGCGCTCTATCTGCTCTCGGCCTGGTCTGCGCTGATTACCATTCCCTTTGGAGTTCTCTGCTTCTTCGGCCCGCGCGCCACCATGCTTCCTGCGCTGGCTCTGGCGATGTTTTCGATCTTCCTCGCCACCGGCCCACTCAACGCGGCTATCGTCAACGCCGTCCCCGCGCATCTCCGTGCCACGGCCATCGCCGTCGAGCTATTTCTGATCCACGCCCTCGGCGACACACCCTCGCCGCGCCTGATTGGCCTAGTCAGCGACCATTCCACACTCTCCACCGGTCTCGGCCTGACGCTGGTCACGCTTCTGATCGCCACCGCGCTCCTCTTCTTCGGAGCACGCACCGTGCCGCAAAACTAGAGCTTTTTGAAATGGATCTCAACCCAGATCTGAATTGTCATTCTGACACTGCACGAAGTGCAGGGGGAGAATCCCCGCATTTCGTGCAGTGGCAACGATGTACCTCAACAGAAGAAGCGCCCTTGCCTTTGATCGGTGCCATCGGTGTAGATCGGTGTTAAGCCTTCGCTATGTCGAGTAGTCCGCGTTGATGCTGACGTACTCCGCCGTCAGATCGCAGGTCAGGAACTTGCACTCACCCGCACCTGCGCCCAGATCGATGCGAATCGTGTACTCCCGTTCCATCATCGCCGCATGAGCCTTTGCCTCGTCGAAGCTGGCCGCGCGCACACCGTACTCGAAGACCTCCTGATCCCCGATCCTGATTCGCGTCTTCTCCATCTCGAAGTTCGCCCCGCTGTAGCCCGCCGCCGCCAGCAGCCGACCCCAGTTTGGGTCCGCGCTCGACCACGCCGTCTTGCACAGCGGACTGTGCGCAATCGCCTTGGCCACCAGTCGCGCGTCGTCGTCCGTCGCCGCTCCCTGAATATCCAGCGTTACGACGTGGCCCACGCCCTCGCCGTCGTCCACAATCTGCCGCGCCAGCGACCGACAGACCTCGCCCAAAGCCGTCTCAAACGCCGGAGCCAGAGCCTTGCTCAGCGTCGCCCCGCTCGCTCCGCTGGCCAGCAGCAACACCGTGTCGTTGGTCGATGTATCGCCATCAATCGAGATCGAGTTGAAGCTCGGCTGCACCGCCGCACGCAGTGCAGCGTTCAAGTCCTCCGCGCTGGCCGCAACATCGGTAAACAGATAGACCAGCATTGTGGCATGCGGCGGCCCCACCGGCTCGCCCAGCCGCGGATGAATCATTCCCGCGCCCTTGGCCGCGCCCCAGATCTTCACCTGCAAGCCGTTCTGTGCAGGATCGGCCTCGCCCGCCGCGACCGTAGCATAAGCCATCTTCACTCGCGTGTCCGTGGTCATGATGGCGCGCGCAAAGCTCTCGGCATTCTCCGCCGAACTACCCAGCGAGGCCTTCAACTCCGGCATCGCCGCGACCACCTTCTCCGCCGGAAACGGCACGCCAATAATTCCCGTAGACGAGGGAAAGACCTCGTCGAAGATGCAGCCAAAGCTCTCTGCCGCCGCCACGCAGGTCGATTTGCAACCCGCAATTCCCGGCGCTCCCGTCGCGCAGTTGGCGTTGCCCGCATTCACCAGAACCGCCGCCACGCGTCCGCCCGTCGTCAGCAGATGCTGTCGTCCCACGGTCACCGGAGCCGCCACCACGCGATTGCTGGTATACATTGCCGCTGCAACTGCTACTCCACCAGCCGTCGGCGCGCCTGCTTTATTCTTCAGTACTACCGCCGCCGCCAGATCCGTCTTTCCGCTGGCCTTGATCCCGGCCCGCACCGCGCCCCACGCAAACCCGCTCGGCAATGCCGCTGCGGTCAGTTCTGTCGCCGTCGTAGTCAATTTTGTCTCTGCCGCAGTCGATTCCGTCGCAGTCAATTCCGTATCCTTGCTCATCCTTTTACTCTACCAAGCCAAGCCCAGCGATGAAAGGCGCTCACAGAATCTCGCCTGCCATCAGTTCCTTCAGCGTCTCGCGCCGTCGGATCAGCCTGGCCTCGCTGCCGTCTACCAGCACCTCCGCTGGACGAACCCGCGTGTTGTAGTTTGAACTCTGGCTCATCCCGTAGGCTCCGGCGTCGAGCACCAGCAGCAACTCGTCGGCCTTCACCCGCGTCATCTCTCGGTCGTGGGCGAAGAAGTCTCCCGACTCGCAGACCGGCCCCACCACATCGACTGGGGCCGTCGCCCCGCGCCCTTTAACCACCGGAAGAATCTCGTGGTGTGCCTGATACAGCGCCGGACGGATCAGGTCGTTCATTGCCGCGTCGGCGATCACAAAGGTCTTCTCGCCGTTCTTCTTGACGAAGGAGACGCGGGTCAGCAGCCCTCCCGCCTGCGCCACAATGAAGCGTCCCGGCTCGACCAACAGCCGCGCATTCAACTCCCCAGCGGCCTCGTCCAGCGCCGCCGCATAGGCAGCAACCTCGCGCGCCGGATCAAAAGTCCCCGCGCCAATCGTCTCCTCATAGTCGACGCCCAGCCCGCCGCCTGCGTCCACCGTGCGAATCATGTGGCCATCGGAGCGCAACTCTGCGACCAGCGCGACGACCCGTTTCAGCGCTGCCGCAAACGGCTCCACCGAGCGAATCTGCGATCCAATATGTACGCTCACTCCAGCCGCATCCAGCCACTTCGAGCGCAGCGTCTTGCGATAGATCGCCCGCGCCTTGCCGATTGCGACGCCAAACTTGTGCTCGCCCAGCCCGGTCGAGATGTACGGATGCGTCTCGGCGAAGACATCAGGATTCACCCGCAGAGCAAACCGCGCGCGAATTCCCAGCGCCTCAGCCCGTTCTGCCAGCACCTCCAACTCGCCCTCCGACTCGACGTTGAACATCAGGATTCCGGCCTTCAGCGCGGCGTCGATCTCCCAAACCAGCTTGCCCGCGCCGGAGAAGACGACGCGCTTCAGCGCAGCCTTGTTCGCCCTCCGCACCCGCTCCAACTCGCCCCCGCTGACGATGTCGAACCCCGCACCCATCTCCGCCAGCAGACGCAGAATCGCCAGCGAAGAGTTCGCCTTCACTGCATAACAAACCGTCGCCTCGCGTCCCGCCAGAGCCTGTTGAAAGAGTCCGAAGCGATAGCGAATCTGCTCCGCCGAGTAGACATACAGCGGCGTTCCGTACTCTGCGGCCAACGCCTCCAGCGAAATCCCATCGCACGCCAACTCGCGTCCGCGATAGTGAAAGGGCCGTGCCGCAATCTGCTTCTTCCCCGCAGAGCCTTTGCCTGCGGTCTTGCCGTTACGAATACTCAAATGCCACTCCCCGTACTATTCCCCGGCAACGTATATGGAGCCTCGGGAATCACAATCCATGCAATGATATAGGCCAGAATCCCGGTTCCTGCGAACAGAACGCATAAGACCCAGATCAGGCGAACCGTCGTAATATCCCAGCCATAGTGCAGCGCCAACCCGGCGCACACCCCGCCAATCGCCCGAGGATAGCGCGGTCGCATAAGCTGGCCAAAGACCGGCGCGCGTCCCGCTACAGGCTGCACCGCCGCGCCGCAACCAGAACAAAACCGCGCCGCCGAATCCATCTGTAGTCCGCAATGAGAGCAATACATCGAAGCCTCCGGGTGTCTTTTATCTTCCCACATTCCAGACTTCAGTACGCAGCCGCCCGCACCGCAGTTCCATCAATCTTTCCGGCCAAGATAATCTTTCAAACGACTACAGACCAGAGATGAATACAAACCAGAAATGAATTGTCATTCCGTAGTTTCTTTGTTTGTCATTCCGTAGCGAAGCGGAGGAATCTGCTTTTTTCCCTGCGCCATGGTCTACCGCATTCCCCAGAACGCCCTACTTCCCCGTATACGGTGACTTCAGCAAACGCCGCGCCATCTCTGTCTGCGACTGATCCCCGCCGCCGCCTGCGGCCATCTGGTAGAGCGACACCGCCTTGGCTCGCTGGTGCAGCAGATCGTACATCTCTCCCGCATTCAACTGGGCGCGCTTGCGCAGCCAGTCGCTACAGTTCGGCTGCGTAGCTGCGTTGACATAGTTCAGCGCCGCATTGGGAATATCGTTCCACCCGCGCTGCGTATCCGCCAGCCCGAACCAGGCCATCTGTAGTCGCGGATCGATGAAGTATCCCGGCTTGCTCGCGTCCGCCAGCACTACTTTATACAGTGCAATCGCTCCCGGCCCGTTGCCCTCATCCTTGGTCAGATTGGCCTCTTCCAGACGGAACAAATAGTTGTGGGGATACTGCGCCGCCAGTCCATGCTGCACCACCAGAGCCTCAGGGTAGCGCGCGTCGTGACGCAGAAACAGCGACAACACGGTTCGCGACTCCACCGCCGTCACCACTCCATGCGCGGCCGAATCGCGCAGCAAGGCGAGGCCGCGTTCCTTGTTTCCCCCCACGCCCATGATTCCCACCACAATGCGAACCCAGCGCGGCAGACTGGCCACGGCAAACTGCTGAATCCCCACCGCCATCTTGGCGTCTGCATACAGCGGATCGATCCGCAACGCCTGCTCGGAATCGTTGCGCGCCGCGTACCCCTGCTTCGCCGCAGCCACATAGCTGTGGTCAACCAGCGTAATGAACACCGCATGCATCCCGCGCAGATACCCTCGCGCAAAGTACGCGTCCTTGTCGTTTCCGTTGGCCTTGATGCGATCGTCGCTGAGCTTGATGCCGGTGTTGGTCAGCCATTCGATCCTCTGCCGCGTAGCCTCGCTGACCGGAACATTGCGCTTCGAGGTCAAAAAGTTGTCGTGCGCATAGTACGTCGTATCCAGCAGATCCTGTTGGTAGAGCTCGCGGAAGACCGTCAACATCAGCTCGTATCCATACGCCATCGGATCCTGCGGATGGGCCTTCAGCACCGCCCCGGAGCGGTTCAGCGCGCCATCGAAGTCCAGAACATAAAAGCGCTCATAGGCCTCGCGCACCATGGGGTCGAAGTTCAGCGCATCGCTATGCTGCCGCGCCGGATCGTTCGCCGCCACCTGCGCATGAGCGGAACTCGCCTGTAAAGTCGCGGGCGAGACGAACAACATCAAGGCCGCTACAACCAGACCCGCCATCCCCCAGCCTCGTACCGCACCTTTGCAGCGACTTTTTCCCACGGATAAAGAATTCATCTGACGCATCGCCTCCCTGAAATTCTTCCTCAGTCCCCGCATGCGGATTAAATCATTTTTACCATTGCTGTATAAAACCACGGTTTGTCATCCTGAACGAAGTGAAGGATCCCCGCATTTCGCACGATTCGCGACACTCTACACCACTAGAAAAAATGCTTTAGAGTCCCAGCCCGCCATCGACCGCCAACCACTGTCCGGTAATGAAGTGCGGCCCGGTCGCAAAGAACAGTACTGCCTCGGCAACGTCCTCTGCGCTCCCATTGCATCGCATCGGAGTCTTCTCTGCAAAGTGGGCATACGTAGCGTCCACCTCGCCGAACGCGATCATCCCCGGGGCAACGCAGTTGACGCTGATCTCCGGGGCCCAGGCCTTGGCCATCGTCTCGGAGAGGCGGTGCAGCGCGGCCTTCGAGCTACAGTAGTGCGCATGAGTCGCCCACGCATGAGCCCCGCCCAGCGAGCCGACGTTGACGATCCTTCCCTCTACAGCCTTTAGATGCGGATAAGCCGCCTGCGCCACCAGAAACGGAGCACGAGTATTTGTGGCGTACATGCGATCCCACTGCTCGACCGTGATCGTCTCCAGCGCAGCCGCCTCGAAGAGGCCCGCATTGTTGACCAGAACGTCCAGCCGTCCAAACTCTTCGACCACCGCAGCCACGCTCTGGCGAACGCGCTCGGCGTCGGTTAGCTCGGTGCGCACGGCCATCGCCTCCACGCCGAAGGCTCCCAGCGTCCGCACCAGATCCTCCGCCTCGGCCTGCGACTCGCGATAGGTAATGGCGACGTTGGCCCCACTCGCCGCCAACGCCAGAGCAATCGCTCGCCCGATGCGTCGCGCCCCGCCCGTCACCAGCGCCGTCTTTTCCGCCAGCGGCTGGCTCTCGTCTCGCAACTCGCTGCTCTCAGACTCTGCCATCACTCAACCTCGCACATCGCCCCAAGTCGTGAGTTCTTCCCGCAACGCCAAACTGCAACGCGCCAAGCTACAACGCCAAACCAAAACGGCAAGGGCCAAAGGCCCGTTCTATACCAGCCTAGTCCGAAGGCCTAGGTACAAGCCCAGCTAAACGACCGAGGGCTGAAGGCCCGACCTATAAAATTCATCCCACATCGCTCATCCTACGGTTGCGCAGGTGCGACGGTCGTCGCCGGTGCTGGCTTCGTCTTCGGTCGAATCGGATCCTGCACTCCCGGCTTCAACTCCGAAGGCTTGCCATTGTTGTCGATGTAGGTGGAGACCTGCGCCTTCGGACGAGTCAGACTGATGACGATCGTCCGACTCGCCTCATTCACCACATAGTCCTCCGCAAACGTAGCGAAGCCGTCTGCGATGACCTGAATCGTGACCTTGCTGCCCGTCGGGATCACGTCGATCACCGCCTTGCCGTCGGGATCGGTCTTCATCTCCATATTGCCCTCGTCCACGCCATCCTTTACCGGATGGAAGATGACGGCGGCGTTCATCAGCGGCTTTTTGTTGAAGCCCTTCAACACCGTCACCTCAATGTGCGAGGTCTCGGGCGGAGCCTTGTACTTGCGGCCATGCCTCTCTGGCGTCGCGTTGTCCTGCGCGCCAAGATGCATCGGGGCAAGCGACACGAAGGTCGCGAGAAGGCATAGCAGAAAGGCTCTGCCAAGGTGAGTGCGGAGATGGGGTCGCAGCAGCATTCGCTCATTTTACGCCAACAAAACCAGCCTGGGCCGGTAAACCTTCCGCCAGAAGAGGCTCCATCGCAGATGCCCCAAATTTGTCCGTCATCCCGTAGCGGATTGTCCGTCATCCCGTAGGAATTGTTTGTCATACCGCAGCCCTTTCGTTTGTCATTCCGTAGCGCAGCGGAGGAATCTGCTTTTCCCGTTCGATGCTATCGCCGCCCCACTCCCACCTCGGCACAACCTGAGCACGATTCACTCACATTTCACGGCAAAAGGGTTGACATCCAGACCGCCATCACCTATCGTTAGCAATCGAAGGGTATGAGTGCTAATGCGCTCAGCTTCCCTTCGACGGCCCAACCGTTGTTCGGCAGTCTCTGCCGAGATTCACGACGCCGTACTCGACTTCGCAGTTCAACTTTCGCAACAAGGAGACATACCGAAATGGCAACAACATCATTTACCCCCCTGCACGACCGGATTCTGGTCCGTCGCATCGAAGAGGGCGAGAGCATGCGTGGCGGCATCATCATCCCCGACAGCGCAAAAGAGAAGCCGCAGCAGGGAACCGTCATCGCAGTTGGCAAGGGTAAGTCGAACGACGAGGGAAAGACTTTCCCGCTCGATGTCAAGGCTGGCGACACCATCCTCTTCGGCAAGTACTCCGGCACCGAGATCAAGCTCGACGGCGAAGAGTTCCTCATCATGCGTGAAGAAGAAGTCCTCGGAATCGTCAGCAAGTAGGCGCTTCGGTGCTTCGCACGGTTTTCGACCGCTTGCGCGGGGAAGTGCAAAGACACGAACCACTTTGGTTCAGTAACCCCAAATTTTAGCCGGCATGAGCCGGGTACAGGAGCAGCAAAAAATGGCAAAGCAGATTCTGCATGGAGAAGATTCACGTCAGGCGATCCTGCGTGGAGTCAACACGCTCGCCGACGCGGTGAAGGTCACCCTCGGCCCCAAGGGACGCAACGTCGTCATCGAGAAGAAGTTTGGTTCGCCGACCATCACCAAGGACGGCGTCACCGTCGCCAAGGAGATTGAGCTGGCCAATCCGCTGGAGAACATCGGCGCGCAGCTGGTCAAGGAAGTTGCTTCGAAGACCTCCGACATCGCCGGCGACGGAACCACCACCGCCACCGTTCTGGCTCAGGCCATCTACCGCGAGGGCGTCAAGACCGTTGCCGCCGGAGCCAACCCCATGGCGCTCAAGCGCGGCATCGACAAGGCCGTCGAGGCCATCATCGGCAAGCGCGATGACAACGGCATCGTCATCGGCGGAGCGCTCAGCGATCTCTCCAAGCCCGTCACCGGCGACATGATCGCTCAGGTCGGAACCATCTCGGCCAACAGCGATGCGCAGATCGGCGTCATCATCGCCGAGGCGATGAACAAGGTGGGCAAGGACGGCGTCATCACCGTTGAAGAGTCGCGCACCATGGAGACGCAGCTCGAAGTGGTCGAGGGCATGCAGTTCGATCGCGGCTACCTCAGCCCCTACTTCGTCACCGACGCCGAGCGCATGGAAGCCGCTCTGGAAGATCCCTACATCCTTATCTTTGAGAAGAAGATCTCTTCGATGAAGGATCTGCTTCCCCTGCTCGAGTCGGTTGCACGCGCTGCAAAGCCGCTCGTCATCATCGCCGAGGATGTGGACGGCGAGGCTCTGGCGACTCTGGTGGTCAACAAGCTGCGTGGCACGCTCAACATCGCGGCCGTCAAGGCTCCTGGCTTCGGAGACCGTCGCAAGGCCATGTTGCAGGACATCGCAATCCTGACCGGCGGCAAGGCAATCACCGAAGACCTCGGCATCAAGCTCGAGGGAGTCAAGATCGAAGACCTCGGAACCGCCAAGCGCGTCACCATCGACAAGGACAACACCACCATCATCGACGGCGGCGGCAAGGACGGCGAGGTTGAGGCACGCGTCAAGGAGATTCGCGCCCAGATCGAGAAGACCACTTCGGACTACGACCGTGAGAAGCTGCAAGAGCGTCTCGCCAAGCTGGTCGGCGGAGTCGCCGTCATCAAGGTCGGAGCAGCGACCGAGACCGAGATGAAGGAGAAGAAGGCCCGCGTCGAAGACGCCATGCACGCAACCCGTGCGGCGGTCGAAGAGGGCATCGTACCCGGAGGCGGCGTTGCTCTGGTTCGCTGCGCAGTAGCGGTCGACGCTCTGCTCAAGACGCTGGAAGGCGACGAGAAGATTGGTGCATCGATCATCCGCCGCGCCATCGAAGAGCCGCTGCGCATGATCGTCTCCAACGCTGGAGAAGAGGGTGCAGTCGTCATCGGCAAGATCCACGAGTCCAAGGAGTCCAACTTCGGCTACAACGCCGGAACGGGCGTCTACGAGGATCTGGTCAAGGCCGGCGTCATCGACCCGACCAAGGTCACCCGCACCGCTCTGCAGAACGCAGCGTCGATCTCCGGCCTGCTTCTCACCACTGAGGCCATGATCTCCGAGATCCCGGAGAAGAAGGAAGCCCCAGCCCCCGGCGGTCACGGCGGCGGCATGGACGGCATGTACTAGTCCTTGCCGGACGGGCGGAAGCGCCTGTCGGTGCAAAGGGCAAAACAAAAACTCCCCGGAGCGAGATCATCCGCTTCGGGGAGTTTTTCGTTGCGCAATCATCTTTTGTTTGTCATTCCGCGGACTCTTGATTATCATTCCGCAGCCTTTTGTTTGTCATTCCGCAGCGCAGCGAAGGAATCTGCTTTTTCCGTTGCAGTTGTCTTTTTCGTTGCGGTTGTCTTCGTAGCATTTTCCCCAAGAATATAGATTTCCGTGGCGCGAGCGAAGAGCAGATTCCTTCGCTCACGCTATGGAATAACGATCATCCATTCTGTAGCGCAACAGGGAAGATGCTTCTAATCCGTGTTTATCCGCGTTGATCCGTGGTCGGCTTTTGTCTCGCTAGAACGGCTATAGCTTCAGTAGCCGTTTTCCAACAGAAATTCCACGGTCAGTTCTTGCTTCTCAATCTCGGCTTGTTCGCGGCTCTCGGCGTACTTTGCCATCACGTCCACCTCGATGTTGACGGCCATTCCCGGCGCTAGCGTGTGCAGGTTGGTTGCCGAGAAGGTATGCGGCAGAATGGCGATCCAGATCTCATTGCCCTCGATTCCCGCGACCGTCAGGCTGATCCCCTCCACGGCAATCGACCCCTTGGCCACCACATAGCGCATCAGCGACTCCGGCAGGCGCAGGCGAATCACCCAGTCGGTCAGAGCCTCGCCCCCCGCTCCGCTCTCCGCCTCGGGCGAGACGGGCTTGATGGACACCAGCGTTCCGGTACCATCCACGTGGCCCTGCACGACGTGTCCCCCCAGCGGCGATCCGGCCGCTGTCGGCAGTTCCAGATTCACCAGAGCTCCGGGCACAAGCCGCGACAGCGTGGTGCGAGCAATCGTCTCCGCCGCCAGATCCGCCGAAAAACGCGCAGGAACAGCGTGCGGCTCAATCGTCAAAGCCGTCAGGCAGACTCCGCAGACCGCCACGCTATCGCCCAGCTTCAGCCGCTCTACAATTCCCGGCGCCGCAATCGTCAACCGCGCCGCGCCCGCCGTTGGGTGAAACGAGATCACCTCGCCCGTTGTCTCAACCAGTCCAGTAAACATACCTCTAGTGTAGTGCGTCTTGGCGTGATTGATGAAGAGGACTTGCTGCAGCGAAGTGAAGGAATCTGTTGTGCTCGCTCCACAACGGTCTATCCCATTGCATAAATGCTCTATCGGAAGGCGGCCAGAGCCTTCAGCTCTCGCTCGAACTGTTCGAGAACCTGCTTTTTCCCCAGATACTGAACCGCGTACTCGCGTGCGGCAAGCCCCAGACGAAGGCGCAGCGGTTCATCTTCGACCAACCGCAAAACTGCGGCCTGTAGCGCAGCGGCGTCCTCTGCGGGAACAGCGATGCCGTGGCCATCGACGACCTCTGCCACCTGCGTCCCGGCGTGCGCCGTTGCGATCACCGGTCTCCCGCTGGCCAGCATTCCGGTCAGCCGCGAGGGCATAACCAAGTCGGCTGCGTCGGCGCGCTGCGGCAGCAGGTGAATGTCGGCTGCATTCAGCAGTTCATTCAGCCGATCGAAGGGTTGTAGCGGAAGAAAAGTCACGTTGGCGCGATGGCTCACCAGAGCCTCCAGCTTCGGGCGAAAGGCTCCATCTCCGCAGAGCAGGAAGTGGACGCGTGGGTCGTTGACAAAGGCTTCGGTCAATGGCCCAAGCAGATCCAGCCCCTGCTTGGCGCCCATGTTGCCAGAGTACAGCAGCAGAATCTTGCTCTCAATTCCGGGAACCTGTGCGGCCAACTCGCGACGTATCGCATTCGAGCGTCGTTTCGCCGGATCAAGGGGATAGATCGCGTCCACGTCGACCCAGTTCGGAAACAGAACCGCACGATGCGACGGAACGCCCTTGCTGCAAGCTCGTTCGACGATCTTGGTCGAGATTCCAGAGACCTGATCGAAGGCGTAGAGAAAGAATCGTTCGATGCGCAGCGCGGCGTCGTGAATCGCACCCTTGGGCGGAAGCAGTCCCAGATCAAAGGCCGCGTCCACCTCCAGATCCTGCATGTGCAGCCAGCAGGCTGCATTGGCGCTCTTGGCCACAAACAGCGTCAGAGGAGCGCAAAAGAAGGTTGGCTCAACCGTGAAGACGACCTCTGGTTGCCAGAGCGTCTCACGCAGCATGACCGGAAGACTGCCCAGCATGAACGAGATCAGGTGTGCCATGCGCTTGATCCCGGTAGGCTGTTCCGGAACATAGAGCGGTGTGCGATAGACCAATGGATGGCCTGCCACGCGTTCCGTCTGATACCACTTGCCTCGATAGTCCTCGCGAATGCGCCACGCAGGATAGTAAGGCGGAGCCGTAACCACGCGAACCTCGTGTCCGCGCTCTGCCAACCAGTCCGCCATCTCGCCGCTGTATTTGCCGATGCCGGTGAGTTCGGGGGCGTAGTTGAGTCCGTAGATCAGAATTCGCAATCTTCCCCTTTCGCCGGCGATAACGCAGCGCATCTGCATTCATAATAAACAAAGATAGATAGCCCTGTGATAAACAAGGAGAGATGGCGCAAACGATACAACCTGAACAGGAGCGGTCGCAATGGGCTAGCCGAGTCGCACAGCAACCTCTGGCGGCGGTGGGAATTGCGTTGCTGACGATCTTTATCGTCTGCGCGATCTTCGCGCCCTGGCTTGCGCAGCAGGATCCCTCGCAACTCGATCTCGCTGGACGTCTGCTTTCTCCGAATCATGCGCACTGGTTCGGCACCGACGAGTTAGGCCGCGACATCTTCTCCCGCACCCTCTACGGCGCGCGAATCTCGCTGCTGGTTGCCGTCTCCGTGGTCAGCCTCTCGCTCTCCGTCGGGCTGATTGCAGGCTCGCTGGCCGGCTTCTACGGAGGATGGATCGACACTCTGCTCAACGTATACGTGACCAACGCCTTCCTCGCTCTGCCCGGAATTCTGCTTGCGATCGCCTTCGTCGCCTTCCTCGGGCCGGGCCTCTTCAACCTGATCCTCGCGCTCTCCATCTCCGGCTGGGTCGGCTATGCGCGACTGGTGCGCGCTCAGGTGATGGCCGTCAAAGACCGCGAGTTCGTCGAGGCGGCGCGAGCACTCGGAGCCTCTGACCTGCGCGTCCTCTGCCGCCACATCCTGCCCAACATCGTGCAGCCGGTCATCGTGCAGGCGGCCATCGGCATGGCCAGCGCCGTGCTCGCCGAGGCCACTCTCAGCTTCCTCGGACTCGGCGTTCCTCCGCCCACCGCAAGCTGGGGAGCCATGCTCAACGACGCTCGCTCGCACCTGTTCGACTCGCCGCATCTGGTCGTCTTTCCAGCCCTCGCCGTGATGCTGGCCGTGCTCTCCTTCAACTTCATTGGAGACGCCCTCGGCGACCTCCTCGATCCGCGAGTCAGGCTCAAAACAGGCCTGTAGGCGGTCCGCAAACAGAACTCAGCCGCTCGCTTCTCCCTGCGTCGTCTACAATTTGTATGCCATCCCGATTTGTTTGTCGTTCCGCATTGTTTGTCATTCCGTAGCGAAGCGAAGGAATCTGCTTTTCCTCACGCCACAACGGTCTACCCCATTACCGAAAGACATAAAACCCAAAAGCACGATCTACTGCTCCTTTGGTGGATTCTCTTCCTCCGGTTTGGTTGCACCCTCGTCCGTTGTATTCGTCGAGACTTCGGCCAGCGTCTCGGCGTCCAGCCCATGCTCCTGCTTGTAGTGTTCGACCGACATCTTGCCATCGCGCCAGGCCCAGTTCATCGGGTAAACGTCGGGATCGAAGAAGACCTGATAGAAGTGCCATACCAGAATCGCCAGCGTAGCCAGAATCGCCTCGTAGAAGTGAACCGCCGTCGCCGCGTCCACCCACCAGCGAGCCAGCAGGTTGCCCACCGAGATCTTGGCCCACATCATGATTCCGGTCAGGGCCATCAGAGCCGTTCCCCACACCAAAGCCCAGTATTCCGCCTTCTCTGCGTAGTTGAAACGTCCGTACTGCGGCCTCTCCTTGCGCAGTCCCAGCGAGTGCAGCATCGTGCCCCATGCGTCGAAGGCGTCCTTCGGTTTGGGCAGCAGATCGAGGATCAGCCGCCGTCCTTCGCGGGTGAACGCCACATACAGCAGGTGGTAGACCCCATCGCCGATCAGCATCACTCCGGCCACGCGATGGATGACTCCTCGCCACCGCTCGCCCAGTCCAAGAATCGTAGCGAACCACGAGTCGGGATACTTCAGCGCGAATCCGGTCGCCACCAGAACGAAGAAGCTGGTCAGCAGGATCAGGTGTTGCCAGCGCTGGTTGGTCGTCATGCGTACCACGCACGGCCCCATCGCCCTGCGTCGCGCTATGGCCTTGGCGCGCCACAGAATCGCATTGTGCAGGAACATCGCGCCGATCACCAGCGCGATCAGCGGAAGGTAGATCCAGCGCACCCAGCGCACCACAACCGAACCCTTGTCTTTGGAGAGTCCTCCGTCTACATCCACATGCACTTTATAGCGAGTGAAGTTCTGCGTGACTCCCTGATGGCACTGCCCGCAGGTCGCGTCCAGATTCGCCGGATTGGTGGTCGAGCGAGGATCGCTCGATGGCAGAATATTATGTACCCCGTGGCAGCTTGCGCAGTTGGCAACCACCACCGATCCGCCCTGCGAGGCCAGCCCATGATAGCTGTCCATGTAGCTGGACACGCGCCCTCCCGGTACGCCGAACTCCTGCGTCAGGCGAACTCCCTGATGGCAGCGTGCGCAGGTCGTGCGCGACAGGTTCTGCTCCGAGACCGAGGAGTTCGGGTCGGACGGAGCCTTGATCGTATGAATCCCGTGGCAGTCCGTGCACACCGGAGCCAGCCCGTTGCCGCGCGCAATCGACTGCCCGTGAATGCTCTGCGCATAGACGCTCGCAACCTGTGCATGACACTTGCCGCAGGTCGTCGGAACATTGAATTTATTGATCGGAGACCTGGCATCGTTCGCCGCCAGAATCTCATGCGATCCATGACAATCGGTGCAAACCGCCGCGGCCTGCGAGCCGTTCTTCACCGCATGGCCATGTACGCTGTCCTGATACGCCACAAAGATCTGCGAACTTCCGCCATTGGAGTCCATCAGGGGTTTCTGCCCGTGACACGCTCCGCAGGTCGCCGGAATGTTGGAGTGATTGCCCGGGGACTTCGCATCGCTGGCGGGAAGAATCGTATGCGCGTCGCCATGACAGTCGACACAGTTCGCCGCCGCAGTTCCATCCATCTTCTTCGCCGTGGCGTGATAGCTGTGTTGGTAAGCCTTCTCTGCGTCCGCATGGCACTGGGCGCAACGCACCTTTGCCGGAGTCGACTCATGCGGGGAGGACTTCACATCCTTGTGGCAGTCCACGCAAGAGAACATGCCCCCGTGGATCGACTGCTTCATCTTCTCTGCATTGACGGTCAGGCTGACCGTCTTGCCGTTCGCATCGGTCGTCGTCAGCGTGGGGTCGGCGTGGCAGGCGAGACACTCCTCGTCCTTCGGCTTCTTCTGCGCCTCAGCGACGCAGCTCCACAACAGCAGGAAGACCGCCAACGCCGGAACGTAAATCTTCCCCAACCTTTTCATGCAGGAAGTACACGCTAGACGACCACCTACCCGCCGTGATCGTCATCACAGTCGCGTCTTCGTTTGTCATCCCCATCGCTTCCACACTTGTCATCCCCGAAGGGGATCTGCTTTTGCCTTTGCTGTTGCCTTTGTCTCGCCGTTGTCTGGCAAGGGCCAAAGGCCCGTTCTATACCAGCCTAGGCCTAAGGCCTAGGTCAATGCCCAGCACAAAGACTGAGGGCTGAAGGCCCGACCTATAGCCCTCTACACAACGAAATGTTGCGCCGAGTACATGTCGATACCGCCTAGAAGTGCACCACGAATCCGCCCGAGCCGTTGATTCCCGGCATGGGGTAGCCCGTCAGCACCTGGTAGCGATGGTTCAGCAGATTGTCCGCCGTGGCGAAGAAGCTCAGGTTGCGCCGTACCGGAACGCTCAGCTTCAGCCCCGTCTCGGTGTATCCGCCGAGCTGCACCGGAGCGGGCGCGGGATCGCCGCTGTTGCGCTTGCCGACCGCCTGCGCCGTCGCATGCAGGAAGGCGTACTTCAGATCGAGATCGACTCCGAGATTGGCCTTGTTGCCCGGAACCAGCGGCGCGATGTTGTTCGACGCGAGGTACGCGTAGCCGGTCGTCACGCTCAGGCGGTGGTGTCCCGCCGCGCCGATGCCAGACCAGCGCAGCGTCGTCTCCACGCCCTTGTTGGCGGCGTTTCCTGTGTTCCGCGTCGTCATGTTGGGCCAGTTTCCGCTGGAGACGATCTGGTTCGAGATGCTGGCGTAGTAGACCGTCGCCCAGGCGGCCAGACTCTGCGTCAATCGCGCCTGCACAGTGCTTTCATAGCTCCACTCATGCTCGGGCGAGAGGTTTGGATTGGGCGCGGGAAAGAGGTACAGCTCGCGCAGCGTGGGGTTGCGGAAGCCGCGGCTGGCGCTGGCCGAGAGACTAAAGACATGCGACACATGCCACTGCGCGCCAAACTCCGGCACCGCAATGTCGCCGAACTGCGAGTTCTGCTGGTAGCGCAGCCCCGCATTCAGCAGCGTCTTCACCGTGGGAGACCAGTGCGCGCGCACAAAGCCCGCATCGTCGTTGATCTGGTGTTCTCCGCCGTAGAAATTTGTATATCTCGCCGTCCGTGCAACGTCGAAGTTCTCCGCCGAGCCGCCGTAGTTCACGAAGTCGCCGCCAAAGTCCACGGCCAGCGCATTCTCGCCACGCCCGGGCTGCGGCGTCCAGGTCTGGAAGACGCGTCCTCCGGTGATGCGATCCTGCGAGTCGAAATTGTTGGTGGTGTCGTTGCGATCCGCCGTCGCGTTGTGTCCCCAGGTGGAGTAGAAGCGCGTGTAGCCGTTCAGCGCGGGAGTCGCATTGCCCGCATCGGCGGTGAATCCGCCGCGTCCTACGCTGGCCGAGTTCGGGTTCTCCGAGGGCTGGGTGGCGAAGATTGGCCCGGGATCCTGCACCAGAAAGTGTCCGTAGTTGCCGTGCAGCGCGGCGGTCCAGATGGAGTTCAGCGGCAGTTCTGCGCTCAGCGAGCCATCCTGCGAGTGGTAGGCCGAGTAGGCGCGATCGCCGTCCGTGTCGTTGATCCCAGCCGAGGCCGTGTACAGGCCGCGCCCCAAGCGACTGCCCGCGTACAGGCGATTCTGCACCGTGCCGAAGGATCCCATCGACGATTGCAGCTCAAACTCCGTGCCGTGCGCGGGCGTGCGCGGCGCAATCTCCACTGCTCCGCCCATCGCGTTGCTGCCGTAGAGTACCGACGCAGGACCCTCGGTCAGACGGATGCTGCCCGTGTCCGAGAGGCTGTAGAAGTCCGGCAGTGTGTGCCCCATCTCGCCCTGAAAGTCAGGTCGCCCGTCGAGTACGACGAGAACGTCCGTGTTAGGCGAGCCACCGACTCCGCGCAGGTTCACCGCGCCGGTGCCGTTGGTGGCGATGCCGTAGCCCATCACGCCGCGCCGCGTCACAAAGACCGCTGGCGACAGCTCTTCGAGCGCGTCGAAGACCGTGCGCGCACTGGTGCGGCTGATCTCCTGCGCCGTCGTCACCGACTCGTTCGGAGTCTGATCCGGCGTAACGACAATGCTGACCGAACTCTGCACGCTGGCCGGAGCCAGACGAATCTCGCGCTCCGCAGGGCAGCTCTTCAGCACTGCGCTGCGCGGCTCAAAGCCCAGCGCAGAGAGACGCAGAGTCACTCCGGCACGGCACTGTATCCGCGCAACGCCGCGCCCATCGGCAACCACCGTCTCCGCCGAACTTCCGTTGGAGGAGAGCGACGAGACCTGCGCGCCAGCCAGCGCCGCGCCCGTCTGATCGGCCACGTGAATCGCAGTTGTTTGTTGAGCCACAAGGCTCGCAGGAAGGCAGGCAACAGCAGCAAGAGAGAGAGCGACAACCGGGATTCGCAGCAAAAAATAACTCCTGTAGTAAGCCTTCAGAATAAACTATGACGAGCTTGGCGAATCTCGTCGATTCCACACGCCAAACATCGAAGGCCAAATCAATTTCTTAATTCGATTCCAGACGCACAGCTAGAGCGTTCTCGGAGTTGCGATAGACCTATTTGTTTGTCATTCCGTAGCGAAGGGTGGAATCTGCTTGTCTTTATTCGACGACGGACTACACCTTTACGAGAATAGCTTTAGCCCGGACACCAGAATCGGCGCAGAAATAAGGGGCTTTTCCCCCGGAACGCGGATTTCGTTCGGCTATGCATCGCCGAACGAAATCCGTCAGGTTCTCAACAACCTCTAAGCTAAATCTCTGCTTTGGCGAGCTACTTCTTCGCGGTTGTCTTGGTTGACGATTTCTTTCCCTCTGATTTGGGCGCAGCAGCTTCTGCGGCTGCCGTCTCCGCCTGCACGCGCAGCGCATGAATCACAACGCGGAACATCTCTTCCTCGGGAGCGGGTTTGCCGGTAAAGATCTCAAACTGCCGCGCGCCCTGGTGGACAAACATCTCCACCCCGGTAATGATCGGGATCGACTGCTGGCGCGCCATGTGCAGCAGCGGCGTCTCCAGCGGGTTGTAGACCAGATCGAAGACCAGCTTGGTGTTCAGGTCCTCAGCCTCCAGCAACGGAGCCGTCTTGTTGCCTGCCATTCCAACCGGAGTCGCGTTGATGATGACGTCAAACGGCGTCTTGGCCAACTGCTCCTTCTTGATCGTCTTCGCTCCGGCCTGACGCGCCAGCTTCTGCGCCGTCTCCGCCGTGCGGTTGAGGATGAAGACGTGTGCTCCCTTGTCGCGCAGGCCGAAGACCGCAGCTCGCGCCGCGCCTCCCGCACCCAGCACCAGCACCTTGGAGTCGCGCAGCGAGAGCCGTTTTTCCAGCGGGCCAATAATGCCTGCGACATCCGTGTTGAAGCCAAAGAGCTTTCCTGCGTTCGCGCCCGAGGGAACGCGCAGAACCGTGTTGCACGCGCCAATCTTGGCCGAGAGCGGGTCGGTTCGTTCCAGATGGGCCATGATCTCCTGCTTCAGCGGCATGGTAATGCTAAGCCCCTGAATCGGAATCTCCTGCACAAACTTCAACAGGTCGTCGAGCTTCTGCGTCTGTAGCGCCAGATAGACGGCGTTAACCGTCTCGCGACGGAAGGCCGTGTTCATCATGATCGGCGACAGCGACTTGCCCACAGGATTTCCCGCTACGCCGTAGACCTTGGTCGCGGCGTCAACTTGATCGATGCGATAGGTCTCAATCAGCGTTCGCGCAGCGATCTGCCCTGGCCCTGTTTCCTCGCCTACGGTGGCGGAGGCGAAGGTGAAGGCCGATCCGGCGCGCACGCCCAGCACGCGAGAGATGATTCCGGCGTCGCCCATGCAGATGCCGATGATGTTCGAGCGGTCGCTCGTCCGCTCCAAAAAGCGGATCAGCGTGACGTTGTCGACCAACGAGGTGGCGGTCGGAACAACCTTGATGAAGTCAGGGTGAAAGCTCTCGATGCGGGCGAAGGTTCCGTCCAGATCGAGCGTTCCGGTAAAGTCGTGGTGGCTGATGAGCAGGCCGATGCCGGTCTCGCGCAGCTTCTCCAACTCGTCCTTCTTCAAGTCCTCGGCGGATTCCAACTCAAGATCCACAATGTGGAATCCTGCCGACGCACACTTGTTCAATACTTCCATCTCGGCGGCAAGAGAACCGTCGAACTTGCCGCCATTCGCGGTGAGTCGACAGGTCGCAATCCCGGTCGCCGCCGTATTGTCGGCAAAGAACTGCTTGAATTTGGGCAGCGCAGCCAGAGGCTTTTCGAGATAATCCAGTCTGAATTCAAGAAAAGGCGTCTCTTTGACCACTGCAGTGGCCTTTTCGATCATCTCTGCCGACGTAGAGCCAGCGATAGAGACACACACCTTGGTCAGGCGAGAACGGAGAAACTGGGAGGCGTTGGTGGGAATATTCGATTTCATAGTCGCAATCGCGTATCTTACAGAGCTACTGGTTAGGATGCAACTCTTCTTGAAAAATAATGTTTGAGCCTATAAAACTCTTCATCTATGGCATGGAAATCACAGAACTTCACCGCGGGGCTACCGCTCCGTCTAGAATAGACGTTGGCCGCAGCAAAATAGACTCAGCGGCACATTATCCAGCGATAAATCGTGGCAGACCCCACACAGGATGAGCAAGTCATGAACAAGCCAGAGAGCGCGCAGGCAATCAGCGCAGTAGACGACATTCTGGCCTCAGTCGGCCTTGGCCACGGAAGCCGCAAGACGCGCACCGGATGCTGGCAGAACGGCGAACGACAGCCGCGCCAATCCGTCGCCAAACCCGCAGCAGCAAGCCGCGCCTCTGCGTCCGACGAGGGGCCGCTGCGCGCCGCAGACTGGCAGCGTTACGCATGGCTGCGCCACGGCTTCAGCCAGCGCGCCGGAGGCCTCTCCACCGTCTACAGCCAGAATGACGCGGAGGGGCAGGGAACCCTCAATCTCGGTTGGACCGAACACGACTCCCCAGCCAACGTCGCCGAGAACCGCCGCCGCTTCCTTGCGCAGATACTAGAGCCTTCCTCAAATTGCTGTAGACCAGAAATGAATTGTCATTCTGAGCGGAGCGAAGAATCCCCGCATTTTGCCCGCAGTGTCGCGGTCTACCCCTTTGGTAAAAATGCTCTCGACGGCGCAGCGGACTCGTCAACCACAGCGCTCCCGATCCCTGAACCCGGCCTCGTCACTCTGCGCCAGATTCACTCGGGAATTATCCGCATCATCGAGGCCGAGGACTGCGCAGACCCCAGCCGCCTCTCGACCCCCGACGGTTACGCTGTGCTGCGCGGCGATGGCGCAATGACCGACCAGCCCGGCGTCTATCTCGGCATCCAGACCGCCGATTGCGTCCCGGTTCTGGTCGCCGACGTGCGCAAGCATGTGGTTGCGGCCTTTCACGCCGGCTGGCGCGGCACGCTGGGGCGCATCGTCGAGCGCGGCATTGGCACCATGCGCCTGCGCTACGGCTCGCGCCCGCAGGATCTGGTCGCCGCCATCGGCCCCTCGATCGGCCCCTGCTGCTACTCGGTCGGCGAGGAGCTGCGCTTCGACTTCCACTCCCAGTTCGCGTACGCACCCGAACTCTTCACCGAGGTCTACGACTCCGACCCGATCCACGAGAAGTATCCGCTGCTCTTCCTCACCGCGCGCGCTCCGGGTCACTCCAACATCGGCCCGCAGATCCACCTGAACCTGTGGGAGGCCAACCGTCGCCAGCTCGTAGACGCCGGAGTCTCCGCCCGCCGCATCACCGTCGTCGGCGAATGCACCGCCTGCTCCGGTCTGGGCACCGCCGCCGGAAGAAAGTACTTCTCCCACCGCGCCGAGAGCGGCTTCACCGGAAGGATGATGTCCGCAATCGGCATGGCCAGGTAACGCAGACAAGAATTGTCATTATGAGCGCAGCGAAGAATCCCCGCATTCTGCTCGCAGGCAACAAAGTGCATCAACCGGAGAGCCGCGCTATCCGCCCAGATCGACGAGCCGTACTCCCTCGACCGGGCGACCCAGAAAGCGTGAGCCAAGCCGCTCAAATTTCTGCACCGAGTCGGTGGCGAAGAACTCGCAGGTCGCTTCGTCCGACACAGCGGAAGTCCCGAGCTTCGCCGCTTGCTTCAAAGACAAAATCTTTGCCACGGCCCGCGCCGTCGCCCGCGCCGAGTCGATCACGCGTAGCGGACGGCCAAGCTCGGCCAGCGTTCGCTCAATCTCTGGCCGCAGCAGCGGGTAGTGGGTGCAGCCGAGCAGCAAGGCGCGGCTGTGCGGAGCCGCGTGCAGCGCTTCGTTCAGATAGATGCGCAGAACCTGCGCGGTCACGCTGGCGCGCGCTGCATCCTCTGCGCTCTCGCTCTCGCTGTCGACGATCCAGCCCTCCTCGACCAGAGGAACCAGCAGCGGACAGGCCTTCTCGGTGGCGCGCAGCCCCAGCGCCGCACAGGCCCGCGTGTAGGCCAGCGAGCCGACCGTGGCCTGCGTGGCCAACACCAGAACCTGACTCAGCGAATCGGATGCCTCTCCCTGCGCCTGTCCTGCGACCTGCTCCGCCGCACATGCTCCGGCTGCGGCCTCGGCTCCGGGTTCAATAACGCCGACGACCGGAATCGGCAGAGCCTCGCGCAGGTCGTCGAGAGCCAGCGCCGTCGCCGTATTGCAGGCCACCACCAGAAGCTCCGCGCCCTGCTGTTGCAGAAAGCGCGCGCTGGAGACGGCGTAGCGCACAATCGTCTCCCGCGACTTCGATCCATAGGGAAGCCGCGCCGTATCGCCCAGGTAGATGTAGTGCGCGCCGGCAACCAGCGGCAACAGTTCGCGCAGAACGGTCAGTCCGCCAAAGCCCGAATCGAAGACTCCAATCGTCGGAGTCGAAGCAGATTTACTCATCAGTGGCCTCCCTGTGCGGGCTTGTTCGCCGTGTTGAAGACCTCGTAGGTGCGCAGCAGGTCGGCGTGACCGCTCAGCGTCTCGCGTGGCTGGCCATCGACCAGAAAACGCACCTGCTCGATGGTCGGAAAGTTTGCGTAGAGGGTGCCGATAATCGAGTTGATGGTCAGCGTCTCCACCTCGATGCCCGAGGGATGGTGGTCGGCGAAGCTGCCGTGCAGATTGATTACCGCCAGCTTGCCTCCCGCGTTGTGCGTGCCCGTGTCTTGCGCGCCCGCAGCGTTCGAGGGAGGATTGGGATCGCTCCATCCCTTGACGATGGAGGTGTCCTGCTGCGGAGTCGTCGCAGACCTGGAGCCGGGAGCAACCGCAGGCCGCAGAGGCAGGTCGAGCAGAAAGACATCGTCAACCGCCGGACCGCTCTCGATGGGGTGGGCCGAGTCCTTGTCGCCGTACTCGGCGATCAACCGCGTCAGCAGTGCGCGAGCGCGAGCGGTGGCCTCGGCGGGCAAAGCAACCTCGCGCTCAACCAGCGTGATGGAGCCGTCGCCATCGTTCGCCAGAGCCAGACGCACCGCCTTGTTCTCCGTGGCGACCGGCGCGGCCAGAGGCGTCTGATCGCGATGCCGCATCAGCTTCTCGCGCGTCTGTTCGCAGCCGCGCAGCAGAACCAGAGCCATCAGCAGGCTCGCAACAGCAAGGATCCAGAAGAGGACGCGTTGGTAGCGGGGGATCATTCGCCCTCCGGCTGCGTCGTTTTATTTTCATGGACGCCAGAGCTGGGCGTGGAGTTCGGCGGGCTGGCCTTGCCGCCGCTCGGCTTACTTGTGCCGTTGATCGCCTTGCTGCCGTTCGTCGCAGAATTTCCGGTCGAAGCGTGTCCCGCCACTTGACCGCTAGTCGGAGTCTTGAGAACTGGCGTTGCGGGCCTGCTCGTAGCTGGTGCGTGGCTTGTCAGAGCCGGGAGCGCGCCAGCTGCATCCGCATGATTGCGCCAGGCCAGCAGCGATATGAAGAGCGTGGAGACGACGCGCTGCTGATAATCCGCATCGGTCACCGGCGTCGCATCCTGGCCGGAGACGCGTAGCGGAGCCAGTTCAATCGCCACCGCCGGACAGGTCAGATTATCCAGCGGTCGCAGCGGCTCGCGTCCGTTCAGCACGGGAAGATTCGCCGAATTCAGCGCTGCGACGAGGTCGCTGGCCAAGTGCTGACTCTGGAGTACAAAGCCGACCTGCGCCTGATCCCACGGCATCGCCACAAAGGCTGGCGCTGGCGAAGAGTAGGACCACTCGTTCTGCTCGGCGGGAGGTTGCAGGGCGGAGGTGTACAGATGCACTCCCGATCCGCTCGCCGTCGCATGAATCACCAGACAGGCTAACGCGTGGCTGCGGTTGGCGATCTCTGCGCGCTGGTCGTTGGTCAGGGGAGTGAGCAGCTCGGCGTCCCGCGTCGAGATCACGCTGAAGCCAGCGGCGGTCAGCGTCGCTCGCAGCTTGGTCGCAAACTCCAGCGTCACATCCTTTTCAAAGACGTGGTCGCCCAGCAGAGTACCGCTTTCGGTCCCGCCGTGCGCCGGGTCGAGCACGATCAGATTGTGATTCATCGTCGATCCCGGCTGGGTCTGCGCCGCTCCCTGCGAGTGCGCTCTGCCCATAAACGCAGCCGCCGCCGCGCCTGTCAGAATGACGACGAGCACGGCGGCGAACTTGCGTGTAGGGATCAACGGCATTTCTTCATCAATTCATTGCAGCCATAACAATGCAGCAAGTCGCCTCTAGTCCAGCGCGTAGATCGCCAGACCACTTAGCAGCTTGGGATAGAAGTCGGTGGACTTCTGCGGCATCACGTCTCCGGCCAGCGAGACGTCGCGCAGTTGATCCATCGTGATTGGCTTGATCAGGAAGGCCACGTCGGCCTTGCCCTGATGAACCAGCTCGACCGCCTCGTCCGCCTCGCGGATGAAGTGAACGTTGCCAAGCTGTGTGATCCGCTCCTGCGAGAGACCCAGAATCCGGTCCAGCAGAATGCTGTGCAACTGCACCACATCGAGCTGCGCCTGACGCGCGGGAACGCCTGCCAGCGCGGCCTTGACCGCCTCCGGCTTGGCCTGCAACAGGTGGTATCCATCGCGCGTCGCAATCAGGAACGCCGTTCCTTCGGTCTTGTTCAGCAGGTTCAGGTCGGCTGTCGCCATCGGCGTTACGGTAAAGAACTCCTCGGCCTTGGCCAGAAAATCTGCGGTCTTGAAGTTCTCCAGCCCGAAGACGACGCGGTGCGTGGGCAGGATCGTGATTCCCGGCGCGTCGATGTTGACGAAGGTCATCATCATGGCGGCCTCGGGGAAGGGAGGTGCGGGCAGTTTTCCGCCACTCAGCTTCTCATCTGGATCCAGCGGCTCGCCCAGTGGCAGCTTCAACTGCGCCGCGCGCTCCTTGGCGTAGGCCACCGAGGTCTCGTAGCGATGGTGTCCGTCGGCGATAATCAGCTTCTTGTCGGCCATCGCGGTCACGATCAGGTTGATCAGCACGGGGTCGGTCAGCTTCCAGACGCGATGTACCACGCCGTACTCGTCAACGATGGAGAGATCGGCGGGGCGCGTCGCCTCGCCCTGCTCCTTGGTGCCGAAGATCAGCTTCTCCGCCGTGAACGCCGGGTCGGAGTACAGCATGTAGATCTGCTCGCAATACGCGCGCGTCGCCTTGAAGAGGGCGAGTCGGTCGCTCTTGTGCTTGGGGAAGGTCTGCTCGTGGCGATAGACGACCTTGTCGGCGTAGTCATAAAGATGGCCAAGAGCGATGAAGCCGCGCCGCTCGCGCACCTCGGTCGAGTGGGGAACGGCGTAGGTCTGCGAGTAGCCATAGAGCGCGGGCTTCTCCTCTTCGGCCAGAATCCCTTCCTTGCGCCACTCGCGCAGCGACTCGGCTGCACGGGTGTAGACGTTCGAGGCCTCTTCGCCCGCAGGAAGAAAGTCCTGCGCCTCGGTGTCGCCCGGCTCGCGCTTGCCCAGAATCACGCGGATCAGATTGTACGGACTCGCCTCGTAGTAGCGCTGCTGCATCTCGGGCGAGATCTTGTCGTAGGGCTGGGTGACAACGTCCTCCATCTTGACCAGGGAGGTGTTGTAGCGAAGTGCGCGAAAGGGATAGATGCGTGCCATACGGTCTCTTTGCTCCTCAAAAATTAGTCTGCCTACGATTGTACGGGCAAGCCCGCTTGGCCGCAGCGGATTGTCCTCCATCGCACAATTCTGAATGAAATGAACTGTGCGATGGAAAATTGTCATTCTGAGCGTAGCGAAGAATCCCCGCATTTCGCTCAGGCTGCGACGCTCTATGCTATAAGAGTGTTTTTCGGATCGCTATAGCCCGATTTGTTTGTCATTCCGTAGCGTAGCGAAGGAATCTGCTGTTGTTCGCTTCGCTACGGTCTACGCCATTACCGAAAATGCTTTACGCGCGCCCCGCAAAGTCCCGGTTCTCGGTGGAGACCTTCACTTTTTCGCCTTCTTTGATGAAGAGCGGAACGCGAATCTCCAGCCCGGTTTCCAGTCGGGCGACCTTGGTTCCGCTGCCGCTCGATGTGTCTCCACGCACGGCGGGTTCGGTGTAGGAGACCTCCAACTCGACGAAGATGGGCAGTTGCAGACCGATCGGGTTGCCGTTGTACTTGTGCAGTTGCACCAGCGTTCCATCAATCAGAAAGTCCAGCGCATTGCCCAGCATCTGTTCAGACAGCGAGAGCGTCTCGTAGCTCTCCTGATCGAGGAAGTAGGATCCGTCGTTGTCGCTGTACAGATAGGTTGCGGGAACCAGAACCAGATCCGGTTCCTTGAACTTGTCGCTGGCCTTGAAGGTCTTCTCGAAGACCGAGTTGGTCAGCAGGTTGCGCATCTTCAGGCGAACCAGCGTCTGGCCGCCGCGCGCGGTCGGGGTGCTGACCTCGGCCTCCAGACAGGCGTAGGGGGTGCTTTCAAACTCAAACAGGCTCTTGCGCTTGACGTCAATTGCATCGATCAGTGTGGCCATGAACTCCTCGTACTCCTTGTTCTACTTGTAATTGCCAGGGAAGATCGTTAGCGACGAGCGAATGCCAGCCTGATCCCAATCCTCTCTCAAGTATAAAGGGCAAGCGCGCCGAATCTCCCTCCGGCCAGAAGAACACGGCATCTTACCCGCTCAAGGCTGCTCAAGTCGGAAGGGCACGGCTTTAGCTGTGCCGTAAGCGTTCTCCTTATATTCTTCTTTTCCCTTGATTGCGCAGCAATTAAGGGAAAATCCCAAGCCCGTGCCGTATGAATCAACGTCTCCCCAGAAACGAGGCAGAAAACCGCAGCAAATCTGCATGTCAAGCCTTGTCTCTCCCTCGCTTCAGCTTAAAGCTCATCCCTTCAACGGTTTGCCACGCAAAAATACTTGGCAATCGAGTTATGTCCCAGATCGTATACTTAAATCAGTGGATTAAATGCGCAAGGCCCGACCATAATTTGTCGGGCCTTGCACTTTAACTACTGAAATTCAACACTGCGCCCGAACCGTGAAATATATATTAACCAATATATACTGAAATATAAAGCCAGTAGGATAAGCGATATGAGTGTATACCCGGGGGGGGGGCACCTGCATATCTCAGAAGCCAGGCGCGGACAGAGGCGTTCAGGCGGATCTGGCCTGTAACAGGTCGCTGGCGCGGGTTGCGGCTTCGGCAAGAATGCGGTGGTGAAGGGTGAACAGCGCCAGTTCCAGTCGGTCGCTGACTCCGGTCTTGTCGTAGATGGTACGCAGGTAGTTTTTGACGACCTGTTCCTTGGTGCCGAGTTGGGTGGCAATGTGCTTGTTCTTGCAGCCCTGCACGATCAGCGAGACGATCTGCATCTCCTTGGGTGTCAGGCGGTCGCGGACGCGCGCTCCAACCGAGTCCTGCGCCAGAATCGAGGTGACGTTGCAGCGCTGGATGGTGTGTTTTCCGGCGGCGACGCTACGGACGCAGTTGACCAGCGTCGTTCCGGCGATGTTGCGAAAGATGACGCCATCGAGCGCGCGGAGGCGGTCTTCGGCGATCTCCTCTCCGTTTTCGGCGATCAGGATCGTACGGATGCCTGCGGCCTGAGCGCTGGCGATGACGGCCTTTTCATCCAGTTGCATGCTGGCGGAGAACAGAAGAATGGCATCGCGCGAGGCCTGAAGGGTGTTGGAGAGGTGAAAGAGATCGTCGCATTGCGCCACAATGCGCATGTCGTCTTCCAGCGCGAGGATGCGGGCCGCGCCCGCCCGGAAGATCGCCTGATTGTCGGCAAGGATGATTCGGTTCATCGGGTTGTTTCTCCTTGGACGACGAGTCGCCAGTTCTTTCATCGGCTTGCAGCGCAGGGCACAGAGGCTCTGTCTACAATTCGGACAGCGGACGGCAAATTACGATCGAGTGACATGAATCACAGACAGTTTTCCCCACGGAAGTGCATCATGGATCAATGCAGGCTTCGGCACAAATACTCAAAATTCATCGTTTGGATAACGTCGCTGTAGCGCTTTGTCCGTTGGCCAAAGGGCAGCAGGCCGGGGAGATTGTGGCACTCGATGCCGTGCCGGCTGGTCACAAGATCGCCTTGCAGGCGATTCATGTGGGCGAGCCTGTCATCAAATATGGCTATTCTATCGGCGTTGCGACCGTGGAGATTCTGCCCGGTCAGCACGTCCATTCGCACAACCTGACAAGCGCTCTGCGAGGCAAGCTGGAAGATCGCGCCTTCGACGCAACCTCTGCCGCAGTCGCGCAGAAGGGCCACGCGACGACTCTGGGCAGCGCCGCAACCTTCGATGGATTCCGCCGCCCCGATGGTTCGGTCGGCATTCGCAACGAGATCTGGATCATCAACACCGTCGGCTGCGTCAATCATTCGGCGACACGCATCGCCGAGCGCGCCACGCGAGAGATCGTCGGCAAGGGAAGCAGCGTAGAAGGCATCTATACCTTCAATCATCCTTACGGATGCTCGCAGCTTGGCGAGGATATGGCCTATACGCAGCGACTGCTTGCGGGATTGACGCGCCATCCCAACGCCGCTGGGGTTCTGGTTCTCGGTCTGGGTTGCGAGAACAATCAGATCAGTCTCTTCAAAGAGTTTTTAGACAAGCCGGAGTCCCCCCGGTTCCGTTTCCTCGTCGCGCAGGAGTGCGAGGACGATCTGGAGACGGGCGTTCAACTGGTTCACGAGCTGGCCGAGTACGCAGGACAGTTCAAGCGCGAGCCGATTCCGGCTTCGGAGCTGATTCTGGGCATGAAGTGCGGCGGCTCGGACGGACTCTCTGGAATCACCGGCAATCCGCTGGTCGGCCGCGTTGCAGACAAGCTGGCCGAGGTGGGTGGAACCAGCATTCTGACCGAAGTGCCGGAGATGTTCGGCGCAGAGGAGGTTCTGCTCGATCGTGCCCTGACCGCCAAGGTGTCGAGCGATACGATCCATCTGGTCAACTCGTTTCGCGAGTACTTCCAGCGCCACAACGAGCCGATTGATGAGAATCCCTCGCCCGGAAACAAGGAGGGCGGCATCACTACGCTCGCCGAAAAATCGCTGGGTTGTGTGCAGAAGGGCGGATGCTTCCCTATCAAGCAGGTGTTGGATTACGGTCAGCAGGCCAGCCCGAATCTGGGCGGCATCGCGCTGCTCAACGGTCCGGGCAACGATGGCGTCGCCGGATCTGCGTTGAGCGCGGCGGGGGCGCACATGGTTCTGTTCACCACAGGACGCGGCAATCCGATGGGATTCCCCGTTCCGACGATCAAGATCTCAACCAACACTCCACTGGCCGAACGCAAGTCCACGTGGATCGACTTCAACGCAGGCCCCTTTGCGGACGGTACGTCCAGCATGGAGGAGCTTGCGGACAAACTGTTCCAGCTTGTACTCGATGTCGCCTCCGGTCGCACGCACACCAAGGCGGAGATGAATGGATTCAGAGAAATTTCAATCTGGAAAGACGGAGTAACTCTTTAATGCCTACTTTGGAAACTGTTGCAATTCCACACCTGAACGCCGAGTTCCTCAAGGAACATCCTGTACTCTCCAACGGGTCTGCTGATAAACAGCTTCCCGAACGAGTCCTGCAGTTTGGAGAGGGCGGCTTTCTGCGCGGCTTCGTCGATTGGATGATCGACGGCATGAATCGCAAGGGCCTCTTCAATGGCCGCGTGGTTGTGGTGCAGCCCATCGCGCAGGGACAGGTCAAGATGCTGAACGAGCAGAGCGGCGCTTACACGCTGCTGATGCGCGGCATCGAAGAGGGCAATGTCGTCGAGCGTCAGGAACTGATTACCTCCATCAGCCGCGGCATCAATCCCTATGCTGACTTTCAGGGCTATCTGAAGTGCGCGCATAACCCAGACCTGCGCTTCATCGTCTCCAATACCACCGAGGCGGGCATTGCATACAGCGCAGCCGACAAGCAGAGCGATCAGCCGCCAGCCTCGTTCCCCGCAAAGCTCACGCTGCTTCTGCTGGAGCGTTACAAGGCCTTCAACGGCGACGCATCCAAGGGCTTCGTTCTGCTGCCCTGCGAGTTGATCGACCGCAATGGCGACAACCTGAAGAAGACCGTTCTACAGACCGCAGCAAACTGGGGTCTTGACGCCGCCTTCGTGCAGTGGATCGAGAGCGCCAACGTCTTCACCAACACGCTGGTCGACCGCATCGTTACCGGCTATCCGCGCAACGAGGTCGAGAAGCTGTGGACGAATTCGGGCTATCGCGACGACCTCTTCGACTCCTCCGAGGTCTTCCACCTGTGGGTGATCGAAGGTCCCGCCTCGCTGAACGAAGAGCTGCCACTGGCCAAGGCCGGCTTCAACGTCATCGTCAGCGACAACATGAAGCCCTATCGCGATCGCAAGGTCGGCATCCTGAACGGTGCGCACACCACGACCGTCCCCGCAGCCTTCCTCGCCGGCTTCAACTACGTCGGCGACTTCATGGCGGACGCCGCTGTCTCCGGCTTCATGAAGAGCGCCATCGCCGACGAGGTGATTCCCACGCTCACGCTGCCCAAGGCCGAGCTTGAACTCTTTGCGGCATCGGTCTTCGAGCGCTTCAGCAATCCCTTCATCCAGCACTCGCTGCTGAGCATCACGCTGAACTCGGTCTCGAAGTACAAGGCACGCGTGCTGCGTTCGCTGGAGCGTTACGTCGATCTGCGCGGAGAACTACCCAAGCGTCTCACCTTCGCTCTAGCCGCGTTGATCGTCTTCTATCGCGGCACGGAGATCAAGGACGGCGCGCTCATTGGCCACCGCGATGGCAAGGAGTACCCGATCAAGGACAACCAGCCGATTCTGGAGAAGTACGCTTCGCTTTGGTCTGCCTTTGACGGTTCAGCCGCTGGTGTTCGCACCCTGACCGACGCGGTTCTGGAACAGAAGGAATGGTGGGGCAAGGATCTGCGCACGATTCCAAATCTGTCCGTCGCCGTCGCCGAGTATGCCAACGCGATTCTGACCAAGGGCGTCGTCGCTGCCATCGCCGAGATCAAATAGATCGGACGAATACGCATCCATAGCCCCCGCTCTCGTCCTGAGAGGCGGGGGCTATTTGCATCCTGTCACGGCGGATTTTTGTGCAACTTTGGTCTGAATGGCGCTCTGCACTGCTTTCAGTTTGCGTGATAGTCTTTTATCCAGAGCAGCCTTTGCTGCAAAGTTTACGGCCAGAGCAGGCGGATCCGCCCTCGCGCCGACATAAGTTGCGTCACTGGCCTCCCGGCACGGACAATCCAACGTTCGTGCCGCATTTTTTTTGCTCAGCCGACGAATTTAACTTTCGCGCTCAGGAAAAAAGAATTGCGCAAGTTGCTGCCATAGATCACAATAGAGGCGCGCAAAGTCTCACGAGGAGCAACATGGACGCTTTAAGCCTGCACCGGATTCACTTTGCCTTCACCGTCACTTATCACTACCTTTTTCCGCAGCTCACAATGGGCCTGGCTCTGCTGATCGTCGTGATCAAGTCGCTGGCGATCAAGACCGGCGAGGAGAAGTACGACATTGCGGCGCGCTTCTGGGCCAAGATCTTCGCGGTGAACTTTCTGCTCGGCGTGGTGACGGGCATCCCCATGGAGTTCCAGTTCGGCACTAACTGGTCGGAGTTCTCGCGCCGCACCGGAGGGGTTATCGGAATGCCGCTGGCGATGGAGGGAATCTTCTCCTTTTTTCTGGAGTCGGCCTTCCTCGGCCTATTTCTCTTCGGCGAAAAACGCCTCTCGCGTTGGATGCACTGGTGGTCGGCGTTCCTGGTCTTCGTCGGATCGTGGATCTCGGGTTTCTTCATCATCATCACCGACGCGTGGATGCAACATCCGGTGGCCTATCATGTGACGCCCAGTGGACTCTACGAGGTCAGCAGTTTCTGGGGTCTGATGCTGAATCCCTGGGCCTGGCTCCAATACGCGCATAACATGTGCGGCTCGGTGGTGACGGCCTCGTTCGTGATGGCGTCGGTCGGCGCGCTCTACCTGCTGCTTCGCCGCGACGAGGTTTATGGACGCACCTTTCTGAAGTTGGGAGTCATCTCCGGCGTCCTCTCCTGCATCATGATGATCTTCCCCACCGGCGACCTGCACGCCAAGTACATGGCCAAGCATCAGCCCGCCGCAGTCGCGGCAATGGAGGGTCTGTTCAACAGTGAGACGGGCGCTCCATTGGTCCTGCTGGGGCAGCCCGACGTCGAGGCGCAGAAGATCGACAACCCTATCGTCGTGAACAAGGTTCTCAGCTTCCTGATCTACGGAACGACGACCGCCGAGGTGCAGGGACTCAACCAGATTCCGCGCGATCAGTGGCCCACGACGCTGCCTCTGCTCTTCTACGCCTACCACATCATGGCGGGGCTGGGGACGTACTTTCTTCTGCTGATGGGACTCGCGGCCATCCTGCTCTGGCGCGGCTCGTTGTTCACTGCGCGCTGGTTGCTGTGGCCCATTCTGCTCAGCTTCCCGCTGCCGTATATTGCCAACACTGCGGGTTGGATGACGGCGGAGATTGGCCGCCAGCCGTGGCTGGTCTACGGACTCATCCGCACCGCGCAGGGCTACTCGACCCACGTCGGCGCTGGCTCCAGCCTGTTCACTCTGCTGGGCTTCCTCGGCATGTACGCCGTGCTCTCGATTCTGTGGATCGTGCTGGTCTACAACTTCATTCAGGATGGGCCAATCGCAGCGTCGGTGGAAGCTGCGGCAGACAGCGGCGAAGCTGCATAGGAGAGATTCATGGGTACACTCTGGTTCTGGATCGTCGCACTCATGCTGGTCGCCTACGTCGTACTGGACGGCTTCGACATCGGCGTGGGCATCGCCTACCTCTTCGTCGCGCGCACCGAGCCGGAGCGGCAACAGGCCATGCGCTCGATTGGCCCCTTCTGGGACGGCAACGAGGTCTGGCTGCTGGCCGCCGGCGGCACGCTCTTCTTCGCCTTCCCGCTGCTCTATGCCTCGGCCTTCAGCGGCTTCTATCTGCCGCTGATGATCGTTCTGTGGCTGCTGATCCTGCGCGCGGTCAGCATCGAACTGCGCAGCCACTCCGCCGAGCCGCTGTGGAGAACCTTCTTCGACGCACTCTTCACTCTCTCCAGTGTGCTGCTGGCCATCTTCTACGGAGCCGCGCTGGCCAACGTCGTGCGCGGCGTCCCTATCGGCGCGGACGACTATTTCTTCCTGCCGCTGTGGACCAACTGGCAGCCCGGCGCACATCCCGGCATTCTGGACTGGTATACCGTTACCGGAGGAGTGTTGGCTCTGGTCGCGTTGTCGGTTCATGGCTCGCTCTACCTCGCCTTGAAGACCGAGGGCGATCTGGAACAGCGCTCTCGCAGCTTCGCCATGAAGGCGTGGCCGGTGCTGTTGCTGCTCACGCTGGCGGGACTTCCGCTGACCGTGCTGGCGCGTCCTCATTCGCTGGACAGCTACCTCGCTCATCCCGTCTTGTTTGTCATTCCCTGCGCGGTACTGGCCAGCCTGTTCGTTGTCGTTCTGGCCACGCGACGAGGCTCGGCGATGACGGCTTTTCTCGGCTCGTCGGTCTATCTGGCCAGCATGATGGCCGGAGCCGTCATCGGACTCTTCCCCGTGCTTCTTCCCGCCGTCGGCAGCGAGGGGCGCGACATCACCATTGCGAACGCGTTGGCCGGATCGCACACGCTGCACATCGGTCTGGTCTGGTGGACGTTTGGAATTCTGCTGGCGATCCTGTATTTTTCCGTCATCCACTGGCTGTTTCGCGGCAAGGTTGCGCAGAACGCCGAGGGCTACGGGCACTAGAACATTTTAGGAATAGCTATAGGCCGGGGAGTGTCATGTCATTCTGAGCGTAGCGAAGAATCCCCGCATTTTGTTCGCTCTGTAGCGTCATGGCGCGAAGACAACGCAGATCCTTCACTCGCGCTCGCTCAGAATGACAATCCTCGTACGTCTATAACAATAGGGAAAATGCTTCATCTTCGGCGAGATCGGGCTGCGCGCACACTGGCGGAGACGCTTCTTGGAAAGTCGCGCTGTGCTAAAATCGCGATTAGGGACAGTTGTATCTTGCCTCAAGATCCGATGTGATCGAGGTTATTAATCTCAGTCGCGTCATAACCTCCACGGTCGCATCCCCCCGCCTTTTTATGTCGGGAAGGTCTGATTCGACATGCCTCTCTCACCCATAATTCGTCCAGCACGCCATTGCGGAAACTGCGATCTGCGCTCCATGCGCATGTTCTGTAGTTTGGGCGATGAGGCGCTCGACGACTTCGACCTGATTGGCGTCAGCTCGTCGCTTCCACGCGGCGCAACGCTCTTTCTGGAGAATGCGCCGAGTCAGGCGGTCTATGTCCTTTGTAACGGGCAGGTTAAGCTGTCGTGTACCTCGAAGGAGGGGCGCACGCTGATCCTGAAGATCGCCATGCCGGGAGATATTCTCGGTCTGGGTGCGGTGATCTCCGGCTCCAAGTACGAGGTGACAGCCGAGACGGTGCAGCCGACTGAGGTCAAAAGCATTCGTCGCGATGAGTTTCTGGCCTTTCTGAAGAAACATGGGCAGGCGAGCCTGCACGCAGCCAAGGCTCTCAGCGAAGAGTACAAGGCAGCGTTCTTCGATGCGCGGCGACTGGCGTTGTCGGGTTCGACGGCGGGACGTCTGGCGGCGGTTCTGCTGGATTGGGGCCGGGCCGAATCCTGCGGCAAGGGGGAGATGCGCTTTACCATGGCGCTGACCCACGAAGAACTGGCCAATCTGGTGGGCTGTTCGCGTGAGACGATGACCCGCATGCTGGGCCGCTTCAAACGCGAGAAGCTGATTCAGATCCACGGCGTCTCCATCCTGATTCTTTCGCCGGAGCGGCTGGAGAGAATCTCGGTATAGCTTGAGAGCCTGTTCGGTATTGCTATAAACCAGAGATGAGTTTGTCGTTCTTTCGGCTAAGCCGTTGCCGTAATGGTGCGTTCCGTCATTGGACGAGCCATAAGCAGATTCCTTCGCTTCGCTACGGAATGACAAACAAATGATGCTATGGAATAACAGACAAATGACGCTACGGAACGACAAAAAAATTGGTTTGGAGTGCTTTGAGTAACGCTCTATCCGCAGTTTCCGTACAGATTTCTACTGCGCGGACGGCTTTGCGGGGGGCGTTGTTGGCGCGGTGGCAGGAGATGTCAGCGCAGGTGCAGTCTTGTCGGCAGAGGACTGTGGATTCCCCTCAGTTGAAGGCTTGGCAGGAGCTGGGATTGAAGTCGCTTGCCTTGCTGTTGAAGTCGCAATGGGCAGGGGTGGAAGCAATCCTTGCGGGAAGGCAATGGAGTTCACAACTGATGGATCGTCGTGGAGTTTGAGGTAGAGCCTTCCATCGATGGGACGCGGAACCGACAGCGTGTATCCGGGAAAGCCCTCGGGAACCTGCGTCGCTTGATCGAAGTGTGCATTGCTGGAGACTGCATCGAGCAGAAATAGGTTGGATCCGGCGAGATCGCATGGTGCGTCGGGCTTGGCGGTGCACTTTATGTTGTTGAAGACTGGCAGGCGAACCAACATAGCAAGCGGCTGCCAGTCGCCCGCGATGCCTTGCTTGACGATGCGAAAGCGCAGCGGTCCTGCGGCGGAGGCGGCGAAGGCTTTGCCCGTGTTGAGCGTCGCCAGAGCGACTTGCGAGTCCGCCAACGTCAGGCCGTTGGCGGGCGTGAGCGTCGTCAGGAATGCGCCGTGTAGGGTGGACACCTCGATCTTTTCTTCGCCGGTAAACGCTGCGGGAATCTGCGCGTGGATCGAGAAGGTCAACTGCGCTCCCTGCGGCAACTCGTCCGAATCGGCGAGTTGAATATCGCCCAACCCACTCGATGCTGGGGTTTGAACACTCTTTCCGAGAAGCGTGACTTTGGGGCGAGGTGATGCAACCGTGACGTCGAGATTGAGTTCGCGCCCGTCATTGAGCGCAATCTTGGCTGTTGCATTCGCGCCTTCTTTTAGTCCCGCGACGGCCTTGACGTCGGCGGCAGCCAGAGTCAGTTCCTCGTCGGGATCGACGCCCGACAGCGGCATTGGCTTGAAGCTGACCCCGTTCAGCGTGAGTTCCTTTACCGCATCCAACTGGCTACCCTTGAGCGTTCCCGTAAGATCGCCCGCATGGAAGGTAAAGCTGTCGAGATGACCGGCCTGCGCGAAGCTTTGCAGCGGAACCGTGTCCGGTTGCTTGCTGCCGTATTGTTTGACCAGCAGTTTGAGCGCTCCGGGCTTGACCTTTTTGAGCGGAACGGTCACGGCGACCTGGTTGGGGCCAGTCGACTTCCACTCTGCCTTGACGCTCTCTCCCGTGGAATTCTGTAACAGGATGCTGTCGACGCAGGCTGCGTTCTCCGTCTCGATGTGAATGAGATCGTCGCGCCCTGCGATCAAGGCCTGCTGGTCGCTGTCGGACAGTTGCCAGTGCTGTGGATGAGCGTTCTCCAGACGAAACTCCGGGCCGTTGTACGCCTCAAATCCCCAGTATCCATGCAGCGATCCGTCCAGAACGTCGCCGAAGTTCGCGGGGCTGAGTCCCACCGTATTGGCGATGAATCCGCCCTTCTCGGCATCGGCCTTCACCGGCAGATCGACGATCTTGCCATTCTTTCCCTTCAAGCGAAGGACCATGTCGTGGGCGTAGCCGGTGGCAAAGGCAAGCGGCGCGCCCTCGGCGGGAAGAACCAGCTCCGTCTTCTCCGCACAGTAGACCTGTTTGGGATCGACCGGGTGCAGCGGCGGCAACTGCGGCGCTTCGACCGCTGGCAGAGCAATCACCAGAACCGACTTCGGATTGTGAAACGACGGCGGCGCATTCAGTTCGAGCGAAAGTAGATCGTTCTGCTCGCTGGCAAGCGCGGGAATGTACTGATACTGCGCAGTGCGGAAGGCGTCCATGATGTGCGCAATGTCCACGACCGAAGAGATGTAGGGGCTGTAGTAGCCATAGTCGGCCTGACGCGTACTGCTGATCTGTTGCGCCAGATCGACGACCGAGGACGAGGTCAACGCCTCGACGATCGAGGTGCTATGGCCGTCGTTCAGAATCAGCGAATCCTGTCCCTGCATCAGACAGGAGGCTTGTAGCTCGGGGATCTTCTGCAAACAGTCTGGATTGAACTTGATGGCGAGAGAGCGCGCCAGCAGAGGCGACGCCGTGGTCAGTTGCTCTGGATTGCTCTGGTCGATGGCGCGGATCGCAGCCAGATAGACCTTCAGCCGCGAGCGATCCAGCGTGGCCTGATTGAGATCCTGCGATGCGCGCACAAAGGCTCCGGGCTGGCCGCGAACCGCGTCGACAATCGCCTTGAAGTCTCCATTGGTCTCTGGCGCAAGAAAGATGAGAACCTGCTGGGCTCCCTTGGGAACCGTGATCCTAAGCCCTTCGCTGTCCTTGTGGCTCCACGTCTGCGAGGCGTAGAACCAGCTCTGCGGCGGAGGATTGGTCGCTCCGCGCAGAAATGCCGCAACCATGAGATAGTGCGCGGACTGGTTATCGGGAAGATCCGCCTTGATCGAGAGCTGATCGCCCGCCGAAAGATTGGGTACGGCGGAGATTGGCAGCGTCTTGCCTGCATGGATCACCCTGACCTCCAGCGTGGGGCCAGCCAGATCAAACGGCGCAGGATCGGCAAAGGCGGAACAGGGAATTGCAAGAAGAACCAGCGAGAAGAGACGCAACCAGAAAGCCATAGCTAATTCTAGAACCTCTATAGATAAGACGTATGGCCGCCATAATCGTGAGGAAGACGCACTCCAGCACATTCATCGAGCCAGAGCCGCATCGCTCGATTGCATCCGAACGCCTGCCGCATCCAGAAGGAGGGAGATGGAAGTAGCTGATTTATCTATTGGAAATTTGATGGCGAGAACGGGGGCTAGAACGAAAACAAGTATTGCAGGATAAGTAACTTGCTGAAAGTGCAAGCACTATATTATGCACATTCTCCCCATCTGGAGCGGTAGTAGCACAAAACTAGCACAAAGCTGCCCTGAAAATGGTGCTTTGGATCCATGTTGAATCCCTCTCAGACGGCTAGTGTCCCGTCTCTGAAGTCCAGAGCATATCGTCGAGCGCTATAGACGTTGAACAAAGGGCCTTTGGCCCTTGCCAACGTTGGCGCATCAAAATGATCGCCGTGATAAGTGGGGAAGAATAAAACTAAGTGAATTGCTATGAGTCCGACAACTGCGCTCGTTATTTCCCACTTATAGCTGATTTTGCGCGAGCCTCCAGAGGCGTATGATGGCAGGCTGCCGTCGGTCCGAGCAACGCCCCTCTTGGGTTCTGAACTCTGCGTATTCATTAGAACTCATTCAACGATCAAAGATAGGACTTCAGGCTACTCGACAGTGACGGATTTTGCCAGATTTCGAGGTTGGTCTACGTCGCAGCCGCGGCGGACGGCGATGTGGTAGGCGAGCAGTTGCAGTGGCACCACCTCCAGAATCGGCAGCAGGAGTTCTGGTGCCTGCGGGATCTGGATGGTGTGTTCCACCAGATTCTTGATCTCCTCGTCGCCCTCGATGGCGATGGCGATCACGCGGCCGGAGCGCGCTGTGACCTCCTGAATGTTCGAGAGCGTCTTCTCGTACTTCAGCACGCTGGTCGGATCGGTGGGGTCTTTGGTGGCGATGCAGACGACCGGCAGCGTCTCGTCGATCAGCGCGTTGGGGCCGTGCTTCATCTCTCCGGCGGGATAGCCCTCGGCGTGGATGTAGCTGATCTCCTTGAGCTTGAGTGCGCCTTCCAGAGCGATGGGGTAGTGAATGCCTCGCCCCAGAAAGAGGAAGTCGTTGGCCGTGGAGAAGGCCTTGGCAAGCTGCGCGCACTGGTCGTCCACCGAACGCAGAATCTCCTCGATCTTGGCGGGAACCTTGGTCAGTTCGTCCACCAGAGCGAGCGATTCTTCGTCGCTAACGGTTCCGCGAACCTGCGCCAGACGCAGTGCGAGCAGGAAGAGCGCCGTTAGTTGCGCGGTGAAGGCCTTGGTGCTGGCCACGCCGATCTCCGGCCCAGCGTTGGTCGTAATGGTTCCCTGCGCCTCGCGGCTGACCGCTGCGCCGACGACGTTGCAGATGGCCAGCGTCTTCGAGCCAAGGCTGATCATCTCGCGCTGCGCGGCGATGGTGTCGGCCGTCTCGCCGGACTGAGTAATAAGCAGGCCGATCGAGGCTGGATCGGGGATCGGGTTGCGATAGCGATACTCGCTGGCGTAGTCGACCTCGGTGCGCAGGCGGGCCAGCCGCTCGATCATGAACTTGCCCGCCAGTCCCGCGTGCCAACTGGTTCCGCAGGCGGCAATGGTGATCTGAGTGCAGGCGCGCAGATCGCCCTCGGTGATGGTCATGTCGGGCAGGAAAACGCGGCCAGTGTCGGGCGAGATGCGGCCCAGCAGGGTGTCGCGAATGGCGCGCGGCTGCTCGTTGATCTCCTTCAGCATGAAGTGTTTGTAGCCGGACTTCTCGGCCTGGATGGGATCCCACGCAATGCGCTGGATCTTCAGCGGCAGGGGCGCGCCCTCGAAGTCGGTCAACGTCACGCCCTCTGGGGTGAGGATGGCCAGTTCGCCATCGGCCAGAAAGTGGATGTTGCGCGTGTGATGCAGGATGCCGGGAACGTCCGAGGCGAGAAAGTATTCGCCCTCGCCGATGCCGAGGACGGCGGGCGGGCCAAAGCGCGCCGCAACCAGCTTGTTCGGCTCGTTGGCCGAGAGAACTCCGATGGCAAAGGCTCCGGTCAAGCGTTTGACGGCGCGACGGACGGCCTCCTCCAGCGGAATTGCGGGTCTGGCTGGCAGGGCCAGAACGGCCTCGGAGGTGTTCGACTCGGCGGATTCGGAGAGAAAAGTAGATCCCTCCGCTTCACTACGGGATGACAACAAAGCGGTGGAGGCCAGATTGAACTCGTTCTCGATGACGTGCGCGATGATCTCAGTGTCGGTCTCGGAGGCAAACCTGTGTCCCTTGGCGATCAGCTCCGCCTTCAGCGCAAGATAGTTCTCCACAATGCCGTTATGCACGACGACGAGCGTGCCCGAGCCATCGCGATGCGGGTGGGCGTTCTCCTCGGTCGGGCGGCCGTGCGTGGCCCAGCGCGTGTGTCCGATGCCGAAGGTGCCGGAGATGGGGCTGGCGGCTATGACGGCTTCCAGATTGCGCAGTTTTCCCGGAGCGCGACGCAACTCCAGCCCCTGCGGGCCTCCCGCGACGGCGATTCCGGCTGAGTCATAGCCGCGATACTCCAGACGGCGCAGACCTTCGATAATGATGGGGACAGGAGGATTGGGGCCAATGTAACCGATTATTCCGCACATGAAATTAGTGTAGCCCAGACCTGCCTGAATCGACGATATCGACTCATAGAACACCTTACACACCAACAGGATCGGGTGCCCATCTTCGCGACGGCTTCATCGTCGCTACATCCAGCGGTCTGGTTGGTTCCGTCGCTCCTGCCAGCGGAACCGACTACGTTGCAGGAACCTTCAGCTTCGCGCTCAACACTGCCGGAGCCACCATCGCCACCTTCAAGCCAGCACGCCCCATGCGTCCCAACGTCAAGTACACCATTCTGATCTCGACCGACGTACAGACCACAGCCCGTTGCGCCAACCACGCCGCGCGTCGTTGCGTTGATAGCTCTCCGCGCCCAGAAAACCGGTCATCTCGGCTTCCGCAGCCTGCTGCACGGTGCGCTCACCAGACTGCGGAGAAAATCCTCGCCGCCGATCCCCGCTTGCTATCCCGCAAAAATCTCACTACCCTGTCGATTGCGAGTCATCTCTGTCGTCCTTGTGAATGTCGCCTTCTAAACAACATCCTAAGGAATCGCTTCAGTGGGCTTGCTTCGCGCTCCACTCAGAGACTTCTACAGAACTTTACGGACTCAACCCAGTAGTTCTGGCCGCTGCATGAGAAAAGGAAAATAATCATGAGCTATTGCCGTTCGATTCGTACTTGTGTCCGTGGAATGGTTTTTCTTTCGCTTATTCTATGTAGCGTTATTCATGCGAATGCACAGTCGCTGGCTAAGTCCGACACGTCGGTTGTCTCGTTGCAGCCTTGGATGAGTAATTCACTTGACCCTGACACGCGCGCCGACCAGATGATTCACGAGATGACGCTCGACGAGAAGGTTCAACTGGTGCATGGCGCAGGCTGGGGAGTGCTGCGCAAGGGCGATCTGGTTGCGCCGGGGCACAACGGTGGTGCGGGATTTGTGTCAGGGATTGCGCGGTTGCATCTGCCGGATATCAATCTGGCTGACTCTGCTGTGGGTGTGCGTATGGCGGCGCTCGAAAGCCGCTACGCAACGCTGCTTCCCTCGGTAATTGGAATGGCGGCGAGCTGGGATCCAGATGCAGCGTTTCTCTATGGCTCTGTGATTGGCCGCGAACTGCGCGCTGAGGGCTACAACATGTCGATTGGCGGCGGGGTGGATCTGATCCGCGAGCCGCGCAATGGGCGCAACTTCGAGTACGCGAGCGAGGATCCGATTCTCTCCGGCGTCATGGTCGGTCAACTCGCGCGCGGAGTGCAGGCCAACCACGTGATGGGCGACATCAAGCACTATGCGGTTAACGATCAGGAGACGGGGCGCAGCACGTTGAACGCTTTGTTGGACGAGCGCGCGCTGCGCGAGACCGACTTGCTGGCTTTTCAGATTGCGATTGGAATGGCGCAACCGGCGGGCGTGATGTGCTCCTACAACCATGTGAACGGCGACTATGCGTGTGAGAATGACTTTCTTTTGAACCAGATTTTGAAACGGGAGTGGGGCTTCAAGGGCTTTGTGCTTTCAGACTGGGAGGGAACGCATAGCACCGTGAAAGCCGCGCTGGCCGGACTCGATATGGAGCAGCCAGGAACGAAATACTTTGGCGATGAACTGAAGCAGGCCGTGATTGACGGCAAGGTTCCGCAGGCGCGACTGGACGACATGGTGCATCGCATTGTGCGTAGCATGTTTGCGAGCGGCGTGATCGACCAGCCCCCGATGCCTCGCAGCGTCGTCGACCCGTTTCGCGGGCGCGACGACGCGCGAAAGATTGAAGAAAAAAGCATCGTTTTGCTGCAAAATAACGGCGTTTTACCTCTTTCGTTTAATAAAATTCACAGCATCGCAGTCATCGGAGGCCACGCCGACGTGGGCGTTCTCTCTGGCGGCGGATCGGCGCAGGTGGATGCGCCCGGTGGCAATGCGATTGATCCTAAGCCGGGGACGGAACCGTGGGGCAAGCCCGTCTATTTTCCCTCTTCGCCGCTGCGCTATATTCGCGAGCAGGCTACAGCGGGCGCGCGTATTGACTACGACGCGGGCAACGATCTGGATCAGGCGGCAAAGACTGCGGCATCTGCCGAGATCGCGATTGTCTTCGTCACTCAGTGGATGAGCGAGGGGCAGGACGCGGCGACGCTTAGCCTGCCCAACCAGCAGGACGCGCTGGTCGAAGCGGTTACTGCGGCCAATCCCAACACCATCGTGGTACTGGAGACGGGCGGACCGGTGACGATGCCGTGGGCCGCACACGTCAAGGCAATCGTCGAGAGCTGGTTTCCCGGCATCGGCGGTGGCGAGGCGATTGCGAATGTTCTCTTCGGCCGCGTGAATCCCTCGGGCAAGCTGCCTGTGACCTTTGCGGCGACTGAGCTCGACCTGCCACATCCGCACGTTACGGGCTTGACCGAGCGCATCGGCAACAACGGTGCAGATGCTGCTGCGGCTCGCGATCAACCGCGCAACTTTCCCGTCGACTATAACGTGGAGGGCATGGCGGTTGGTTATCGCTGGTTTCAGCAGAAGAGCCTAAAGCCGCTTTTTCCGTTCGGCTTCGGGCTTTCCTACACGCGCTTCGACTACTCGAATCTGAAGGTTGATAGCGACGCAAAGAGCGTCAGCTTCGAGTTGCGCAATGCGGGCGCGCAGGCAGGCGATGAGATTGCCGAGGTCTACGTCACGCTGCCCGCGTCGGCTGGCGAGCCGTTCCGCAAACTGGCGGGATGGCGGCGCGTTTCTCTTGCCGCAGGCGCGAGCCAGACGGTGGAAGTCCCGCTCAACCCGCTCTATCTGTCCATCTATTCGACCAGCAGGAGCGCGTGGACTCGTCCAAGCGGAGACTTTCTGATTGAGGTGGGCAGCTCGTCCGCGCAACTGCCTCTGCACCAGTCTCTGCACCTGAATGCACGATAGAGCAAACGAAGATAGGAACCAGCTCTGCCGGTTTCCTGAATCTCGAAGCGGTGATGAGCTAGGGTGGGTCTGGACTGCCCCACAGGGATAATCTGGGTATCCTGCTGAGGCTAGCGCAACCAAGGACGTACCAGCGGGGTTGGTGCCCTCATGTTGTGCCTTCTCTAATGGAGGGCGCAGGCACGTTCGCTCCTTGCGCTCCTACTTCGGGAGCACAAATTTAGCGCAATTTCTATAGTCTCTTATGATGATTGTTTGTTTTTAGTGACTTACTGATGGTGAGAGCGGTGGGGCTCGAACCCACGACCAACGCCTTAAAAGGGCGATGCTCTACCAACTGAGCTACGCTCTCAACCCACTCTCCAAAGGTAGCATATTTGACAGGCTTTCTGGGGAGGAGCGTGGCAATACAGGGCAGGGCATCGCATGAATTATCTTGAGGGCTGGCACGAAGAACCTCTCTCCTCTGGATGAAGCACGGTCGCACCGTATATAGTGCATCATGAAAGATTCCGTATTTGTTCGGCAGCGAGAGCATTGAAGAGTTCTGTTTTGTAGCGCGTTTTCCTCAACAGAGTGAGTCTGACAGTGAATAACGTGTGTAAAAGCTGAGGAAAAACGGTGTCCTGCTATGACGAGGCGGTACTCTGGTTATATTGCTGTAGTATCGGTTTTGATACTTGATAGCTTGGCTTACGTGGGAATAGATAACATATGATGATGAAAACGCAAGCAATTCGACACTGTGCCTCTGCAATTCTATGCGGAGCGGTGTTGATCGTTTTCTCCCATCTCGCAAGGGCTCAGAAGCTGGAGGTCGCCGAAGGATCCCTGCCCACGGCAGGGGCGCTTCCTGCAACTGCGACCCCCGCGCGGGCTACAGCGGCGACACCTCCAGCAGCGGAATCGATTTTGATGGCGCAGACGCTTCCTGCTGCAAAGCTGCCCTCGCAATCGGCCTCCAAGTCCTTGCTGGATAAGGCCCACGCGTTTGAGTCGCAGGGGCGGATGGACTTGGCCGTGCAGACCTGGCAGCAGATTCTGCTGACGGCTCCAAACAATCCGGACGCGTTGAGTGGTCTGGCGCGGGCCGCCAAGCTGGATGGAAATACCGCTCTGGCGAACACTTATCTGGAGCGGCTGCGGGCGATCAATCCAAGCGACCCCAATATTGCGCGGATGCAGAGCCTCAGCACACAACAGAGCCAGACGACGCAACTCCAGCAGGCGGGCAAACTGGCCGATGCAGGGCAGTACGCGGCGGCGATGGCGATCTACCGCCAGATCTTCGGGGGAAATCCCCCCCCGGGAGACTCGGCTCTGGCCTATTATTCGACCGAGGCGGCGACCGAGGCTGGGAGACCCCATGCGATTGCCGGACTGCGCTCGCTGACCGAGAAGTTTCCCGAAGACTCGCGCTACCAGATCGCTCTGGGACGAACTCTGACCTTTACTCCGAAGACGCGCGAGGAGGGGAGAAGGCTGCTGGCGCGCAATCCCAACGATCCGCAGGCAAATCAGGCGTTACGCCAGTCGTTGCTATGGGACTCGTCGAATCCGGCGGCTGCTGGCGCGATTCGTTCCTATCTGGCGGTGCATCCCGATCCGCAGTTGGCCGCAGCGTTGCAGACCTCCGAGCATGGAAAGACCACGTCGAACCCTCCTCCTCCCGTCGCTGTTGCCGTTCCGACACGCCCTGCTGCTGCACCTCCAACGCGTCCGGTAGTTGCACTTTCGACGCCTCCAGCGGCACAGGTTCCCGCACGGACGCAGGCTACGCCTGCCGCTTCTGCGATGCACAGACAGGCTCCCGTCTACACTCCGCGCACAGTCGCAAAACCGCAGATTGGCACAGTGACGCGCACAGCCGGAACAGCTCAGCGTACGCGTTCGGAGATAGAGGTCGAGGCGTATCGCGCGCTCGAAGCCAAGCATCTGGCCGAGGCCGAAACGCTCTTCATGGCCGATTTGAACCGGGAACCGAAGAACTCTCTCGCGCTTTCCGGAATGGGCTACATCCGCATGCAGCAGGGCAACTTTATCGGAGCGCTCAGCTTCCTCGAAGAGGCTCACATTCAGGAGTCCCGGATTGGGGGAGCCAAGATCCCCGGTATGGATGAGGCGCTGGATACGGCGCGCTTCTGGTTCTTTATGGGGGAGGGAAATGCGGCGCTCGCCAGTAACGATTTGACCAGAGCTGAGAGTATGTACCGCTCCGCAGCTCTTGCCCTGCATCCCGCCTGTTCGCAGGACACCGCCGCTGGGTTTGCCGCGCAACTTCTCCAGACCATGCCGTCACGCCCATCGCTCCTGCCCAGCGCGAATAAGCCATAGTTTATTCTGCTCGCTGGACTATTCTCCTGACACGGGAACTAGCCGTCCACTACCGTCGGTGCCTTACGATCTTTAGTGGCAGTTCCAGGGTTCCGGTCTTATCCGAGTTCTGGTCGAGGACTCCCACGCGGAGAAACAACTGTCCCGGGGGAAGGTCGATCAACTGGGTGAACTGGATCGGCTGTTTACTGGCGATGGTCTTTGTTTTAAGGCTCATATTCATCGTCTGGCTCAATCCCGTCAGTCGCCTGTCGTTCGCGTCATAGACTGCGATATCGAAGCCGAGCGTGTCGTCGTGCATTCCCCTCCTGCTGCCATCCTTAAAGCTGATCTGCTCGACCGGAACGGAGTATTGGAATCTGTATCGCGTCAGTACTCTTCCCATTAGATTCGGATTCAGCGTTCCCATCACTGGCGGGTCGCCCGGCTTAGGCGCGGCTGTACTCGGCTCCACGCTCACGTCGAAGAGAATGTCGCTTGCCGTCGCCAAACCGCGGCTCATCGGAGCCTTCATGTCGTCATTAATTGCAGGGGGTGGCGTGATTGAGAGCGAGAGTCCCGGCTTCATCTTCAGCTTTGCTATGTCGTCTGCATAGTAGCCTTTGCGGTAGACCACCCTGACGCCCGGCTGATTGACCTTGACCTCGATCTTATGGAAGAAGCCATTATTCTTTGTGGCGGACGGAATGTAGGAGAGCGAGTAGTAATTGGATCCATCCTCAATGGCTTTGCCCACCAACGAGGCGATATCGTTGGACTCCGAAAAGGCCACTCCGCCGGTTGCTTCAGCGACCGCTTGTTCGGAGAGCTGCCGCGTTCCCAGCGTATCTGGCCCGCGAACATCGATCGGATAGATCGAGACCTGCGCCGCAGTCAGCATGTCGTAGGCATGGCTCAGTTGCACCGAGTAGTCCGGCAGGCATCCCATCCGCGAGCTTGGATCCGTAATGTCTGGAATTCCCGTTGTAAACCAGATCAGATTCTTCCTGCCTTTGATGGGGGTAGAATCGACGGCGATGCGGCTGAATGCTTCGAGTACCGACTGGTTGCGGCTGTTTTCCTGATCGCAGTTCTTGGAGCCGGAGCTGTGCATCGCATCGTTCTTGATGCCCGTAACGTTGTCGGCGGGACCCTGCGCTGTTCCAATGCCATGGCCAAAGCCGCTACTGATGTTTGGGACTCCACCATCGTAGCCGCGCATGTAGTAGGGAATCTCGTTGATGGCTGCGCTCAGCAAGGCTCGATCCGAGGTGAAGCTCTGCACCATGTGCATATTGTCGGTCATGGCCAGAACCGCGATCCGCGTTCCCGTCGGCATATTCTGAATTGCCCGTAGCGCATTGCTCTTCACTTTTTGCTGTAATTTGATTGAGCTGGACAGTTGTCCTATATCTGCACTATCGGCGGGTCCCTCGTTCATCAGATCCAGAAGCAGGATGTTGATTGCCGGACTGGGTGAGGGTTGCTGCTCGCTGGTGTAGGTGTTCGCCGGAAGATAGCGCGGAGCGTCGACCCAGCGCGAGCTGATCTCATCGAAGTTGCGGATGGCCTGCGGCTTGCCGTCTTCCAGAATGGTGAAGTCGGAGCTCTGTAGCCCGTGAACGGCCTGCCCATTGGAATCTGTCGCGGTCACGTCCAGAATCTTCAACTGCGAGGTGATACGGATCGTCGGGGTTGTATCCGCCTCGGCTGCGTCAGCATTCTGCTGCGCCACTGCGTTCGGTCGCACCCACAGCGATGCCGCTGCTACTGTGATCGCGCAAACGATACTCAGAGTTGCTTTGCTCAATCGCATTCGTTATCTTCTCCCATAGCTTAGACCCGGTTTCATAGACTTACACTCGCAAGCCAGATGAAAATCCCTCGCAATCCTACGTCTCTATCCGGTAGGATGCAAAGCAATAATTGTGAAAAGTCGTCCCCCTCTTCTTCCCGTTGAGAAATTTGCGACCAACGCCTCGCTCTCCGCTACAATGATTGAGATGGCAGAACATGAATCAAGCAAGCTCGCGCATGTGCCGGAGGCAGCTATCAAGGTGCCCGAAGCATGGCGCAGAACAGAGCTAGCGCGGCATCCCGAGCGCCCGTATCCGATGGACTTCATCGCAGCACTGTTCCCCGACTTCAGTGAGATCCACGGCGACCGAGCCTTTGGCGACGACGCCGCGATGACCTGTGGCATGGCGCGCTTCCACGGTCGCGCCGTGATGGTCGTTGCTAATCTGAAGGGCCGCACTCTGAAGGAACGCGTCGCCCGCAAGTTCGGCTCGCCCGATCCCGAGGGCTATCGCAAGGCTCTGCGCGCCATGAAGATTGCAGAAAAGTTTGGCCACCCCGTGTTCAGCTTCCTGGACGTCGCTGGAGCCAATCCCGGCATTGGAGCCGAGGAGCGCGGACAGGGCGAGGCCATCGCTCGCAATCTGCTGGAGATGTCGCGCCTGCGCGTCCCGACCATCGCCACCATTACCGGCGAAGGCGGTTCCGGTGGAGCTCTTGCGCTGGCCGTCGCAGACCGCGTCCTGATGCTGGAGAACGCCATCTACTCGGTGATCTCGCCCGAGGGCTGCGCGTCGATCATGTGGAAGGACGCCAGCAAGAAACAGCAGGCCGCCGGAGCACTCAAGTACACCGCCTACAGCGTCCGCGATCTGGGCTGTGTCGATGACGTTCTCGCCGAGCCGACGGGAGGTTCGCACCTCAATCCAGCCCTGGCTATGTCGCTGGTCGACGAGCGTCTGCGCTTCCACTTGGCAGAGCTTGATGCAAAACCTCTGGATCAGCTCCTCGAAGAGCGCTTCCAGAAGTTCCGCAACATCGCCCAGTTCTACACCTCCGCAAAGTAGCAGGAGATCGACGCGAAGACGTCATAGGGTATCTCCCGAATCGCTATAGAGATGTATTGTCATTCTGAGCGGAGCGAAGAATCCCCGCATTTTATTCGCTCCACGACGGTCTACACGAATGGCTAAAACACTCTGAACTCTAAACAGAGGACCCGAAGTTGTCGCAGACCACTACCTCCGTTGCTCCGCCGCCGTCTCCCGCCGCCGCAGGCCAGCGTTCCCGCGCCCTGTCGTTTTTTCTCTTCCTTGTCGCCCTCCTTTGGTTCCTCTACGTGCGCGGCCTCTCGACCGCCGCTGCCACCGCTCTCGACCTGCGTTTCGATCTCGGCTCTGCGCTTCCGCTGGTTCAGGCGAGTCTGCTTCTGGTTCTCGTCGTCTGCGGCCTCTCGATTCTGCGATCCATCGAGCGTCGCCGCGAACCTCTCTGTCTCTCGCTTGGCCTGCCCCGCCGCGCAACCAGCGGGGCGGAGTGGGCCACCGGAGCGGCCATCGGCTGGGGAATCGCTGTCGCCACGATTCTCCCTCTGGCCCTCGCCCGCGCGCTCGATCTACGCCTCTGGACGACTCCTCGCGCCTTTACGCTCTTCTTTCTCAGCCTTCTGACGCTGGCCGTCGCAAGTCTTGCCCACGCGTTGGCGATCTACGGCTATGGGTTTCAGCGGCTTATTGACGCGACCAGCCCGGTGCGCGCCACCTTCATCCTAGTCGGCCTGTCGGCGATTCACACCGCGTATCTTTCCGCGCCCGATGGCACTGCCAACGGAACTCGCATCCTGATCGCGGTTCTGGCCAGCATCCTGCTGTGCCTCTGCTGGATGCGCACTCACGGTCTCTGGATGCTCTGGGGGCTGCACTTCGCCTGGACCGCCTCAACCGCCGTACTCTTCGGACTTCCTTTGGCTGGCGACAATACCTTCAGCTCCGTCATCGACACTCGCGCCATCGGCCCTACATGGCTTACCGGAGGAGACTACGGCCCCGCAGCGGCAGCGCTCACGCTCCTCCTGCTCTTCGCCGCGATTCCCGTGCTGATCCGCGTCACTGACGACTACGCCTGGAACTACACTCGTCCGCCGCTTGTCCCCGGCGGCTACGACGTAACCATCGCTCCGCCCACCGCGCACTCTGCGATGGAGCAGTCCGGCCAGCCTGACTCCTCCGAGCCGCAGCCCGTCCATCCTGCCAAGTTGGTTCAGATTCTTCCCGCCGCCCCGCTCAGTTCGCACACCCCGCCAGAGTAAGCCGTACTGCGTCGATCCAACGACGCACTCGATCCAGAGCGCGTGCGATTAGAATAGGAGTCGATGAGTCCATTTCCTTTCAACCCGGAGTTCAGTTTGGGATCGGCGCAGGTCGCTGGGTCGCACCCACGTCACAGCTTTCAGACCGACGATCCGGCGTTGCGCCCCATCGCCGCGAAGGTTGAAGCGGGCCAGCGGCTCGGCTTTGACGACGGCCTTGCCCTCTATCGCTCGAACGACATTCTGGCCGTCGGCTGGATGGCCAACGCAGTGCGCGAGCGCATGCACGGCGACATCGCCTACTTCAACGTGAACCGGCACATCAACCACACCAACGTCTGCGTGGCGAGCTGCCGACTCTGCGCCTTTGGAGTGAAAAAGGGCCAGCCCGGAGCTTACACCATGAGCCTCGAAGAGGCATGGAAGACGGCGGGAACCGGGCTGAGCGAGGCGGTGACGGAGTTCCACATCGTCGGCGGTCTACATCCCGATCTACCGTTTGAGTACTTCGAGGCGTTGGTGCGCGGACTCAAGGAACGCTTCCCCAAGGTTCACATCAAGGCCTTCACTATGGTCGAGGTCGCCTTCTTCGCCAAGCTGGGCAAGATGACCATTGAAGAGACGCTGCGCCGGATGAAGGCCGCAGGAGTCGATTCCATGCCCGGAGGCGGCGCGGAGATCTTCGCCAACCGCGTGCGTCACATCATCTGCGACCACAAGATCGACGGCAGCGAGTGGCTGGAGACGGCGCGACTGGCTCACAAGATCGGCCTCAAATCGAACGCGACAATGTTGTACGGCCACGTCGAGAACGACGAGGATCGCGTCGACCACATGCTTCGCCTGCGCGAGGTGCAGGACGACACCGGCGGATTCCAGACCTTCATCCCGCTGGCCTTCCATCCCGACAACACCGCGCTGGCGCACATTCCAAGGACGACCGCCATGATGGATCTGAAGCAGATTGCGATTGGCCGACTGCTGCTGGATAACTTCGCGCACATCAAGAGCTACTGGCAGATGGTCTCGCCGGAACTGGCGCAGATCTCGCTGCGCTTCGGCGCTGACGACATCGACGGCACGGTGATTGAGGAGAAGATCTACCACGACGCCGGAGCGACTACGCCGCAGGGAATGCGTCGCGCCGATCTCGTCCGTCTCATCACCGAAGCTGGCCGCATCCCCTTCGAGCGCGACACGCTCTACCGTGCTGTAACCCGCAGCGAGGATTCTTTCACCGTTGCTGTCTGAGCCTGCGGAGGCAGGAAAACTTAACACCGATTTGCACCGATTGTACCGATCTTCACTGATCTAAAAAAATGTCATTCTGAACACTGCTTTTGTTTGTCATTCTGACACTACACAAAGTTCAGGGGAAGAATCCCCGTATTTCGTTTTGCTGTTGCCGTTACTGTTGCTCTCGTTCTTGCCGTTGCCGTTGCCGTTGCCGTTGCTCGTTTTTTGTTTGTCATTCCGCAGCGAAGCGGAGGAATCTGCTTCGCGCACTTGCCGTTGCACTTGCCGTTGCACTTGCCGTTGCACTTGCCGTTGCACTTGCCGTTGCACTTGCCGTTGCACTTGCCGTTGCACTTGCCGTTGCACTTGCCGTTGCACTTGCCGTTGCACTTGCCGTT
>JARLFY010000052.1 GCA_031296325.1 Acidobacteriaceae bacterium | reverse complement strand
TATCGGCCGGGCCCTAACAATGGCTCTGGCGATTCTCCGCGACCTCCTTTCCTCTCCGAATTCGTAAATCAGGTCGGCGAGTTCGTTTTCGTCTTCCTGATTTACCACTTGCTCGGCCGTCTCTCCGCTGCGCGTATCCATGCGCATGTCGAGCGGTGCATCCAGCCGAAAACTGAATCCTCTCTGTGCCTCGTCCAACTGCAAACTGCTGACGCCAAAGTCAGCAAGCAGACCGTCCAGACTCCCCGGCGCGATCACTCCCGCCGCCTCGGAGAAGGCTCGTGGCTCGAAGACCACCTGCGGCATCGCCTCGCCCAACTCTTCGCGAAGCTCGTTGAAGCGGGCCTTGGCCAACTCCATCGCCTGCGGGTCGCGATCGAAGCAGATCAACTTGCCGGTCGCGCCCAGCCTCCGGGCAATCTCCGCCGAGTGGCCGCCCAGACCAAGCGTCGCATCCACCATCACGCCGCCCGGCCGCACATTGAGGTACTGCAAAACTTCATCTAAAAGAACCGGCACATGCTGCGGTCTATTCATCTCGTCCGCCCCTGTGCTGCCCCTGAGGGCCAGTGCAATCTCTCGTCAAACTCAACCGTTTCCAACTACAGCGCGTTCGTCTTCGTCGCAAACGCACTCAGATCCTCATCCGTCAGCTCGACCGATCCGGTCGCCTGCGTCATCGTGGCGTGGAAGACCTCGCTGTTGACAACCTCCAGCAGCGTCTGCGATCCCAACACCTCGACGTCTCCGGTTACCTTGGCCATCTCCCGCAACTTCTGCGGAATCAGCAACCGTCCCTGCGCATCCATCTCCGCCGTCTGCCCGTAGAAGTTCGTAACATCCTGAAACTTCCGCCGTACCGGGTCCATCGGAGACATCTTTTTCAGCGAAGCCTCAATCTCTTCCCACTCTTTCAATGGGTAGATCTGCGCCCGCTTGCCATCCATGCTGGTGATGTAGAAGAGCGGCCCGTAGACCTCATCCACCCGACGCTTGAACTCGGACGGCAGCTTCAGCCGGCCTTTTTCGTCCACTCGGGTTGGGTGATTGCCACGAAACATCTCGACCTCGATCATTTCTGTCGTTCTAGACAGCCCGGAACCAGACTAGCCAGCCCGAGAAATCCATTCGGAGAGATAAACTAGCTCAAGAGTAAGCCGTTCAATCCCCCGCACTCCATTTTCTACCACTTTGTTCCACATCGCAATCCTGCCGCAACAGATTACCGTTGGCAAGACCTAAATTGGGAAAGTTGAATGACATTTAGGCCCCACCTGTGGAAAACTCCACACCTAGAGGTCTTTCTTCCACCACCCCAACAGCTAGTGTTTACCGAAACGATTCCCCAAGGAACACCCCTTGCAATTCGCCCAGACTTCCGATAGCAAAACAAAAGCGAATACGGAGATCGCCCCCACTTCAACCTTGCTAACGAATGCGACTGTCATTCAAAGAATTGTCCTTCTGGCACTAAACGAAGTACAGGGGAAGAATCCCCGCATTTTGCTCAATAGACGACACCTTACATCAATGGCAGAGATGTTCTGACGCTAACGCTCTGGAACTCAGGCGCCTCATCTGCTGCATTCTCTACAATAGAGCGATGCTGACCTCTGAAGAACTCGACCGCGTCTGCGTGGTGCTGGTGCGTGCGCGGAATCCGAACAATATCGGTGCGGCTGCTCGCGCCATGCACGACTTCGGTCTGCACCACCTGCGCGTGGTCAACGACTACGCCGTGCCGTTTGAGAGTGCGCGCTCGGCCATAGACGCCTCCGAGGTTCTCGCCAATGCCCGCGTCTGCGCCAGCGTCGCCGAGGCCGTCGCCGACTGCACGCTGGTCGTTGGAACCACCGCCGTCGGCGAGCGCGACCTGCAACACGAGCTACTTCCCCTGCCCGACGCCGCACCACGCCTACGCGCCGAACTGCATCGCGGCGTCGGCTCGAATCAGGCAGCCAACGCAGGACGAGTCGCCCTGCTCTTTGGCTCCGAGAAGACCGGCCTGAGCAACGAGGAGTTGAGCCACTGCAACTTTCTGCTCACCGTCCCCATGCAGCAGTATGAAGATCTTCGCCATCCCTCGATGAATCTTGGTCAGGCCGTGGCCGTCTGCCTCTACGAGTTAGTGCGCGATCCCTCCGCATCCTCCCTCGGCGCAACGCCACCCAGCGGCACCATCCCGGCGACCACGCACAGCACTATGGAATCCCCCATTTCAGCCGCCGAGCGGGAACGCCTCACCGCCTTGCTGGGCGAGGTTCTCGAAGCCACCGAGTACACACGCCGCCATCCGGCCAACAGCGACGCAGCGCAGATTCGCCGCCTGGTCCGTCGCATGGCTATGGATGCCAGCGACTCTCCAATCTGGATGGGGATTCTTCGCCAAACGCTGTGGAAGCTGCGTAGCTCGTGCGCAGACTAACGCGCCAACTCAATCTACTTCACGACGAGCAAACACAGCCTACTTTGCGCCGTTCTTGAAGATCTCTTCGGCGAAGAAGTTCTCCACCTTGGCCTGATCGCGCAGCATCTCGAAGTAGGCGCTCTTCAGCAGTTGCGAGCGTCCATCGCGCAGTTGCTGGCGGATCGCCTGCTGCACACGCGGATCGTTGACGTCGCGTTGTCCAGCGGGTTCGCGCGAGAGCAGTTTGTAGATCGCATAGCCCGCCGGCTTCTTGGTCTGGCCATCGAGCAGGGGCAGAATATCCGTGATCTGTCCCGGCTTCAGCTTGGTCACAGCCGCATAGATCAGTGGGTCGGCGCGCATCTCCGACTCGTAGTGGAAGCCCATGTCGCCGCCGTTGGAGGCGGTCTCCGGGTCCTCGGAGAAGTTCATGGCCAATGCGCCAAAGTCCATTCCCGCATCCAGTTGGTTCTTCAACGACTGAATCTTTTTCTTGGCCTCCGCGTCGGTCGTCGCCTTGCTGCCCTGCAGATTTCCGGGCTGCGCCGCAGGAAGACTGGTCACGCGAATCTCGGCCAAGTGATACTGCGTCTCGATCAGATTGAACTCGGCCTTGTGCTGGCTGAAGTAGCTGCCAATATCTCCATCGGAGACCGCAACCTTCGAGTTGATCTCCTTGTTCAGCAGTTTGTCGATAGTCAGCGAGCGACGCAGGTCGTGCTTCACGTCGTCCAGCGTGTGGTTGGACGCCTTCAGCCGATCGGCAAACTGCTCCTCGGTATACGGAGCCTTCATCTCGGCCAGCTTGGCGTCGACATCTTCGGCGGTTGCAGTCAGATTCATCTTGGCTGCACGCTGCTCCACAATCTCCTCGTCGATCAGTTCGCGAACGATGTTCAGGCGCAGCGAGTCGGCCTGCTCAGGCGAGGGAGTCTGTCCCGGCGTCTGGCCCAACTGCGCCTCGTAAAGCTTGTCCACATCGGCGCGCATGATCGCATGACCATTGACCGTCGCCACCACATCGGCTCCGTGGGGACGATTGCATCCCGCTGCCAGAATCATGGCCAAGGGAAGCAGCCCCGCAGTCGTCCGGCGAACCGCTCGCATCACTCCACCCTCTGAACCCAACTGCTCCGTCACAGCCATTCTCGCAATCCTATGCATTATTCTCCGCCCCAAACAATCCGCTCAAACGCTCTGCTGCAACATCCACACCCTTATGCTAACTCTTCGGCTTGCCCGCAGCCGGAGTCGTCGGCGAGGGATTTTTCTCTGGAAGAGTCGGTTGCGTCAATCGAACTGGCGCAGGCGGAGGCGTCTGTCCAGCCGCTCGCAGTGCGTCGTCAATCACCCGATCCAGTATCTCCAGCGAGACTACGCCCTCCACCTTCTCGCCATTGACGTAGAGTATCGGCGTGGAGTTGACGTGCAGAGGATCTCCGCTCGCGTCCTGCATCGACTCCTTCACCTTCGCATTGTCCTGTTTCTGGATGCAGGCCAGTAGCTGCGTAGCGTTCACCTTCTGCCGCGCGCCCTCGTCCATGGCCAGTTTGTCGAGCGTCTGGTAGGCAAAAAGTACCGACTTCTGATCCGTTCCGGGAACCTCGTCGGCATGGGCGTGAACGAAGTCAATATAGTTCCAGTATCCCGTCGTGCTGAGCGCGCCAAGACAGTTGGAATCCACCGCCGCATGCATCGACCAGGGATGAATCTCATCGAGAGGAAAGTCGCGGTAGACCACGCGAATCTGATTCTTGTATCGATCGAGCAGAGCCGGAAAGATCTCCGCATTCATCTTGGCGCAGTACGGACATTCAAGGTCGTCGAAGCCGACAATCAGCACCGGAGCATTCTCCGGCCCGCCCCGCGCCGGACGTCCCACCGCAGAGACCAGATTCTTCGGATCCTGACTAACATCAATCTTGATGAACTGCGCCAGCGTCTTGCCATCGGTCGAGAGCAAAAACGGAGCGGACTGAGTCGGCTCGCCCACTTTCGTGTAGGTCACCAGAATCTGGTCGTAGCCGGCAATCTCGCTCTTGGTCGGAATGCCAATCGTAAGCGTGTACTCGGGGGGAACGCGTGAGCGACTGCGAATCATCACATCAACCCGACGCGCCAACTCTGGAGACAGGCTCACGCCCATCTGGATCGGTTGAGAACCGGCAGCAGGAATACCCGACTGTAGATTGCTCTGGGCATGGCAACCCATCGTCGCCAATAATACGATCAACGCGAGATAACGCAACGGTCTGACTCCATTCAACACAGTTATGATTATCTCACGCAGACCCGCAGGTCT
>JARLFY010000051.1 GCA_031296325.1 Acidobacteriaceae bacterium | reverse complement strand
CCGGAGCACATCGCGATGCACGTCCTCTCGCCGCAGGTCTTGCAAATCTCCGCATCGCGGAAGACGACGTGATCGGCGAACCCCGGCATTGCCTGCACCTTGCCGCCCATCAGCAGAGCGTCCTGCTGCGTCACCAGCAGCCGCCCGTCCAACTCAATCTCCGGCCAACCGCGCGCCGTCAGCAGAGCATCGTGCAGCGGGCGTTCACCAAGAGCCGAAGCCTGCACCAGCCGCTCGGCCTCCGTCGCATCGACTCCTGCAACTGAGTGCGGCGAGAAGCGATCGATCTGCTCCTGCGCCGAGGGAATCTTTCCTCCCAGCGCAAGCTTGCCGCCGGTCAGCCCAGCCAGCGCCATGCCGATCATCCCGCGCACCAGTCCGCCGTGAAATCCGTTGCGCGCGTCCCTGGCCTGCTCGGCCTCGCGCTCCATCGCGCTGGCGCGGCGACGCGTCTCGTAGGTTGCCGCTAGGTTCACCTGCGTAAACGGCTTCTCGGCGCGCAGCAATTCAACCACCGCGTCGGCCAACTGCACTCCGGTCGTCCACGCCTCGTCCACGCCGGAGTTGGTCAGCATATTCGTGCTGCCCGAACCCTCGCCGATGCGCGCAAATCCGTCGCCTGTCAGGAATGGCTCGCCGTGCTTGCCCGACTCCTGCAACGACTTTGCGCCCCAGGAACGCAGCGTGCCGTCCTTGAGAAACTGCCACAGCGCGGGATGCTGAATGTAGTGCTGCAAATAGCGATAGGCCGTGCGCGAGGGATCGCCCATCCACGACGGCACAAAGATTCCCATCGAGACCAGCCGATCCGGGTGTACATAGAGAAAGCCGAAGATCTCCGGCTCGGGAAAACCGAAGGTGTGCCAGACGGTTCCAACCTTGAGCGGCGAATTCTCAGGCAGTTCGATGACCATCTTCATGCCCAGCGCCCACTCGCTCTGCGCATGTCCTGGAGGCATTCCCAGTCGCTGGTTGAGCGCGTTGCCCACCGCGCCCACCGGCCCGTCGCCGACGACCGTCAGAGGCGCTAGAACGTCCATCCCGGCCATGAATCCATCGGCTGGCGCGCCTGTCTTATCCACCCCCTGATCGGCCAGACGAATCCCCTTGACCGAACTGCACTTCTTGTCGCTGTTGCCCGAGAAGATCGGCCCGCTGACCGGAGTTCCCGGCCAGATCTGCACCAGCCCCGTCGCCATCACCTGCGTGCCAACCCACTGATTGAACTGGCCCATCGAGAGCAGCAGACCGCCGTGTTTATGCAGAAACGCCGGAGTCCACGGCAGCTCGTAGGCGCTGTCCTTCACGCCCAGCAGACCGCCCAACCCGCGCAGCAGCGCATCGCCCGCTCGCAGCGCAAACGACCTCCGACTGGCTCCAATCGGATCGATCAGATAGAGCACTCGCTCCTCGGCCACCGGCGCGGCCATGGGGATCTCCGCCGGATTCAGATCGGGAAGGCTCGCACGAATCCCCCGCGCGCTGGTGACGATGCCGCTTACTCCGGCGGCCAGATCGTCGGCGCGCTCGTAGCAGAGAACCTGTAGCGGCATTCCCGGAGCAACCTTGCTGGCGAAGGCCGGATCGTCCGGATGCGCCGTCCACTCCTGCGTCAGCGTGGTCAGGAATCCGCCCATCGCCGGGCCAAAGCCCACGCAGGCGATGTCAACCTCCATCGCCGGACGGTCTGGTTCGCTTGCCGCCGCGCTCTGTTCAGCCACGCTCTCGTCCGTCAGCACTGTGTCGCTCATGCGGGGTAGTCCAACGCTTCGGGGATCATCACGCTGCTGACCGTCTCGGCGGCGCGATCCTTGGCCAGCCGCGCTCCGCTCAGGCAACTGGTCAGCTTATTCTGCATGCGGTGGAACTCGCTGGAACCTCCGCATCCGGCGCACGGTCCAGCCTTCGGCGGATGGCTTCCGTTTGCGCTAACCACATCGACCGCGAAGGCGGTAATTCCGGGCATCGTCTCCTCCAACTCGTCGATCTCCTGCGCGGTGAAGCAGTGCTTCCCGCCCTCCTCGTTCCAGGTCGGATGCAGGTTGTAGCCGAAGACCAGCTCGGCGCAGACCCGCGAGACCTCTCCCGCCGCTCGCGCCGCCTGTACATGGCATAGGTCGCTGAGGAACTGCACGGTTCCGGCGAGTCCCTCGGCGGCGACCGCGTCGTCCCCTCCGTGAGCCTGTAGCTCCAACACGTCCAGAATCTGCCAGCGCGAGGCCAGCAGCCAGCACAGCGCATCGGCCAGCGCAAAGGTCACGCCCTGCCTCTGCCCGTGGTAGAGCTTGTTGCCCGACGGGTCGGTCGCCTTCTGCAAGTGCTGCAGCGTCCACAGCCACATCTCCATCGCCGAGGCTAGCGTACACGCTCCCGTCCCCGGATTCTCGCCTGCGATCCTGTGCATCTCGACGATCCATGTGCGGAACTGCGCCAGAAAGACATTGCGCGTCATGGTGATCGTCAACTGCCTCCGCTGCACCGCCTCTGGACCCTCGTAGGTGGCCTCCAACTGCGCGTCCATCCACTTATTGGCGAGGAAGCCGGGGCAGTCTTCGGTAATGCCGTAGCCTCCCATCAGGCTGACGGCCTCGCGCATCTGGTTGGCTCCAACGCCGGTGTTCCACAGCTTGGTCGCCGGACAGAGAACGTCGGCCTCGGAGTCCTTCAGCACGAACTGCACCAGCGGATCGGCCTCCAGAACCTCGCGTCGCAGGTCGTTCTCCTTCATCGTCAGCAGAGCAATCGCTTTCTGCTCGCTCTCCTGCAAGGCCTTGTGCTCGGCGCGTTTGCCGATGACTCCGCGCTCCTTCATCAGAGCCTTTTTCTGCTTCTCCATCGGCTCGAGAACGTCGAAGATTCTCGCTGCGGCAAATCCTAACGAAGTCGCCGCTTCGCCCGTCGCCCACACGTCTACGAGCCGGTGCAGAGCGTCCTCGCGCTGCTGGATTCCCTGCTCGTAGCGCATCGATCCTGGCTTGACTCCCGCCGCTCCGTGAAACCGTTCGCGCTGATAGCGGATTACCGGCTCGACGGCCGAGAGCAGCTTGGCCGCCGTCATCAGGCCCACCGTCACGCGCGTCCTGCGAAAGACCGCCTCGATCACCTCGCCGTGACTGAAGTTCGGCACAATCACGCCGTCCTGCACGGTGTATCCGCCAATGATGCGGCTTGCTGGAACCTTGAGGTTGAAGATCGGATCGCCGGTCGAGGAGAGCTGATGGACGAGCTTCTTGGTCGCCGTGCCGCGATCGTAGATCCCCTCGTCGCCCTCTTCCAAAATGACCATGCAGCTTCCCTTGATCCGTGGATCGTCGGAGGCGACGGCTGCGGTAACGAAGTTGGCGAAGGCGATGTTGGTGATGAAGCGACCGCGCTTGTCGGCCTGCAGGATCGGCTCTTCGCCGTCCTTCCACTCGGCGACGCGCAGCTTTCCGCTGAGCATTCCGGTGTCGATGCCGACGTAGGGCAGCGGCTCGGTTAGCACAAAGGCTCCGCGCCAGGGCTTGCGATCCTCGCCCGACTGGGCGGGCGCGGCCAGCGTCTTGTAGTGGTTAATCTGCTCGGCGGTACCGCACTCGTGAATCGGAGCCAGCGCCAGAAAGCTGGCGAGAGATCCGGTCGCTGCGCCGCCATCGACCCAGGCCAGTTCGAAGGCCGCCAGCGACAGAGCCAGATTCTTCGGCCCGACGATGAATCCGCCCTCCTCCGGCTCCATGAACGCGGCGGTGATTCCCGCGCGGTCGAAGGCCTCCATCATCTCGGCCTTGGCGGGCGTCCACTCGTGACTATTGCGCTCGCCTGCCGCTACCATCTGCGCCACGGTCGTTCGCGCCACCGCGCGCGAGGACTGCACCAGCATCTGTAGGTCGAAGCGATCCGCAAATCGCCATTGAATCTGTCGCACCGCATCGCCGGGAAGCGTGTGCATCGTCTTTACATCGGGAACTGTAGCCGTTGCCATTAAAGGGTCCTCGCGCAGCGCCAATCATTGTCTCAGACGAGAGCCCGAAGTGGCCAGTGCCGCAATCCACACACTAAGATAAACGACGATCTCTGCCTCATTTGTGGGATGCACCCCCAGCCGCAGAGGAAATCTTTGGAGTTTTCTCGACCCTCTCGCCGTGTCCAGAGTCTTTCGTGCGCAGCAATAAAATCAAGGGCTAAGGGCGCAAACAATTCTGTACCGGTTTTTTCTCAGGCTCAGGCTGGCAGGGAGGATAATTAACCCATGGCATCTTTGGCACAACTGACTTCGGCAGACGGACTTCCCAGCTCGGTACACACGGAGGTCGCGATTCTGGGCGCGATGCTTCTGGACGGCGTCGCCATCAGCGACGCGACGGCCAAGCTGAAGGCCGACGACTTCTCGCTCGACTCGCACCAGCGCATCTATCGCGCGATGGGCGATCTGATGGCCAAGGGCCACGGCGTCGACTACCTGACGGTGCAGGAGGAGCTATCGCGGCGGCGCGAGCTGGATTCGGTCGGCGGACCGGCGTATCTTGCGTTCCTCAGCGAGGGGATTCCGCGCAACTTCAACATCGAGAGCTACGTCCGCATCGTCAAGGACAAGAGCCTGCTGCGCCAGTTGATGGGCATCTTCCACGATGGAGGCATCCGCGCGGCGGACCAGAGCGAGGACGCCATCACGGTGCTGGGCGATATTGAGGCGCAGTTGGCCGAGGTCGCCGACGCGGCCATTCAGCGCGGTTTGGCCGGGATCGGCGAGATCGTTGCGGGCAGCTTTGGGTCGATCGACAAACTGTATGAGCAGGGGCGCGAAGTTACTGGTTTGGCGACGCGGTACACGGAGTTCGACCGCATGACCAGCGGATTGCAGGATTCGGAGCTCATCATTATTGCCGCGCGTCCCTCGATGGGCAAGACCGCCTGGGCGATCAACATTGCGCAGAATGCGGCAGTGCATGATGGCAAGGTGGTCGCGGTCTTCTCGCTGGAAATGAGCAAGGAGAGCCTGCTGCGCAGAATGCTGGCCAGCGAGGCTCTGGTGAACTCGCGCAAGATTCAGACCGGATTTCTTCCGAAAGAGGACAAGGGCAAGCTGCTGAGCGCGCTCGAGCGGCTGATGGAGTCCAAGATGTTTATCGACGATACACCGGGCATCTCGCTGGCCGAGATGCGCGCCAAGGCTCGCCGCCTGAAGCAGCAGGAGGGGCAGCTCGACCTCATCATGGTGGACTACCTGCAACTGATGACCGGCTCGAATCCCACCGGCAAGAAGGGCTTCGAGAACCGCACGCAGGAGGTCAGCTCGATCTCGCGCGGCTTGAAGGCGCTGGCCAAGGAGATGCATGTTCCGGTCATCGCGCTCAGCCAACTCTCGCGTGGCAGCGAGCAGCGCGTCGGCGACAAGAAGCCGCTGCTGAGCGATCTGCGCGAGTCGGGATCGATCGAACAGGACGCCGACGTCGTCGCCTTCATCCATCGCGAGGAGTACTACGACCGCGAGAACGAGGACATCAAGGGGCAGGCCGACATTATCATCGCCAAGCAGAGGAACGGGCCGACCGGCAGCATCAAGCTGGCGTATCTGGCCGACTACACCCGCTTCGAGAACCTCGCCAGCGAGAGCGATGCTGGAGGATACTAGAGATATGGGCTTGATACAGTGGTGGCAATTCCGATGACAAGTTGGATCGAAATTTCCGAGGAACGGCTGGCGGCGAACTATCGCGCCATCGCAAAGGCGGTCGGCAGTGAGACCGCAGTGCTGGGTGTCATCAAGGCCAACGCCTATGGCCACGGCGTCGAACGTTGCGCCGTGGCGCTGGCTCGCGCCGGAGCTCCCTGGCTCGGCGTTACAACCGCCAACGAGGGAGCGCAGGTGAGACGGGCTCTCCGCGACGCGGGCTTTTCGCCCGATGGCTTGCAGAGCCTTCTGCCGCAGGGCCAAAGTCCTTTGGGCAAGCAGCCGCAGATTCTGGTGATGTGCGGCTTTCTGCCGGAGGACGTGGAGACCATCGTCAAACACAAGCTGACTCCGGTCGTCTGGACTCCGGAGCAGATTGGCTGGCTGCATGGCTCCGGCCTCGCCGTGCATGTGGAGATCGACACCGGCATGTCTCGCCAAGGGGTACGTCCCGGCGCGGAGTTGGACGATCTACTCGTCTGGCTGAGCAACGCAGGACTTGCGCTCGACGGCGTCTTTACCCACTTCTGCGCCGCCGAGGTCGCCCATTGCGATCTGACGCAGACGCAGGAGAGGCGCTTCGAGGCGGCGATTGCGCAGGTGAGCGAGCATGCCCTTGCGCCGCTCTGGATCCACGCTGGCAGTTCGTCTACGGTGGACAATCCGGCGCAAGCCTCGCCCTGGCTGGTCGATCTGGCGAAGAGCGTTGGAGCGCGCGCCATGGTGCGCTGCGGATGCGCTCTGTATGGCTACTGCGTGCCGATCGAGGGAGCAGACGCGACCTCGACGCACTCCAGGCTAAGCTCTTCGCTGCGCCCCGTGATGATGTGGAAGACGCGCGTCCTGTCGCTGCGCGATCTGGCTGCGGGAGACTCGGTCGGCTACAACGCGACCTTCACCGCGACTGCGCCGATGCGTCTGGCCATGCTTCCGGTGGGCTACTCGGACGGTTTGCGCCGCGAACTCTCCGGCTCCAACGAGCGTCCGGGCGGCTGGGTGATGCTGCGCACTCGCAATGCTGCGGGGCAACTCAGCGAACACCGCGCCGCAATCGTTGGCCGCGTCTCGATGAACCTGACCATGGTCGACGTCACCGGCATCGCCGATGTTCAGTTCGGCGACGAGGCGATCCTGCTGGGCGACGGCATCACCGCCGACGACCACGCGCGTCTGGCTAAGACGATTCCCTATGAGATTCTCTGCGGCGTGCATGCTGGTTAAGCGCGGCCCGTGTCGCTGTGCAATCTGCGGAGAACATCGACATTCTGAGCGGTTTCGCTAAAAGGGAAAACCGTCGCGGAGTGAGCGAAATGCGGGGATTCTTCGCTGCGCTCAGAATGACAAGCAAGAACAGAAGCAAAGGCAGAAGCTGTAGGAACAAGCACGCTGTTCCGAAGCAGTTCTACAGGCAATCTACTTGTCGGCGAGGAAGAGCGTTTCTACGTCGAGCCAGTTTTTGACTCGGCGGTAGCCGGTGACGGCGACGTTGTGCGGAGCCTCGTACAAGATCCCTTCGCCGACAAATCGCCGCAACTGGCGCGGATTATCGTCGATCAGGTAATCGGCGCGCAGGATTCCCTTGTCTCCACAGAAGACGATATGCGTGGAGGGCATAGTGGGAAAGTGTTTTTCCAGCCAGCGATACTTGCCATTGAACGAGGTTGGAACCTCCATGGCGGCCGAGGCGATGAAGACCTCGTAGTGCTGCTGCAAGCGGCGAAGCACACGCGGCGCGTCGTCCATGACGCCGAGCACGTCGAAGAAGTCGTCCGAGCGCAGGTACTCCTCAAGGCGCGGATGGCGGTCGATAGAGACGACATCCCAGATCCATTTACCGTGCAGGTCGGCCTTGGTGATGTTGTCGCTGTACTCGCGGTTGTAGCGGGCCAGGTGTTCGGAGACGGAGTCGGCCATCACCTCGTCCATGTCGATGCAAATTCGCTGGGGAATCTCTGACTTCTTCATTGACTCCATGGTACCGCTTTGCTGTAAACGAGCGAAGAATGCCTATAGCGACCTTACAATGCTGGCGGCGATGCTCTCGACCGGAACCAGCTTGCGGTCGGGCGAGTCGCGTGCCGGATCGTAGTAGAGCATTCGTCCGCAGTTCTCGCAGGTCATCAGCGTGAGCGCGGACTCGGAGTCGGCGCTGTTGTCGCGCAGATCGTTCCAACGCTGCGGGCGAATCATCATCTGGCAGGCGGTACACTTCTGGTTCAACGCCTCGGAGACGGCGGTTCCCTTGCCGCGACTGATGCGGTCGTAGGTGGAGAGCGAGGCCTCGCCGGTCTCGCTCTGGGCGATCTCCTTGCGCAGGGCGATGCGCTTGCGATCGACCTCGGCCAGCAGAGTGCGGTCGCGCGCGATGGTCTCGGCGGCGCGGTCGCGCTCTCGTTCGAGCGTCTTTGCGGCCTCGGCGACGGCCTCGTCTGCCAAGCCGCGCTGCGCCTCCAGAGCCTCGCCGCGCTCCATGCTCTCCAACTCCTCGTCTTCCATGCGATTGATCTCGGCGCGGGCAAAGGTGGCTTCATGCTCGAAGGCGTTCACCTGCACGGCGGTCGTCGCCACGTCGATCTTCTTCTGAGTGCGCTCGACCTTCAGCCGCAGGTCGGCGATGTCGGACTCCAACCGGCGACGCAGAGCCTCGTCCTTGGCGATCAGGTCGAGCACGACGGCGCGCTGGCCGACGGTGGCCGCGGCCTTGGTCTCCAGCGCGGCAACCAGCTTGGGCAGCGCCGCAATCTCGTCGCGCAGACGCTTTGCCTCAATGTCGTGAACCTGTAGAACGACCAGCTTGGCGAGATCCGTGTGCATGAAGATCCTCCTGATTTCAGCAGTCTGCGCCGGGTAGAACGGCGCAAAATATGAATATTGCTGAAAAATCTGAGTCTAGCACGGTCCCGCGCTCCTCTACACGAGAGCCCGCCGCGAACCGTCGGGAGATACGCCTGTCCTATATACCCCCTCCCCTGAGTATATATCTATATCGCTGATTATATTGGCGTTGCGTTTAAGTATATACTTGCGATCTTCGATCTGCTGGTTTCTGGTCTTTGAATCCACTAACTTAATTGTACGTTCTGGGGCATAACTCAGATGCCAACTAATTTTTTACGGCATGTTGTTGATGGGGCTAGCTTTATTTAGAGTTTGCGGAGTGAGGGGAGTTGACATGGGGATTTGCTGCGGTTTTTGCGGGGGGTCCGAGAAAGATTGTTTATGCGTATCGGGTCAGTGGATTAACCCTTTATTTTGTTGAGGGATAGGTCGGGCCTTCAGCCCTCAGTCTCTGTATTGTCCGTTTTCCTAGGCCTTCGGCCTAGGCTGGTATAGAACGGGCCTTTGGCCCTTGACAGGCAACGGCAAAAGCAACGGCAAGGGCAACGGCAACGGCAACGGCAACGGCAACAGCAACGACAAAAGCAGCAGTTTGTGGCGCGATCTGTATTCCTCCCACCCATCGCTGATGAAACCGCGATGGATGGGGCACCCGGCAACGGCAAAAGCAGATTCCTCCGCTACGCTGCGGAATGACAAACAAAAGGCTGCGGAATGACAAACAAGAAAGAGAACAGCAGCAGGCCGCACTCTCCCTTATTCCGCCAGCATCTCGACCCAGGAGTCCAGAATCTCCGCTCCCAGCCCGGCGCAGAGTCGCATCAGCGCGTCGTCGACCTCGCGCATCTCTCCGGCCAGATACTCCGTCGAACCCGAGATGGCAACCACTCCCAGCGTCGCGCGGTTCCACAGACTGGCGTCGTCCAGCTCGGCCACCGAGACGTTGAAGCCGTGGCGCAGCTTGTCCTTCAGCGAGCGCACCACCTGCCGCCGATCCTTGATCGACTGCGCATGAGCGATCGAAAGTTCCACCGTCAGCTTGGCAATCGCCATCGTTTGCCTCACTCGCCCGAAATTGCGCTACTTCACCAGACTCGTCGCCAGTTCGACGTAGAGATCGACGCAGGCCAGAAGTTCCTTCTTGCTGATCCTCTCGTCCGGCGTATGCGCAACGTGGATCGACCCCGGCCCCAGCAGAAACGGCTCGCCCCAGGCCGGAAGCATTGGAATGTCGGTGGCGAACTTGGCCACCATCGTCGGCAGCTCGCCGACCCGGCGCATGCGGATGCACGATAGATCCAGCGAACTGGTCACCTCGGCTCGGCCACGAACCACGCGGGTAATCGCGTCCTTCACATCCTGCGAGGGGCCGACCGTGCGAATCAGAATCTGCGCCTCGGCCTTGTCGGGAATGACATTTGGCGCGCGTCCGCCAGAGATCAGCCCAATATTGACGGTGGTCTTGCCCGCCTCGCCGAACTCCGGCTCGATGGGCAACTCCATTGCCAGAACGTCGTGCAGCGACTCTACCAGCTTGTCGATCGCCGACTCGCCCAGTTCCGGGTAGGCCGAGTGAGCCATGCGTCCATGCGCATGCAACTCCACGCGCAAAGCCCCCTTGGTTGCCAACGCCAGATGATTCTCCGTCGGCTCGCCGTTGATCAGAAAGCGCGATCCGCGCGGGTTCTCGTTGGCGACCTTTGCGCCAGCCGAGTCGCGCTCCTCGCCCACCACAAACAGCAGCCCCACCTTGACTCCCGCCTCGCGTAACTGCTCCGCCGCCGCCACCTGCGCGGCGATGATCCCCTTGGCGTCGCAGGTTCCGCGCCCGTAGAGGAACTCATCGTCCTCGGTGCAGCCGAAGAACGGAGGAACCGTGTCCATGTGCGTCGAGAGAACCACGTCCGGCGTAACTCCGGGCAGCGCTGCGTAGACGTTGAATCGTTCGCCCACATCTTCGCCGGGCTTCAACGCTGGATCGCGCTGCGCAACCGCCATGCGCTCAACGGAGTAGCGCTGGGCGGCCAGATATTCGGCCAGAAATTCCCCCACTGCGCCCTCGTGATAGGAGGTCGATTCAATATTTACGAGCTTGCGCGTCAGGTCGATCGCATCAATGTTCATTAGCTACAGAATAAACCCGCCCGCATTTGTTCGTCCCCTCCTGCTTAAAATGCGTCGGGGGGGGGGGGGGGGGGGGGGGGGGGGGGGGGGGGGCGGGGGGGGGGGGGGGGGGGGGGGGGGGGGGGGG
>JARLFY010000050.1 GCA_031296325.1 Acidobacteriaceae bacterium | reverse complement strand
GCTGACTCTACTTGGCTGCGATCGTATGCAGACGCATGAAGTTGGTTGCACCGGACTTGGTTCGGCTTCCAGCCACAATGCCGACGGTCTGACCAGCCTGCACATTGGCCTGCTTCTCCAGAATCTCCTCGGCAATGCCGACCAGCTTATCGGTGCTCTTGGCCTGCTCACACAGAATGGGATAAGTTCCCCACAGCAGCATGGTGCGGTTGACGATCTTCTCGTAGGGCGAGAGCGCGTAGATGGGCGGCTCTGGCCGATACTTGGAGAGCACCCGCGCGGTAAATCCCGACTCGGTGAAGATCGCAATGGCAGACAGATCGAGGTCGACTGCCGAGTGCGCCATACACTCGCAGATGGTCTCGGAGATCGAGAGACGTGCGTTCGACTGGCAGGGGTCGCGGAACTGCCGTGGCGGATCCATGCGAATCTGATGCTCAGTCTCGGATACGATGCGGGCCATCATCTTGACCGCCTCAACCGGATACTTGCCAGCGGCGGACTCTGCCGAGAGCATCACGGCGTCGGTTCCGTCGTAGATCGCGTTGGCTACGTCGGAGGCCTCAGCGCGTGTCGGACGCGGGTTTTCGATCATCGACTCAAGCATCTGGGTCGCGGTAATGACCGGCTTGCGATACTCCCCGGCGCGCCGGATCAGGTGCTTCTGAATGGCGGGAACCTGCTCTGGCGGAACCTCGACGCCCAGATCGCCACGGGCAACCATAATGCCATCAGCAACTTCCAGAATCGAATCGAGATGCTCAACCGCCTGCGGCTTCTCCAGCTTGGCGATGATCCATACATCGGCGGCATTCTGCTCGACCAGACGACGACGTACATGGCGAACGTCCTCGGCCGTACGCACAAACGAGACGGCCAGCGCGTCCACGCCCTGCCCGACCGCGTAGATCAGATCCTCTTCGTCCTTCTCGGTGAGCGCGGGTACCTTGACCGGAATTCCCGGCAGGTTGATTCCCTTGTTCTCGCCCAGGATTCCGCCGTTGATGATCTCGCAGACCACGTCGAGGCCATCGAGGCGATCCACACGCAGCTCGATCAGTCCGTCGGAGAGGAGGATGCGCGATCCGCGCTCCAGATTCTCGGCCAACGTCTTGAAGGTGGTTCCGACGATCTGTGCGGTGCCCTCGATCTCACGCGGAGTAATCGTCAGGCGCTCGCCTTCGACCAATTGAACAGGCTTGTGATCGACCAGCTTGCTGGTGCGAATCTTCGGGCCCTGTAGGTCGGCCAGAATGCAGATTGGCTTGCCTTCTTCTTTCGATACGGTGCGAACCATGCGGATCAGCTCGCCCTTCTGCTCGTGGGTTCCGTGGGAGAAGTTCAGGCGGGCAACATCGAGGCCCGCGCGCAGCAACTCACGAAAAATCTCCGGGGTGCTACAGGCTGGGCCGAGGGTTGCAACGATCTTGGCGCGACGGCTGTGATCTATTCCTTTGAAGGCATTGGCTTTGCCCGTTAGGACACTGGCCGCGTTCGAGCTATTTGAAGTTTCCATGGATTGAGTCGGATTCCTTGTACTTTGGCTTGTTGCGGGATTCGTGATGCGTGGCAAGGACTTCCGGCCACGACCTAACCTGCACATTTAATATCATCCTTATTCTACCTACACCGCTTCCCTTCCATTGTGTTCTACGACACATCTGCATGTGAAATTCCATTGAATGAAGTCCCTGCTGTGAGAAAATGTCGCCATGGATACTGTGAACTCGCCCCGTCTGCCGCTCAACGAACTCCCCGCATGGAAGGCTCTTACCAGTCACTTCCAGTCGATTGGCCAGAAGCATCTGCGAGAGTTTTTCGCCGAAGACGCTACGCGCGGCCAGCGCTTCACAGTCGAAGCCGCCGGACTTTTTCTCGATTACTCCAAGAACCGCATCACCGACGAGACTCTGCGCCTGCTCGTCTCGCTCGCCGAGGAGTCCGGCCTGCGCTCGCACATCGAGGCCATGTTCACCGGCGAAAAAATCAACATCACCGAGAAGCGCGCCGTCCTGCACGTCGCCCTGCGCGCGCCCAAGAGCGAGCATATTGTCGTCGATGGCGAAGACGTCATCCCCGGCGTCCACGCGGTGCTGGACAAGATGGCCTCGTTTGCCGAGCGCGTTCGCTCCGGCGCGTGGAAGGGCCACACCGGCAAGCGCATTCGCAACGTCGTCAACATCGGCATCGGCGGTTCGGATCTCGGTCCGGTGATGGCCTACGAGGCGCTGAAGCACTACAGCCAGCGCGACCTGACCTTCCGCTTCGTCTCCAACGTCGACGGCACGGACTTCGCCGAGGCGGTTGCCGACCTCAGCCCCGACGAGACGCTCTTCCTCGTCGCGTCGAAGACCTTCACCACGCAGGAGACGATGGCCAACGCACACTCGGCGCGCGCCTGGTTGCTGGCCGGTCTGGGCGACGAGATGGCGGTCGCCAAGCACTTCGTCGCCATCTCCACCAACGCCAAACTGGTCGCAGGCTTCGGCATCGACACGGCCAACATGTTCGGCTTCTGGGACTGGGTCGGCGGGCGTTACTCGATGGACTCGGCCATCGGCCTGTCCACGATGATTGCGATTGGGCCGGAGAACTTCCGAGACCTGCTGGCTGGCTTTCATGCGATGGACGTTCACTTCCGCACTGCGCCGTTCGAGAAGAATCTTCCCGTTCTGCTTGGCCTGCTGACGCTCTGGTACACTGACTTCTTCAACGCGCAGACGGTCGCCGTGCTTCCCTACGAGCAATACCTCAAGCGCTTCCCTTCCTACCTACAGCAACTCACCATGGAGTCCAACGGAAAGCATGTAACGCTGGACGGCAAGCCGGTCGCCAGCGAGACCAGTCCAGTCTACTGGGGCGAGCCGGGGACCAACGGACAGCACTCCTTCTACCAGCTTATCCACCAGGGAACGCGCCTGATTCCCTGCGATTTCATTGGCTTCGCAAAGTCGCTGAACCCGCTGGGCCGCCACCACGACATGCTCATGGCCAACGTCTTCGCCCAGGCCGAGGCGCTCGCCTTCGGCAAGACGGCCGAGCAGGTCCGCGCCGAGGGCACGCCCGAATGGCTCGTCCCGCACCGCGTCTTCGAGGGCAATCGCCCGTCCAACATCCTCCTCGCCGACACGCTGACGCCGCAGGTTCTGGGCGCATTGGTCGCGCTGTACGAACACTCCGTCTTCACTCAGGGAGCGATCTGGAGCATCAATCCCTTCGACCAGTGGGGCGTGGAACTCGGTAAGGCGTTGGCCACAAAGATTCTGGGCGAACTGGAGAACGAGAGCGAGCCAGCCATGACCCACGACTCCTCCACCGCCAGCCTCATCCGCCGCTACCGCGCCAGCAAGTAGCCTTTGTTTGTCATTCTGAGCGCAGCGAAGAATCCCCGCATTGGCTGTTGCTTGTTCTTGCCCGTCATTCTGGCTCGGTAGCCCCATCCTTGCGGCAAGAACAACTACGCCGCAAGGATGGGGCACCTGACAAGCATTCAGCCGGATCGAAAGAACGACAGAGATTCTGAGCTTCGCTCAGAATGACGCACCAGATGGATGGGGATCCATGACGCATCAAGCGGATGGGGGGCAGTGGATTATCCCGAATGGTTGACGACGCTGCATAGCGCGGCCATGACGTCCTCTGGATCGGGGCGGACGCGGAAGTCGGCATAGCCCTCGCTGAAGCGAACAATCCCGTCCTGACTCACGACAAACGCCGCAGGCACAGGGAGTCGCCAGCTCGCCTCGCTTGCGGTCTTGTAGCTGCCGCCGGAGTTGACGAACGGAATGTTGACCATGATCCCCTCGTAGTAGCTGCGGATCTCGGCGGGGACGCTGTAGGTCAGGCCGAAGCGCTCGGCCAGCGCGGCGCCCGCGTCCGACAGAATCGGGAATGGCAGGTTATGCAACTGGAGCGTGAAGTCATTCTGGCGCGGGGTCTGCGGCGATATGGCGACAAAGAACGCTCCCTTCGCGCGAACCTCCTCGTGCAGATCGCGCCAGCGTTCCAACTCCGTGACGCAGTAGGGACACCATCGCCCGCGAAAGAATTTGACGACCAGCGGTCCCAGTGCAAGCAGGTCTGCGGAGTGAACAGGCTTGCCGGTCAACGCGTCGGGCAGGATAAACTCCGGCAACTCCGCGCCGACGGGCAGGATGCGGTCTTCGATCCCAGAGGCGAAGAGTTCTTCGCTGGCCTGCTCGGAGACGGCGAGGCGTTCCGGCTGAACCAGCGCGCGCGTGTTCTCCGTAATGCGGTCGAGTGCCTCCTGCAAGGGCGGAAGCGGCGTCTTGGGTACGATCTTCACCTCTCCATTATTGCAGCCATCAGCGGTTCAAAGCGAGACACGAATCAACCACGGATCGACACGGAGAAACACGGATTAGAGTCGTTCTCGAATTACCCGAAATAAATCGTCATTCTGAGCGCAGCGAGCAAAAGCAGATTCCTCCGCTTCGCTGCGGAATGACAAACAGTCTTGTCCGATCCGTGTTTCTCCGCTTTTATCCGTGGTCGATTTTTTTGTGGCAGTTCCCTGCTTACGAAAAAATATTCTGTAAATTTGCTGGATTGCGACCGGGCACTCGACCTTCCCTCTCGCATACGCTACCCTAGTTCTTATGCCGACTAGCGCTCCTGCCGTATTCCCGCCCTCCTCTCAGATGAAAGTTCTCTTCTCCGCCGCCCAGATTGCCGAACGCGTTGCCGAACTCGGCCGTCAGATCTCTGCCGACTACGCAGGCCCGATCGGCCAGCCCATCGTTCTGATCGGCGTACTGAAGGGCGCGGCGATCTTCCTTGCGGATCTGGCCCGCGCCATCTCGGTCAATAACACCTTCGACTTCGTCGCCGTCTCCAGCTATGGGCGGGAGCGCGTCTCTTCGGGAGCGGTCAAGCTGATTAAAGATCTGGATAACCCGATCGAGGGTCGCCACGTCATTCTGGTCGAAGACATTCTGGACACCGGCCTGACCCTGAGCTACCTGCGCGGTCTGATGCTGCAACACAAGCCCGCCTCGCTGAAGATCGCGACCTGTCTAGACAAGCCAAGCCACCGCCTGGTTCCCATCGAGGCAGATTACGTCGGCTTCAAGATTCCCAATGAGTTTGTCATCGGCTACGGCATGGACTACGCCGAGGTCTATCGCAACGTTCCCGACATCCGCATCTTCCCCAGCAACGCCGGCCAGTAAGTCCTACTCAGGCCGCAGTTCTCGTCCGCGACTTTGGTTTCGCAGCCACGGAATTGGTGCGTCTCCTCGTCGATCCCGAAGTTCGCGGACGCGGCGACCGAGCAGCGGCGACAGACTTCACGGTCAATCGCACCGTCAGTCCAAGCCTCTCCGCAAGCTGCATCAACTTCATCACGCTGAACTTTGTCAGCCTGCCGCGCAGCAAAAGACTCGCGTCCGGCTGATGAATCTGCAACCGGCCAGCCACCTCGGCCTGACTCAGTCCAAGCGCTTCAATCTCGGCGCGCAACGGGCGCCAGATCGTCATCTTCATCTCTGTTTCGCGAATCTCATCCGGCGTAAAACCCAGATCTTCGAGAACATCGCCCGTAGTAATATGTGCAGCTTTATTTTCCACGCCCATCTTTGACCTCCTTCTTGCTCTCCTGCATCCGCAATCTCACCTGCGACAGCCTCGATCGAGCCTTGTTTAACGTATTACTCTCCGTCTTTCGCGTGTTCTTGGTAAAGCAATCCAGCACATAGATCACATCGTCGATACGCGACAGATACAGCATCCGGTACCACGTTGCGTCGTCTGCGTCCTTCAGCTCAAAGACTCCCTTGCCAATGGACTGCATTGGACGTGCATCCATCGTAGGTCTCCGTCCCTGCTGCATCTCGCGCAGCGCAACACCGAAGACGTGCTGCATCTCACGCGGCCAACTCTTCAGAGACTCCCATGAGTCGCCCTCCCACGAGATGGAGACAATAGGCATCGATGACATTCAAATTAACTCCTGCCCGAAATATAGCACATCTTCTATATTTGATTGCAGACAGATACGAATAACCTCGTTGGGTTAATTTATTGGCAAAAACATCTATTGGCGAGAGTCTCGTGATACTGAAACGGACTGCTGCGGAAAAATATTGCAAACCAGAGCATCCACGGCTGCATCGAACGGTCTAGCATCATAGGTACGGGGGCTGTGGCGCGGCTGCGTTTGAGCGGCTGTGCGGAAGATCCCGACGCGGACGATCGAGGAGGCGGAATGGCTATCGGTACCGAGCAAGAGACACTCGCAACAGAGGTAGCAGCGATGCAGCGCGAGGCGATCTTCGACGTCTTCCGTCGCTGGGGCTATCTGCAAGCCTGGCTCGATCCGCTCGGCCAGTATCTTCCGCCAGAGCCGTTCCCCGTTCCCACGCCGACCGGCCCCATCGCCGATGAGGCGCGCGAGTTCTACAGCAAGACCTTCGGCGTTGAGTTCATGCACATCTCCAGCCCGGAGCAGCGGCTCTGGATCCAGCAGCAGGTCGAGGAATCGACCCGCCGACCCAATCAGCAACACGTCCTCACTCAACTCATCCGCGCCGACATCTTCGAGCAGGTGGTGCAGTCGCGCTACATGGGCACCAAGCGCTTCTCGCTGGAGGGCCTGACGGCTCTGATTCCCTTTCTCGACGAGGTTCTGCGCATCAGTTATCAGGGCGGCATCAGCAAGTCGATCATTGCGATGAGCCATCGCGGACGTCTAAACGTAATGACCAACGTCATCGGCCGCGCGCCGTCGGAGATCTTCGCCGAGTTCGAGGACGTTGACCCACGCAGCGTTCTGGGCGGCGGCGACGTGAAGTACCACATCGGCGCAACCGGAGAGTGGCACGCCGAGGACGGCGGAGCCATCGCCCTGCATCTAGCCTCGAACCCCAGTCATCTGGAGGCGGTCGATCCCATCGTGCTGGGCCGCGCGCGCGCCCGCCAGATCCACCTCGGCGAAGACGGAGCCTCCAAGGTTCTACCCATCATGATCCACGGCGACGCAGCCTTCGCCGGCCAGGGCATCGTAGCCGAGAGCCTCGTCCTCGGCTCGCTCCCCGGCTACGACGTCGGCGGAACCGTGCATGTCATCGTGAATAATCTCCTTGGCTTCACCGCTCTGCCGCAGGAGTCCAACTGTTCGCGCTTTGCCAGCGACCTCGCAAAACGCCTGCCCATTCCCATCTTTCACGTCAACGCCGAAGACCCCGACGCTGTGGTGCGCGTCGCCGGAATCGCCGCGCAGTTCCGCCAGCGCTTCCATACCGACGTGCTGGTAGACCTCATCGGCTATCGTCGCCATGGACACAGCGAGGTGGACGATCCCACCGTCACCCAGCCGCTGCGCTACGCCAAGATCAAGAGCCGTCCCTTCCTCTACCAGCTCTACGCCGAGCAGATGCAGGTCGATCCCTCCGCCGAAGTCAAGCAGATCCAGGAGGAGTTTCTGGCCAACCAGAAGACCGCTAGTCTGGCCAAGCAGAAGCCCCGCTTGGCGCGGATTCCAAGCTACTGGGATCCCTATCGCGGCGGCCCGTTTCTGCCCGAATACAGTGTGCCGACCACCGGTCTGGCGCCGGAGCGTATCGCCGAGCTTTGCCACAGCATGACGCGCGCGCCCGAGGGCTTCCACGTCCATCCCAAGGTGCAGAAGCTCTACGACCAGCGAGTGCAGATGGGCGCAGGCGAGTTGGCCTTCGACTACGGCGCGGCGGAGCTGCTCGCCTTCGCCTCCCTGCTCGTCGAGGGCACGCCTGTTCGCCTCAGCGGGCAGGACTCGCGGCGCGGAACCTTCAGCCAGCGACACGCCGTTCTGGTCGACATTGAGAACGAGCAGCGCTACTTTCCCCTGCAACATCTCAGCGACAAGCAGGGCCGCTTCGAGGTCTACAACTCCATGCTCTCGGAGGCCGCCGTCCTCGGCTTTGAGTACGGATTCTCGCGCGACAGTCCCGAAGTCCTCGTCCTCTGGGAGGCACAGTTCGGCGACTTCGCCAACGGCGCGCAGATCATCATCGACCAGTTCATTGCGGCGGGCGAGGCCAAGTGGAAATTGCTCTCCGGTCTGGTTCTGCTCCTCCCGCACGGCTACGAGGGGCAAGGCCCGGAGCACTCCAGCGCGCGCGTAGAGCGCTATCTACAACTTGCCGCCGGAGACAACATCCAGATCTGCCAGCCCTCCACCGCCGCGCAGTACTTCCACCTGCTGCGTCGCCAGACGATGCGAGCGTGGCGCAAGCCGCTCATCGTCTTCACGCCGAAGAGCATGTTGCGCAATGCCGATGCGGCCTCGCCCCTCGCCGACTTCTCCGCTCCGCGCTTCCGCAACGTCCTGCCCGACGACTCGGTCGCCGCGCCGCGCCGCCTGCTTGTCTGTTCCGGCAAGATCGGCCACAACCTGCGCGCCGAACGCGAGCGGCGCAGGGATCGCTCGGTCGCCATCATCTTTCTGGAGCAGCTCTATCCCTGGCCCGAGGCCGAGATGCAGGCCGCGCTCGATCAGCATCCCAACGCCAGCGAGATCGTCTGGGTGCAGGAGGAGCCGGCCAACATGGGCGCGCTCACCTACGTCCTGCCTCACCTGCGCCGCATGGCCGCCGACCGCGCCGTGCTCAGTGTAAAACGCTCTGCCAGCGCCAGTCCGGCGACCGGCTCGGCCAAGGCCCACGCCATGGAGGAGAAGACTCTCATCGATCTAGCCTTCGGCGCATAGAACAGGCGCATTTTGTTTGTCATTCCGTAGCGAAGTGGAGGAATCTGTTTTGCCGGATACCGCGTGCAGGTTTCTAGGTCCCGGGTGCGGCTTCATCGCGGTGGGTGGGAAGTTAAACCACTCAGATCGAGATCTTTTTCCGTTGCCTCTCGGAGGCAGCAGTGGGCTTCAGCCCACTGAATAAGCGGCTTCGTTTTAGAGCTGTTTCCCCTTACTGTAGACCAAATTCATCTTTCATTCCCAACTATTTTTGTCATTCCCGAAGGGAATCTGCTTTTTTCTCGCATCACGACGGTCTATACCATTACCGAAAATGCTCTAATGAGGGCAATAATTACCTTGACTCCACCACTGTTTTTGGCTAATATTTAGATAGTGAGGGACATTATGAACGCCGAACCCAAGAGCCTTCAGGAAGCCATCGTATACTTTGCCAACCCTGACAATTGACCTTGCCCTCAGAATGCGTATCCCATAAGTGCTGGGTTGATTGATTTCATCCCGTCGTCGTCGAGGCTGTGGGAGTGTGGGAATCGCGCAGCGATTTCCATACTTCCATAGCCTTTTTCATGCAGCAGCTTTGAGT
>JARLFY010000049.1 GCA_031296325.1 Acidobacteriaceae bacterium | reverse complement strand
GCCAGCCCCATGTGGAACTTCGCCATCCCGTCTTCACTGATGGCGTGGGTTGACCACATTGTGCGCGCCGGCAAGACCTTCAACTACACAGAGACCGGGGCGGTGGGGCTGGCAAAAGATACGAAGGCGATTCTGGTGCTTTCCTCCGGCGGAGTCTATAGCGAGGGGCCTTGGAAGCCGTTTGATACGGTCGAACCTTATCTTCGCCAAATTCTAGGCTTCCTTGGAATCGACGATGTGCAAACCGTCAGGGCAGAGGGCACGAACGTCCCGTCGCTTGCCGCCGATGCCGTACCCAATGGCGAAAAGGCCGTTGCAGCACTGGCGATCTGAAGCAGAGAGCGCGGTAGAAGAGAACCGGGCACGAGTTCAGGATTCTGACTCGTGCCCGGTTTCATGATTCTGACTGAGGACTTGGCCGCGAATCTTCCCCGCCGAGGCCGACGGCCAGCGAAGCAAGCGAATCATCGTCAAGGTACTGGGCGTGGCGGAGTAGGTGAGTAGCTGAAAAGTGTCGGTGAGAAGCCAGCTCTCCTATTACTTGCTGCCTTTATCCAATGATTGGACCAAAGACTTGCAGCGTTTGCGGTTTATCATCTCTATAGAAGCAATTAGCAAGGCTTTCGTATAGAAACTCTGCAATGCGTTCATCTGATTCATTCTTCGTTTCACTTCGAATATGCTCAACGATTTTCCGCAACAACTGTTTACATTCTTTCCTTAGTCCCGATCCATCCACGTTGGTGGTTTTCAGCATCGATAGCGGAATCTGTATTTGCTGATTGATGTATTTCTCGCGAAGCGCAAGCCGTACATCAGTGTTTTTTGTTTCAAGATGCTTTATCAAGGCCACCTCTGGAGTAAATGGGAGATAGCGGATAATGGCACTATTTCGGTGAAAAGCATCCCGCATGGGACTCTCACTCGATGCATTCATGGCGTTGACGATATCTGATTCGACATCCTTGTCGAGTAGAATCCATTGTTTTACATAGTCAGGGAGGACGGCTTTGTTCTTGTCTCTAAAGCGCACGACATTGTTGTAATCTCCGACTGGAAGAACTCTGATCGTCGGCGGGGCAGCATCCCGAGCATACTTATCGTTGATACATAACCGCAATAGTATTTCAGTAATTGTGCGTGCGGCCTCATCTTCAACGTAGATAACACTATCTGGAATGCGTTCTTCCGACATTGAAATTCCACCAAGAGCGTAAGCAGGGAAACAATTGCTAAAAACCGCCGTATTGCCATCCTCCATCTTTTCCAAAAAGGTAATTTTGTTTCTGTTGGCGCTTTTGAGGAGCGTAACAGAATGTGTCGAAACGATGACCGTCAATGCTTTTTCCTTGGCAAGTTGTTCTAGGTAGCGAATCAGGCCAATCTGTGCCTTAGGGTGCAAAGCAATTTCCAACTCATCGATGAGCACAAGTGTTCCATTATGGCAGTTGTTTAATTCCCGAAGTAGCTTCAGTACGCAAAGTTCACCTAGACTGAAGTTCTTCTCTGAAAAATAGTAGTTTTTTGCCTGCTCTGGACGGCGATCAATAAGTACGAATGCTTGATTCTTGTTTCCAGTTTTAAGGTTAATCGTTTTTAGCTCAGAGAACCTATTTGTCTCAAAGATGGAATTAGCCGCTTTGATAACCGTTGATGGAGCAGACTTAAGCTTGGCGGGACTGAAGTCTTCCGGGCGCGGAGTGATTCGCGAGGCTGTTGCCCCAACATATAGTACATCAGGATAATTGAAGCTATGAAGCAGATTGCTTGATCGCCGTGGCCTTGGTACCCATCGCTCCCCTGCATAGGCGTAGGTCACCGATTCATCATTGAGAGTGTAGGTGACTTCAGCTTCATTGAAATTGTTAAGCCGATTAGATTGTAGTGAACTCAAAAAATGGAACTGGAACGCGTTCGCATGACAAAGTCGCCGTAAACATGCGAGAAGAGTAGTTTTTCCCGAGCCGTTTGAACCTGCCAGAAGGTGAACTCCAGGATTAGGAATCTCGAAATCCAGAGCTTTAATGTCTTTGAGCTTACGAATCTTAATCGACTTCCCCAAAAGAGCCTCCGCATAAGAAATTAATGAGATACGCTAAACTTGCTTCACTGAGATAATTCTGAATCAGGTTTGAACAACGGCACTCCGACACTACGCCTTGACCTCGTTCCACTGTCAAGGGAGTGTACTATCTTGATTGATTTGCCTATACGGCAGTTCTTGTCGGTAATTGCAACAGAATATACTGTACTCTTCTGAAACACCGATTGGTTGAGTGGATGGGATTGTTGGTTGTGCTAGGAGGTGACGGCGAGTTCTTCTTCTAGCTGCTGTTTTTCGGCGAGGGCGGTGTAGTAGCCGTTGCGGGAGAGGAGTTCGTCGTGGGTTCCAAGCTCGGCGATTCGTCCCTCGACCAGGACGGCGATGCGGTCGGCGTTGCGCGCCGTCGAGATGCGGTGGGAGATAAAGATCGTCGTGCGCCCCTCGATGGCCGAGCGCAGGCCGCTGAGGATGCGTTCCTCGGTGTAGGTGTCGACCGAGGCGAGAGCGTCGTCCAGAATCAGGATGCGTGGCTCGCGGATGAGGGCGCGGGCGATGGCGGTGCGCTGCTTCTGTCCGCCGGAGAGGGTGATGCCGCGCTCGCCGACCAGCGTCTGAAAGCCGCGCGGGAAGTCGAGAATCTCGGTGGCGATGTGCGCCGTGGTGGCGGCGGCTTCGATCTGCTGCGCGCTGGCCTCGGGGACTCCGAAGGCGATGTTGTTGGCAATGGTGTCGGAGAAGAGAAAGGTCTCCTGCGGAACGAAGCCTATGGCGGCGCGCAGTTTGGCCAGCGGATAACTGCGCAGGGGAAGGTCGTCGATGAGCAGGCTCCCCGCAACGGCGTCGTAGAGGCGCGGAATCAGGCTGACCAGAGTTGACTTGCCCGATCCGGTCGGGCCTACGATGGCCAGCGAACTGCCTGCGGGAATATCGAGATTGATGTTGTGCAGAACCGTGGGAAGATCCGGGGCGTAGGCAAAGCTCAGGTTGCGCAGAGTGATGCGGCCTTGGATGGGGGGATGCGGCGAAAGGGAAGCGGATCCCTCCTCTGCGCTGCGGGATGACAACGGAAAAAAAAGGCTGGATGACATCGAAGGGCTGGATGATATAGGAGGACCTTCGGCTGTCGCTGGCTCGTCGGCGATGGAGGGCTGCACTTTTAGAAGCTCGTCGATGCGCAGAACCGAGGCCGTGCCGCGCTGGAAGATGTTGACTACCCAGCCGACGGCGATCATCGGCCAGGTGAGCATCACCATGTAGACGTTGAAGGCGAGAAAGTCTCCGGCGGAGATGCGGTGGCTGGCGACCTCGTGGCCGCCAACCAGCAGGGTGATGACCAGCGAGAAGCCAAGGACGAACTCCAGCGAGGGCCAGAGCATCGCCATCAGGCGAACCAGATGCAGGCTGCGCCCGATGTACTCCTGATTGGCGCGCTCGAAGCGGACGATCTCGGCGTCCTCCTGCGCGAAGGCGCGGATCAGGCGCGCGCCGGAGAAGTTCTCCTGCGCGTGGGCGGTGATCTCGGAGAACATTGCCTGAATGCGCTCGAAGCGGCGATGGATGCGCTGGCCGAAGTTCTGGATCAGCAGCGACGCGATGGGCAGCGGCACAAAGGCGCAGAGGGTCAGCCGTGGGCTGTAGCGGATCATAAACGGCAGAGCGAAGAGGGTGAAGAAGACGCAGTTGGCCGAGTACATGATCGCCGGGCCGAGCAGTTGGCGGACGGCGTTCAGGTCGTTGGTGGCGCGGGCCATGATGTCGCCGGTGCGGTGGGTTTGATAGAAGCTGGCCGACTGGCGTTCGAGATTGGCGAAGAGATCGTTGCGCAGATCGAACTCAATCTCGCGCGAGGCTCCAATCAGGATCTGGCGAGTGAGATAGAGAAAGAACGAGGCGACGGCCGCAGTGAGGACTAGGCGGAGCGCAGAGAGCAGGATGCTGGCGTGGGTGGCTCCGTGCTGCATCTGGTCGGCGGCGTGGCCAATGATCGGTGGAATCAGAACGCGGGCCGAGTTGTAACAAAGAACAGAGACGCCTCCCCAGGCGAGGCTCTTGCGATAGCGCTTGAGATACGGGAAGAGCGGGCGGATCTGATCCAGCATTGGGGAGACTCGATTCTTGCAGCGTGTGCGGAAGGTCTGGAACGAAGAGCCGGGAGCAATGGTCGGCTCCCGGCTCTTTGTTCGGTTTCAGATCGTGGTTAGGGCTTCGGCGTGGTCGGAGCTGGCGACGCAGGAGCGGTTGTCGGCGTTGGTGCCGTCACTGGTGTCGCTGGCTTCGGTGTGGCAGGAGCTGCTGCGGGGGCCGGTGCTACTTTGATCGTGCCTGGCTGTACGTTGGGGCGAACTGCGGCTGCGGGCGGCTCGGGAGCTTTGTCGCTCTGGCCGACCAGTTCGATGTCGAAGATCAGCTCAGACTTTCCCGGAATATTTCCGTGGGGAGCTGTTCCGTAGGCAAGCTGCCAGGGAATGAAGAGGCGACGCTTGCCACCAATGCGCATTCCGTAGAAGCCGGTGTCCCAGCCGGGAATGACCTCATGCTGGCCTTGCCGAAGGACGAAGGCGGCCTTATCCGGATGATCTTCGGAGGAGTCGAACTTGGTGCCATCCGCAAGGTAGCCCGTGTATTTTACGGAGTACGACTTGTGTGGTGCAGCCAACTCGCCGGTTCCGACCTTGACGTCAATATAGCTGAGCGTGAAGGTGACGGGCTGGATTCCAAGGGTCTCTCGGATGCTGTCGGCAAACAGCGGCGAGACGTCGCTGAGCTTGGCCGGAGAGGTGGAAGTGATGGTGTAGATCGGCTTGGCGCAGGGCTGTCCAGCGGGAAGCGCAGGAACCTTCGCGGAGATCTCCGGCAGCTTGACGCAAGCGGTCGCGGCTACGGGCTTCTTCACGGTGGATACCGTCTTTTTGGCTGGCGCAGCCGATGCGGTGGCTGGGCTGGCGGTTTGCGCGGAGACGGGAAGTACCGCGATAGCGAAGGCGAGGGCGGAGAGAGTAAAGGTGGTTTTCATATCGACTACCAATTTACAGGAATTCAGGGTTAGGTGGGAGTGCGAAGTAGAAGATAGGAGCCAGCGATGCCAAAGAGCAGGTCGGGAGACCAGGCGGCGAGCAGTGGAGGCAGCGTCCCAATCTCTCCCATGGAGCTGAAGATGCCCGCAACGACCCAGTAGGAGATGGCGACTCCGATGGCGGTGGCGATGCCAGCAAGTCCGCCGCGTTTGCCCATGGAGACGGCAAAGGGGACGGCCAGAATCGCCATGACCAGCGTGATGGCCGGGTCGGCGATCTTGCGATCAAGCTGTACGCGCAGGCGAACGGTGTCAAAGCCGGACTGTCGCAGGTCGTCGATGTAGCGCGTCAACTCGCTGTAGGTCATCTCCTGCGATTGCTTGTCCTCTTTCTTGAAGTAGCTGGGCTGCTCGTGAATCTCCGGGAACGACGCAACCTTGAAGGGTTGGTAGGAGGCGACGGTCTCTCCGTTCTGGCCGTCGAAGCTGCGCTGCCAGCCATTGTCGAAGTCCCAAACTCCAGTGCCTGCGTTCCATCGGGCGTCGGCGCTGTAGATGCGACGAACCAGAGTGAAGCTCTGCGGATTGAACTCGAAGACGGTGAGGTTGGCGAAGATGTTGCGATCGGGATCGAAGGCCTGATAGTAGAAGATGTGGTCGGGCGTGGCCGCGCTGCCGGACTGGCCGGAGATCCACTTGCGATCGGGACGCAGGAAGGTCTGCGCCGGCTTGCCCTTGATCTGTGCGCGCAACGACTCCTGACGCCGATTCGCCGCTGGCAGATAGCTCTCATCGAAGGTAAAGAGGGCTGCGGCAAGAATCGCGGCCAGCACAAAGACCGGCGCAACGACGCGGTAGAGGCTGATTCCAGTGGCCTTCATCGCGGTCAGCTCGGAGGTGCGGCTGAGTGTGCTGAAGGTGATGAGTACGGCCAGCAGGGAACACAGCGGAGTGACCGAGTTCAGAATGTAGGGGACTAGGTTGAGCAGATAGTCGCCGACCGTAATCAGCGCTGTGCCGTTGCGAACAATGTCGCCGATCAGCTCGAAGAAGGTGAAGACGACGTACAGCAGAGCGAAGGCTCCGAGCGAAAAGAGGAAGTTCGTGGCATAGGCGCGCAGAACGTACTCGTCCAGCAGCAGGGGAAAGCTGGTCTTGAAGAGGCTCCTCATGCGTTGGATGAGGGTTGGGGCATAGTGTTGCGCGTTGTGACCGTTGAAGGATGCGCTGGAGACTGGGTGGATCTCGCCGTCTTCCGAGCCACAGACTGAATCCGCCTGGTTGCGAGTGACTCGCTTCAGAGTTGTGAGAATGCGCGCGGGAGCAATCTGCGAGAGCTTTCTTCCCGAGCCTGCGCCGAGGGAGCTGAAGAGCTGGAGAATGGCTCCAGCTCCAGCCAACTGTTGCAGCAGAAGGACGCCAAAGGCTGTAAAGAGGAGGTTTGCGCCCCAGACTCCCAGAACAGGCGACAGCTTGCCAGATTTGGCAAAGCCGACTCCCAGCTCCGACAGCAGATAGTAGGCGAAGACCAGCAGAAGAGTCAGAACGACTCCCGTGCTTTTGCCTCCGCGCTTGGAGGAGATGCCCAGCGGAACTCCGATCAGCATCAGCACCAGACAGGCGAAGGGGTAGGAGAAGCGCGTGTTCAGCTCAATGCTGGCGGCGCGTTTGTTGAGCAATGCGATGCGGCTGCTGGAGCCTTTGCTGCGTATGCGCTGCCAGAGTTCGCCCATCGAGAGCGCGTGCAGCGGTGTATCGCTGCGCGAGATGTGAGTGTCGTCCTGATTGTCGATCTGGATGGGAACGTCGGTCGAGGCGAAGGTCGAGATGTCGTACTGGTTGGGATTGGTGGAGGAGATCTCGTGCTTTCCACCGTTCATCAGGTGCAGTTGCAGACCCTGCGGACTGGCGCTGCCTGAGCTGGAGACCAGAGCCTGATCTGCGGTCGTGACGTTGGGATTGGATGGCTGCGTCAGATCAGCGAGGAAGACGTGACGCCAGGTTGCTGCTCCGTCGGCAGGATGAACGTCCTGAACGTAGAGAACGTAGTTCTTAAAGTCCTCGTAGAAGACGCGCGGCTGAATCTCGAAGGAGGCCTGCGAGTTCTTGAGCTGATCCTCCAGCTTGAGCAGATCTCCGGCTGCGCGCGGCGCAAAGTACAGCGCGTTGACCAGCCCGAGGGTGAGCGCAGCAAAGCCAAGAACAGAGACAATGCGAACGAACGCCAGCGCGCCGATGCCGCAGGCTCGCATGGCGGTGATCTCGCTGTCGGCGGCCAGACGGCTCAGGCCCAGCAGAATTCCTGCCAGAACGGCGGTCGGCAGCGTGACGGTCAGCGTGTTGGGCAGGGTGTAGGCGAAGATCCGTGCAACGTCAGTGAGCGATGCGGAGTCGCGAACCACCAGCTCCAGAATCTTCGGCAGGTCGCGCATGAACAGCACAAACGTGAAGAGAACCGCGCCCAGCAGAGCGTAGGAGACGACCTCGCGAAGAATGTATCGAGTAAGCAGGCGCATAAGTGCTGTGTTCGAGTGTAAATGCGCTTGCGAGAAACAGCACGGCTATCGCTGCAAAATCTCCTCCAGTGCGCGGATAAACTCTGCGCACTGAAGCAGGGAAGCAGTAGGCGACGCTGTGTCAGCTAACGATGATGCGGGGTTAGTGAACTATGATGCTGCATCGGCGGGCGATAATCGGGTCGACTGGGGAGTCGATCCGTGCAGTCGCCTTCCAGAAAGCAGCAACGTAGAATGCCGCTGACAGCGGCCAGACCAAGACCGACCAGAGCGTAGAACTCCACGTGAGTGAGACGTCCGATCAGGTACGGAAAGAGGAAGATTACGACTCCTGCGTAGATCAGGACGGTGAAGATGCTGCGTAGCGTACATCGGGTCATGGCGTACCCCCCTGAAGAGGAAGACGGCTAGTTTGAGAACCTCGTGCGAACGAATAGTACTCCGCATTCGATGCAATCGGCTATAGAAATCTTTTGCCATCGATCTCCGCAGAATTACGGCTACGGTCACTTCGCTGTATCCCTCTCCGCCTATAAGCCTTAAAGTATTAAATGCAAAGGGCTTGAGTTTGGTTGCCTGCTGTAAAGCGCTGAATTAAAATGAAATACTGGTAAAGTGTCTGGAATCAATGTTCTTCTGCGGAGCTTTGAAGGCCTTTGTTGAAGAAATTGTTGGAGGAGAGAGAAATGCCGTTCGATCCCGCAGCCATTGCTGAGTATGCGATCCTGATTGGCTGTGATGAGGTCGGAACCGGGGCTCTCTGCGGACCTGTGGTCACGGCAGCGGTGTGGTTCGATCCGCAGTCTATACCTCCGGCCTTGTTTGCAACTCTGGATGACAGCAAGAAGCTCACCCGCAAGAAGCGGGATTCGCTTGCAATCGCCATTCGTCAGGTGGCATGCGTCTCCGTTGCAACCTCGTCCGCCGTTCAGATCGACAAAATAGGAATACGGCCAGCCACTCTGTCGGCGATGCGCAGGGCGATTCTGGGGTTGAAGATCGACGCTCCTGTGCAGGTTGACGGGCTGGCGATTCCGCCGCATCTCCCCATGTCCTGCGTGGCGGTGGTGAAGGGAGATGCCAAGGTTCCGCAGATCGCCGCCGCTTCGATCGTGGCAAAGGACTTTCGCGACAAGATCATGTTCCGGCTGGCAAAGAAGTTTCCCGATTACAAGTGGGAGAAGAACGTTGGCTATGGAACCGCCGCACACCTCAGCGCCATTGAGATGTGCGGCCCCACAATACATCACAGAAAGAGCTATGCCCCCATATCGCAGCTGGGTCATTCCTTGTCGGACGGCATCGATATATAGACGACGATCGATAGAGCATTTCGGGGGAATGATGTAGACCGTCGTGGAGCGAGTGAAAGCAGATTCCTCCGCTACGCTACGGAATGACAAACCAAATTGATCCTCCGTGTTAATCCGTGGTCGGCTCTTGTCTCAGTTTGAACTGCTGGCTCGCAACGTCAGCTCTTGATCTTCTTCAACAGCCAAGCCATATTCTGGCCGAGAGCCTTCATTGTCTCAATTCCTTCTTCATCCTTTTCTACGTCGCCGATCTCGCGGCCATAGCCGATGTTCCAGTAGGTCGAGCCGGGAATCATCATCTCGCTGATGAGGAAGAAGTGATTGAGAGAGTCGAAGGTGTGGATTCCACCGGCGCGGCGTACGGCGACGACTGCGGCTCCAACCTTGTGACGAAGAAATCCGCCGTTCGACTTGGAGACCAGGCAGGCGCGATCCATCAGCGCCTTGATCTCCGGCGTGACGTCGGCGACGTAGGTAGGCGAACCGAGCAGAATTCCGTCGGCATGCTCCATCTTTTCGATGTAGGCGTTGCCCATGTCGTTGATCTGTCCGCAGCGGTGATCCTTGCGCTTGGAACACTCGCGGCACGATAGACAACCGTGGATTTTTGCCCCGCTCATCTCAATCAGCTCGGTCTCGATGCCTTCTTTTTCCAGTTCCGAAAGAACATAACGAAGCAGGATGGAGGTGTTTCCTCCCTTGCGGGCGCTTCCGTTGAATGCGACAACTTTGGTTGGTTTGGCTTGCATGATAAATCTCCCCATTCAATTCTATTCTGCTCGTTGTTGGGGATATTCCCAATGATCCAGCGATTTCTGTTTACTGAAGCAAGAAAATTGCGGACAGGTTCTGGCTTTCGTGGCACACTGGTACGATATGGACGATCGGGACAAAAAAGAGATTATCGAGGCGCTCTGCGGCAACTGGCAGGCGGAGATGCGGGGGTACCACACCTACAACGCGCTTTCGATGCGTGCGATCGATCCGCAGCAGTGCCGCGCACTGTATGCGATGGCGCTGGCCGAACAGCACCACGCCGATCTCTGGGCCGCGCGTCTGAAGGAGTTGGGCGCCGATGTGCCGGAGTATGACGGCGGCGAGGCTGGGGATGCCGACTCGCTGGCCAACCGCATCGGGGGATTCGATCTGGCGTTGCGTCGATTGGAACTCGACGAGACCCGCGACATTGCACGCTATGGCAAGCAACTTGAAGATCTGGGCGACAAGGGAAGCATCGCCATCCTCAAACAGGTTTTGGAGGACGAGCGCGACCACTACAGCACATTGGGCAACCTGATCCGCCACCACGTTCCCCAGACGCCGCTCGCGCCGGAGGAGGCCAAACGCGCCCTCGATCAACTGGTGGCCGCGCGCGAGAAGGATAAGCCGAAGGCCGCAGACTGGATTGGCGATGCGATCTACGGCGTCAACGACGGTCTGGGCGCGATCTTCGGCATCGTCTCTGGAGTCGCCGGAGCTACAGAGCAGAACGCCAGCGGAGCGCACTATGTGCTGATCGCAGGACTGGCGGGAATGATCGCCAGCGCGCTGTCAATGGGTTCGGGAGCGTATCTGGCGTCAAAGAGCAAGAACGAGATCTTCGAGGCCGAGTTTGCCCGTGAGCGCGAGGCCGTCGAATACAACGAGGCCGAGGCGCGAGAACTGCTCTCGTTGACCTATCAGGTACGCGGGCTGACCGCCGAGGATGCAGACCACTTCGTCGGCCACATCGCCGAGAAGAAGGAGCGGCTGGTAGAGGCGTTGGCCAAAGAACGTCTGCATATGACCGAGGATGGGCTGAGCAATCCGTGGGTCTCGGCGACCTCGGGCGCTCTCTCAACCGCTGTTGGAGCGTTCATTCCCGTGGTTCCGTTCTTCTTTATGTCGGGAATTCCGGCGATCGTTGTTGCGGCAATCATCTCGCTGATCGCGCACTTTGCGGTGGGTGCATCCAAGTCGCTGATTACGATTCGTTCCTGGTGGTCGAGCGGGTTGGAGATGACCGGGGTCGGCGCGCTCGAAGGAGCCGTCACCTACATCATCGGCGTGGGAATTGGGCACATCGCCGGATCGTAGGCTCTGAGCATTTTCAATGAAGTGTAATGTCTCGCGGCACGGACGAATACGGGGATTCTTCGCTCCGCTCAGAATGACAATGTCAACCTGCACTGTAGTAACGATGAATACGCTCTAGTCGCTCTACCGTTCGCCCCACTTCAGCTTGGAGCGGAGGACGTTGAAGAGTCCGTTGGGCTGTAGTCGCAGCAGGCGAACGCTGTACTCGCTGCGCCAGCAGTGAACCTCGTCGCCGACCCGCATGGAGACAGCCTCCTGCCCGTCCACGGTCAGGTAGGCTTCACACGGCGCTCCCATCACGCGTACATTGATCGTCGATTCTCCCGGAACGACGATTGGGCGAATCGTCAGCAGATGCGGGCAGATTGGCGTCACCACCATGGCGTTGACCGTGGGCATGACGATAGGGCCATGCGCCGAGAGGTTGTAGGCCGTCGATCCTGTTGGAGTGGAGAGAATGACTCCATCGGCGCGGAAGGTTGCCACCGGCTGCTGATCGATCTCGACCGCTAAGTCGGCCATACGCGCGATGGTTCCCTTGGCGACGATGACGTCGTTGAGCGCATCCCACTTACGCGTGCGTTCTCCTGCGCAGAAGAGTTCGGCGTGGATCAGGCTACGCCGTTCGATGGCGGCGGTGCCCACGCTCCAGGCCTCGAGCGTGGCGTAGAGATCGCTGAGCGGAACTTCAGTGAGAAATCCCAGCGATCCAAGATTCACGCTGAGCAGAGGAATGTTGGTGCGAGCGAAGGCCCGCGCCACGGCCAGCAGCGTTCCGTCGCCACCCAGCACAATCACCAGATCCGGCCCAAGTTTGGCCATCTCGGCGCGCGACACGCAGTCCTCGTCCTTTACCGCTGCGCTTGCATTTGCAGAGTTCTCGCGCAGATACGCCGCGCTCTCGCAGTCGAAGACGCAACTCCAGCCGCGTTCTACAAGCCATGCGCGCAGCTCAGGCAGAATCTTACCCAACTCATGCTTCAGGGGTTTCGAGATAATTCCAGCAAGTGGCATCCTGAACAATAGTCTACCCGCATTACACTGTGACGCGCGCGCAACCCCATCTTATCGACGATCAAGCCGTTGCATAGATCGGTACACAGTTTCCATGTGGAGACTTACTGAGAGTCTGGCTGTCGCGACTGTAGTTGCTGTAGTCGCTGTTCGATCTGTGGCGGGGAGATGACTCCGTTTGGCGGCGGCGGAAGGTTGCCGGGAGATTGTGAACTCTGGCTCGGATCCGTACTTGTGTTGGTCGAGGAGGGTGTATTTGCGCTGTTGTATGCGGGCAGCATGGGCTGGTGTGGCGTCCCGTTGGGCGGAGGGGGTTGTGGTCCAGAACTCTGCGGGGTGGACGGAGGCTGGGCGGGTTGGTCGTCATCGTCGGCTATTCCGGGGGCGTTTGGACTGGGCGGAGTTGGCCCTCCCTGACGCGGGGTCAGGATCAGCTCGGAGAGGGTGTGCGAGGAGGTCTCACGCAGAAAAATGTTGCTGCCGGTTCCTTCGAGCAGTTTGGCGACGACCTTGCTGGGGGAACCCGGTCCGTACTTGCCGTAGACGCGCTCGTCGCTGACGCCGCCGGTGATCTTCACCCCGGTCTTGCGGACGACCTCGCGCAGAATCTGGTTGAGACTGGAGTTGTCGGCAGTGATCGAAAGCTGGCCTGCGGAATAGTCGACCTGCGCACGTTTTGCGGCAGGCTGCGCGGGCGTGGTTGCAGGCTGTGGAATCGTGCTGACGCCGACAACGGGCTGCTGGGCGTTGGTGACGGGGGTTGCGGGCAGGACAGAGGTCTGGGCGAACGCGACCTGACCTGTCAGCAAAAGCAGGAGAGCACTGCAACGGATTGAGTCAATAAGGTTCACTGTCTACCAAGTATAGGACGTAGGCGAGCGACGAAGGTTTGGTTTGGGCGGAATTCCTTGCGGCAAAGGGGTATGGAATGTACGGATGCTCAAGTGCTTGGCATTTCCTCAGAGGCTGAAGCATCTTTACTGACGGGGTAGAGTGTCGCGGCACGAGCAGAATACGGGGATTCTTCGCTGCGCTGAGAATGACAATTTGCTTTCCATTCAATTCTGGTCTGGTCAATTCTCGAAGGTGCCAAAGTATTTATCTGGAAGGTCTTTGTCGCGCAGGTCTGCGGTGGTTGGCCAGAGAGTCCAGACCAGAGCGATCGCGGTCAGGCCAACGCAGACAATCAGGCCGACGCAGGCGGGCCATCCGCCCCACGACCACATCGTTCCCGGAACGGCGGCGCCAAAACTTCCTCCAAGGTAGTAGAAGCTGACATAAAGTCCCACGGCCAGAGCCTTGGCGGTCTTTGCAATCGATCCGATAAACGAGCTGGCCGCAGACTGCGCAATGAAGATTCCGGTGCAGAAGATGGCCAATCCTGCGCAGACGGCGACCAGATGATGGTTCAACGTGATAAGGCTTCCGGCGATGGCCAGAAGCATCGCTGCGGCAAAGGAGACGCGATGGCCTAGACGATCGATCCAGCGGCCCGCCAGCGGGGTCAGAGTCGCACCCACCAGATAGACGACGAAGACCAGTCCCAAGGCTCCGGTGCCCAGACGAAAGGGCGGCGCGGCAAGGTAAAAGTTGACGTAGGTGAAGGTTCCCAGAAGCGAGAAGAGGATGCAGAATCCGGCGACGTAGGTGACCAGCAACTGCGGATTCCGCAGATGACTCCACATGGAGGAAAAGAGTCCGTCGGAGGGTTCGCGCTCGCTACGGCGTTCGGTGGGGAGCCAGGCCCAGATGGCCAGTCCGCCCAGAAGATTGAGTCCGCCGAGCAGGAGGAACGCCCATTGCCAGTTGAAGTGCGCCGCAACAACGGCGGCCAGACTGCGTCCGGCAAAGCCGCCCAGAACGGTTCCAGAGACGTAGGCGGACATCGCCGCACCTGCGCCGCTCTTCCACTCCTGATTGATGTAGGTGACGGTGACGGCGAAGACTCCGGGAGTAAAGACTCCCTGCCAGAGCCGCCAAAAGAGAAGCTGACCAAAGCTGCCGGCTGTGGCGGCCAGAAGCGTCGGAACGGCCAGCAGAAGAGTTGCCGGAACGATGATCCGCTTGCGTCCCCAGCGGTCGGAGAGAGTGCCGACGAAGGGCGCGGCAAGCGCTACGGCGAGCGTCGAGATCGTTACCAGAAGGCTGATCTGGCCGGGAGACTTGTGGAAGTTTCTGGATAGTTCGGGAAGCAGCGGCTGCGGCGCGTAGAGATCGAGAAAGGCGCAGAAACCAGCTAAAGCCACTGCCAGAGTTCGTCTTGTATTGCTCAAAGGCAGATCAGAATCGGAGACAACGGCGACATCCTCGCAGCATTGCATCATTTAAGTATGCTGCGTTGAATGTGGTTTGTACAATCTTTGTGCGTTAGCCATTTTGGTTGTCATTCCGTAGCGTCTATTGTTTGTCATTCCGTAGCGAAGCGTAGGAATCTGCTTTTTCTCGCTCCACGGCGGTCTACACCATTACCGAAAACGGTCTACTGCACGCGCCTGCGCTCTGGAGACAACAGACGCAGAGTAATCAGCATTGCGGGAATAAGAAACGCGAACGAGCCAAGCACCCACATGATGACCGCGCCGAGAACCTGATCCTCCAGCACGGGAAAATGGAACGGGTTGGGATGCTCAACGTAGAAGCTGTAGACGGGGCGGTCGCAGAAGGCCAGAAAGGCCGAGAGAAGCGTCATCACTACGTCGGAGAGAGCCAGATAGATGATGGCTCCCCAGTCGTTGGGGCGCGCGGCGGCGGGCCATGGGCGCTGGATCGTCCACCAGAAGAGCAGAGATGTGGCGAGGAAGCAGAGATGCTCGATGCCGTGGACGGTCTCGTTCTCCAGTGCGAGATTGTAGGCCGACGGGATGTGCCAGCAGAGATACGCAAGGTTCATCGCAAGCCACGCGATGGCGGGCGAGACCAGCCACTCGGCAAGACTGCGCAGGGCGGAGACGCGCAGCAACGGGCCGACGATCCAGCGAACCACCGACGCAGGCAGACCGCGCAGCAGCGGCACCACCGGCTGGCCATAGAGAAGAAGCATGGGGATCGCCGACATCAGCAGCAGATGTTCGACCATGTGCGCAGTCAGCAGCGCGTCGGCAAAGCCATCCATCGGCGAGGCGGTCGCAATCCAGAACAACGCCAGTCCGCCGAGGAAGGCAGCCAGCCGCGTCGTGTCGAACTGCGCAGGACGCGTCCGCCGCAGAGCGAACCAGCCGCGCAGGTAGAGCGCAGCCAGCAGAACGACCGCCAGCGTCAGCCCCCAGGGCAGTTCCCAATCGGCAAAGATGTCGCGTACTGCGTCGGACATAGGCTAGGGATTCTTTGGCGTCGGAGTGGGGTGCGCGGTCTGAGATTCGCCGGGGTGCGTGAGTTTGGTGGAGGAGTCGATGGCGGGAGGCAGGTCCTCGCTGCGCAGGGTCATCAGGAATTGCATGAGAGCTTTGGTCTCCGATGGACTCAGCGCGTTGCCGTAGGCGGGCATGTTGCCGCCGCCTTGCAGCACCTGACGGATGATCTGATCCTCGGTCATACGCGAGGCGATCATGTCCAGTGCAGGGCCACGCTGTCCGCCGGAGCCAGCGATGGCGTGGCAGTTGCGGCACTGCTTATCTTGCAGCACGAGCGCTCCCTGACGTTGCAGCGGAGTGCGATTCGCCAGCAGCCTTGCGGGAATCGGAGCGCTGGTCCAGGCGCTCATCACCGGACTCCACGGGGTGTAGGTGCCGAGGTGCGTGAAGATTCCCAGCGTCACTGCGATGACCGAGACCAGCAGCACGGCGACCGGGCGACGCGACCAGTGGCGTTCACCTTCGCCGGCAAAGAGGGGAAGAACCAGCAGTCCGGCGATGCCGATTACCGGCGCGACCAGCAGCACCGGCGTCTCAATGGAGGGCGGAAGAAAGGCCAGCAGAGCGTAGATCCAGAGGAAGGCGAAGTCGGGCTTGGGCGCGGTCTGAATGATCGTTGGGTCGGGCATGCCGCCGGGGCCGAATGGGCCGAAGAAGAAGGCACAGGCCATCACGGCAAGCAGCAGCGCCGCAGCGAAGACGCCATCCTTCCACGCTGCGTCGGGAACGAAGGGAATGCCTGTGCTGGCGGTCAGCTCGTGGTACTGCTGTTGGTAGGTGGAGCGGCTGACGATGCGCCCCGGCATGGGCCAGTCGCTGACGCCGTGGCGCAGAACCATCCAGACATGCAGGCCAACTCCGCCGAGCAGAATCCCGGGAATGACGAAGACGTGCAGGGTGAAGAAGCGCGCGAGCGTCGCCCCGCCGATGATCGGCCCACCCAGCAGCATGTGAACCAGATACGGCCCGACGATGGGAACGTGGCTGGAGATCGAAGCGCCGATGCCCAGGCCCCAGTAAGCATCCTGATCGAAGCGCATTACTTGACCAGTGAAGGCCATTCCGAGGGTGAGTAACAACAGACCCACGCCGACGATCCAGGTCATCTCGCGGGGAAATTTATACGAGCCGAAGAGGAAGACCTGCACCATGTGCAGAAGCACGATGGCGATCATGAAGTCCGATCCCCAGCCATGCAGAGCGCGCAGATACCAGCCCAGCGGGATGACGTGGTTGAGCTGGGCGAGGCTGTTCCAAGCCTCGTTGGCCGAGGGGCTGTAGGCCAGCGCGAGCAGTATCCCGGTGACGATCTGCAAGACGAGCAGCACGGTCGCTGCCGAGCCGAAGACGTACAGCCAGCTTGCGCTGTTCTCCGGCGTGGGATGCGTGGCCGTCTCGGTGAGCGGCTTGATGAGGCCGAGGCGCAGCTCAACCCAATCGTAGAGTCTGCTGCCAGCGGTGCGGGCTCGATCTTTTAGGCTGGCCATTCGTTGGACCTCATTGGCGAAGTTGCGCCGTTCGTAGAGAGTGATGCGGCCTGTGCTTCATCCGTAGAAGATGCCGGAGCGATCTGGATCAACGGCTTTGGCTTGTTGACGGCCTCGGTGGTGAAGGTTGGCATGTCGCCGGAGTGGATCAGCAGCGAGTCGCCCACCAGAGCCGTGCGGTACTCGAAGAGGCCGCGCTCGGGCGGACCAGAGGCGCGTCGTCCGTCTTCGTAGTAGGCTCCGCCGTGGCAGGGGCAGAGGAAGAGCTTGGACTGCGCGAACCAGCGTACCGGGCAGCCTAGGTGAGCGCAATTGATGGCGAAGACCTGTAGCTTGTCCTCGGAGATGCGGCGCACCCAACAGGCGGCCTTGGCCGTGTCTCCGTCGTTGAAGCGGGCCTCGGGGCTGCGAAACTCGGCCAGACGCGTCTCGCCGACGGGGAAGTCGCTGAGCTTGCCCAGAGGAATCCACGCGCCGGTCTCGGAGGGCTTCTTCATCGCAGGGCCAAGCAGGTAGCCAACCAGCGGCACGGCGAGAACCGCGCCGACTGCGGCATTCATCGCCAGTGAGAGCTTGAAGAGGAAGGCGCGGCGGGTGTGCGCGGCGGCCTTGGCTGCGGCGTTCGCGGCGAGTGCGATCTCGCCATGTGTGGCGTGGTGGCTGGGCGGGGTCGGATTGGTTTGGTCTTCGCTCATACGTCTCTCCGCTTGCTATTGGTGCTGTTGATAGGGCTGGCCGGGCGTTGCGATGCGATGCGAGGTGAGCCAACTGACGACGTCGGCGATCTCCTGCTCGGTCAT